>JAMDBG010000184.1 GCA_023487865.1 Deltaproteobacteria bacterium | reverse complement strand
GGAATCCTCCAAACCGTAATGCCGGCAAAGATAGACAAGATTCATGATGTCCTTCTGGAAGCAAGAGCCTCCAAAACCGATACTGGCGTTAAGGAAGCGGGCGCCGATCCGGCTGTCCATTCCGACGGCGTGAGCGACCTCGGTGACATCCGCTTCCGCCTTTTCGCAGAGGGCGGAGATGGCATTGATCGACGAGATCCTCTGGGCGAGAAAGGCGTTGGAGACCAATTTGGAAAGTTCGCTGCTCCAGATGTTGGAGGTGAGGATCTTCTCCCGAGGGACCCAGCTGGCGTATATCTCCGCCAGGGTCTCACGGGCCTTTAGCCCGCGCTCCGTTTCCCGGGAGCCGATGAGGATCCGGTCCGGCTGCTCGAGGTCGCGGACCGCCGTTCCTTCGGCCAGGAACTCGGGATTGGACAGCACATCGAAACAGATGCCGTTTTCCCGGCAGTTGAGAATCCTTTCCATGGCCAGAGCGGTCTTTACCGGCAGGGTGCTCTTCTCGATGACGATCTTGGAGGATTCCGAATGTTCAAGGATCTGCCGGGCGGTCTTTTCCCAGTACTGGAGATCGGCGGCCATCCCGGCCCCGAGACCAAAGGTTTTGGTCGGCGTGTTTACACTGACAAAGATGATGTCGTTCTCCCGGATCCCTCCTTCGATATCCGTGCTGAAGAAGAGGTTCCTCCCGCGCGTCGCTGCGATGAGTCTATCCAATCCAGGCTCGTAGATGGGGAGGTCGTCGGAATTCCAGGCCGCAATCCGTTCCGGATTGATATCCACGACCGTCACCCGACAGCGGGGGCATTTGTATGCGATCATAGCCATGGTCGGACCGCCGACATATCCGGCCCCGATGCAGAGAATTTTCTTTTCGAAGGTCATAGCGTCCTCATGAATTGGCAGAGGCACAATCCGCAGGCCCTGCTTGGTCGTCAGGAAATGGCGCCACAGCGCCTATCTTTTTCTTACCGCCAATCTTGCCTCTCAAGGGCGGGGAGTCACAGTTTTTAAAGCACCTGTTTAAAGTAGGCGATCGTCTTTTCCAGCCCTTCCTCAAGCGGTACACGGGGCTTCCAAAAGATCTTTTCCCAGGCCAGGGTGATATCGGGCCGTCGCTGGACCGGATCATCCTGGGGGAGCGGTAAAAAGGCGATCCGGGAGGCGGAGTCGGTCATCCGGATCACCATCTTGGCAAGATCAAGGATCGTGAATTCTATCGGGGTGCCGAGGTTTACGGGACCGGTGAAATCCTGCTCGGAGTTCATCATCCGGATCAGGCCTTCGACCAGATCGTCTATGTAACAGAAGGAGCGGGTCTGTTCCCCCCGACCATAGATGGTGATCTCTTCGCCCCTGAGGGCCTGAACGATAAAGTTACTGACGACGCGTCCGTCGGCAACGGCCATCCGTGGTCCATAGGTATTGAAAATTCTCACGATTTTCACATCAACATGGTTTTGGCGGTGGTAGTCCATCATGAGGCATTCGGCGGCCCGCTTTCCCTCGTCATAGCAGCTCCTGATCCCGATCGGGTTGACCCGTCCCCAGTAATCTTCCCTTTGGGGGTTGATTTCCGGATCGCCGTATACTTCGGAGGTGGATGCCTGAAGGATCGTGGCCTTCACCCGTTTGGCGAGTCCCAGGGTATTGATCGTACCCATAACGCTGGTCTTTATCGTCTTGATGGGGTTGTACTGATAATGAACGGGAGATGCGGGACAGGCAAGGTTGTATATCTGATCCACTTCCAGATAGATGGGATTGATGATGTCGTGACGGATACATTCAAAGTGCTTATTCCCCAAAAGATGGCGGATATTGTCCTTGCTTCCGGTATAGAAGTTGTCGAGACACAGGACCTCATGTCCCTCAAAAAGCAGCCGCTCGCAGAGATGGGAGCCGATAAAACCGGCACCGCCGGTGATAAGAATCCGCTTCATGAATGTCAATTCCTCAAAAACAATTGTGAGTACCTCGGATATCTGTCTGGAGTAAAGACACTATCCCATGAATTCTGTTTTTCTGGCATTTTTTTGATCCGACTGCTATAAAACACATAAGGATTTTGTCTGTCAATCAATTTATGACGATAATGTGAAAGTCAAAATCCTTGTCACACCAGTGGAACATAGTATCCGGGCACATGTGGAAATCACGGATCCCGGTTTTTGCCGTTATGAATATACAATACACCGTAGGATTTCTTTCGAGGGCATCACTTCATTACTCCTGTGCATAGGGGAGAGTGTAATATCCTTTATGAAAAAAGAACTTTGCCGCAGGCGGGGTGAAAACCATGGCAGGCAGAACCGCAAATCAAGACTTATCACGGAAAAACCTGCAGTGCATCCCGGGGAAGATAGGCATAGACCAGCGGGAACGCTGTATGTAGTTGCCACCCCGATAGGGAACCTGGAGGATATCACGCTGCGGGCGATCCGGATTTTACGGGAAGTTCGACTGATTGCAGCAGAGGATACGCGTCATACACGGATTCTTCTCGATAGGTATCAGATCACTACCGCTCTGACGAGTCTTTATGACCAGAATGAAGCCAAAAAAAGCGATGTGCTTCTCGGGAGACTGCAAAGGGGAGAGGATATCGCTTACGTCTCGGATGCAGGAACACCGGGGGTCTCCGATCCCGGCTACATACTTGTCAGGAAGGCGATTTCCCGCGGCATCAGAGTCGTGCCGGTTCCGGGGTCGTCGGCGTTGATAGCAGCCCTCAGCGTCTCCGGCCTGCCGATGGACAGCTTCATTTTTCTCGGCTTTCTACCGGTAAAGCAGGCCCGGCGCAGACAGCTGCTGGCCTCTCTCAAGCAGGAAGAAAGGACACTCGTTTTTTATGAATCACCGCACCGGCTGTTGTCCTCCCTGCAGGATATCGATGAACTGTTGGGGGAGAGAGAGGTGGTCGTGTCGAGGGAAATGACCAAAATTTATGAGGAGTTTCTACGAGGGCCGGCCGCCGGGTTGATCACCGCTCTGGGGGAGGGTACGATCAAAGGGGAGGTGACCCTGGTCATTGCGGGACGGCTCCGGGGCGGCACCCGAATATTCCGATGAGGAGCTTCTCGCCTGTTATCAACAGGTGCGGCATGCGGAGGGAGAGGCGCTTTCAGTCCGGGATATGACGGACAGAATTGTGCAGGAGACCGGAGTCTCCCGGAGAAGGATTTATCGTCTTCTTCTGTCATGCTGAGGGTTTGGTTAAAAAAGCCATTTGCTACGCTGCACAGCGATCTTCTGCAAGAGGGGCTCATTTGCGGTTTGAGTTTAACAGCAGGGTCCTTTGGCAACTTCACAACAGGTGTTTCGGGACTCTGCATGCCGTCATGGTCAACCGATCGTATTGCTGGAGCTTCAGAGGGTGCAGCTCCGGATTTGGCGATTTTAATGCTTTTTAGGGGATCATTTCCTTGAACTGTTGCTGGAGATGTGATAACGGACGGCAGTCAAACAGGCATCCTCGGAAGCAGGAGAATTCGTTGGAACAACCGCCGTTTGGGGGGGAGGGTGAGAGAGACGATCATGGCTGTGATGGAAGAGTTGTCCGGGGGAGACGAGAAGGGGATCATGATGATTGAGGGACGTGTACTTAAACCACAAGATGTTATTCATGATTTACTTGATGTGCAGGAGGATTCACCCGGTTTTCCGGGGCAGGGCCTTCCGGGCGGGGGAACCGGCCGGGAAAAGTTTTACGATCTTGTCGATGTCGTCGATAAAAAGCCGCGGATGGCGTTTGTCGATACGGGACTGCATGAAGAGATCATGAAGCGGGCCGCGGAAATTGCAGAAAAGGTTGCACGGGAGGTTATCCCGGCGGTGGCCGAGCGTGTCATCCGCGAGGAGATTGAAAAATTGAAAAAGATTATGTGAAGGATTATCCGATGCCGGTGTTCATTTTTTTTCTGTTTACAGTCATGATCTTCTGCCCTTCGCCTTCTCTGAGTGAGGAATGGGGAGGGACCCAGGTCTTCGAAACGGAAGGAATTGCGGCGGTTATCGGTTCTGATCTCGCCCGTGCGAGGGAAGGTGCCGTTCGGGATGCCTTGCAGAGGGCGGTCACACGGGCGGCGGGACAATGGCTCACTCCGCAGGATGGGGAACGAAAATATGATCTGCTCAGGGAACGGCTCTATGATCGAGCCGAAGAATTTACTCAGGATTTCAGGATCCTTTTCGAAATATCCGATCCGGACATCTATTCAGTGACGGTTCGGGTGACGGTCTTTTCGGACAGGATCAAAAAGGACCTTCAGGAACTCGGCCTCATCAATCCCCCAGTACAAAATCCTTCGGTGAATTTGATATTCCTGACAATCCGGGGGATCCATACCTACAGCGATTACGTCCGTTTGCGAGGAGTGCTGAAGGAACGTATACCGGGAATTCGAGAGGCCGTCCCCCGGGAGGCTTCCTGGGGGCTGGCCCGTTTTGATATTATGACGGAAGCTACGGTCGCAACCGTAGCCGAGCGGCTCAGGGAAAAACTGGCGGCGGATATTCAGCATCAGGATGATCGGTTCCTGGAGCTCAAACTAAGGTGAACAGGTAGACTAGACTGTGGTGAAAATATTCAGACTGTTACTGTTGTTACTGGCTCTGCCGGTCTTGATCGGCTGTGCGGCGAAGATTCCGCACGTGATCATATCCGATTTCGATAAACGAGGAACGAAGCTCATCGCTGTCATGCCCATCAGAAACAGCACGTCCGATCCGAAATCTGCAGAGATGCTGCGGGCCAAGCTGGTCGAAGAACTCTATTTCAAAGGTTATCCCAGAATTCCCTTGAGGGTGATCGATGAGAAGATGGCCGGAATGACCTTGGTTGGCCCCGGAGAAAAGGTCTCTCCGCAACGGATGGGCGAAATGCTGAAAGTCGATGCGGTTCTGTACCCAACCCTTAACGAAGGCCGGATGGGCAGCAGCGTCATCTATGCTTCGACAGTTGCGGAAGCCGAATTTGAGCTGATCAGCGCAAAAACGGGGGAGAGTCTCTGGCGCGTTCGGCACAGGGCGGTTTACCGCAATTATGGATTCACACGTAAACAGCTGGAGCTGAAATCTTCGCGGGTGTATGAGCCGGCGATTCAGGAGGTGGTCACCCGGGCATTGGAGACCCTGCCGGATCGCCAGGATGCCGGCGGTTCCTGAACGGTGCTTTTTTAGGGAAAAGCATGAACAAGGAAGTCCTTTTTGTGTCACAGCATTCTATTTCACAAACGCATAAAATCCGATACGGTTGAGAACTGAACCATGAATATCCCGAATCTTCTGACGCTGCTGAGAATTATTTTGGTTCCGGTCATTGTCATCTTTCTTATCCAGGGTCTGTTCCTCAAGGCACTGATTGCGTTCATCGTGGCAGCCCTTTCCGATATGCTCGATGGATTCCTCGCCAGGATCCTGCACCAACAGACCGCTCTCGGGGCTTATCTGGATCCGATCGCCGACAAGGCGCTTCTGGCGAGTTCCTTTGTGACCCTTTCGGTCCTGCATGAAATTCCGGGGTGGTTGACGGTGATCGTCATCAGCCGCGACGTCATCATTCTGCTGGGCATCTCTGTGCTTTCCATCATGTCGATTTCAGTAAAAATCCGCCCGACTTTTGTCAGTAAGATCACAACGGCCCTGCAGTTGAGTACGGTCCTGATGATTCTTTTCGACCGATCTATACCCGGTTCCTTCAACGAAATCTGGCAGATGGCCTTCTTCTGGTTAACCGCCTTTTTTACCGTTATTTCCGGTTTGAATTACATGCTGCGGGGCCAGAGACTCATCAATCAGGACATAAAAAAGTGATATTTGCCTTGACATCACTATATTTTCTTGTTAGATAAAGCACCCTTTTCGAGGAGAGGAACTTCTGTAGGCACGTAGCTCAGTGGGAGAGCGCCATCCTGACGCGGTGGATGTCCAGGGTTCAAATCCCTGCGTGCCTACCATTATTGAAATAAGGGTGTCCTCTTGGCAAAGAGGTAAGGATCGGAACGCGTTGGATCCGTAGTGGCGGCAAGTATTGATGAGGGCATCATCGCATTGTGCTGATGCCCTTTCTTCGTAGGAACCGTGAAATGGTCGAGCAGATAAGCATAACCCTCCCGGATGGAAACAAGGCAGTGGTTCGGTCCGGGCTGACGGTGAAAGAGGTCCTGGCCGGTTGGAATAAGGCGATGCTCGCGTCGACTGTGGCGGCGAAGGTTAATGGCGTGCCGGTTGACCTTGGTCACATTCTGACTGGTGATGCCGTTATCGAGCCGATCGCTGCGGCTTCACCGGGGGGACTTTCGATCCTTCGCCACAGCATGGCTCATGTGATGGCACAGGCGGTACAGGACTCCTTCCCCGGCGTTCAGGTGAGCATCGGCCCTTCCATCGAAGACGGTTTCTATTACGATTTTGAATATGGCGAGAGTTTCACGCTGCAGGATCTCGATCGGATAGAATCACGGATGAAGGAGATCGCCGCCGCGGATTACCCATTTGAACGCCGTGAGGTGAGTCGTGAAGAGGCGGTGGATCTCTTCAGGAGCAAGGGTGAGCATTACAAGGTCGAACTGCTTAACGACCTGCCGGCGGATATAAAGAGGGTCAGCCTCTACACCCAGAATGGCTATGTCGATCTTTGCCGCGGGCCGCATTGCCCGTCGACGGGGATGATCCGGGCCTTCAAACTCCTCAATGTGGCCGGCGCTTACTGGCGGGGGGATGAACGCAACAAGATGCTCCAGCGCATTTACGGTACCGGCTTTGCGACGCAGGAGGCACTCGATGATCATCTGCGGCTTCTGGAAGAGGCGAGAAAGAGGGATCATCGCCGTATCGGCAGGGAACTGGATCTCTTCCAGCTGAGCGACGAGGCGGGTCCCGGGCTTGTCATCTTCCATCCCAAAGGGACCCTGCTGCGGACGATCATCGAGGACTGGGAGAAGAAGGAACACCTCAAGCGGGGCTATGATCTGGTCATCGGACCGCAGATCCTCAAGGTTGACCTCTGGAAGCAGTCCGGGCACTTCGATCATTACCGCGAAAACATGTACTTCACCGAGGTGGATGAGCAGGTATACGGGATCAAGCCAATGAACTGCCTTTCCCATATGCTGATCTACAAATCGAAGCTCCGCTCTTATCGTGATTTGCCGCTGCGTTATTTCGAACTGGGAACGGTTCACCGCCATGAAAAGGCGGGTGTGCTGCATGGTCTGATGCGGGTACGCCAGTTTACGCAGGATGACGCCCACATCCTCTGTACTCCAGGGCAGCTCAACAGCGAGATCCGGGCGATCGCGGATTTCGTCGGTTATGCGATGGACATCTTCGGATTCACTTACGAGGTGGAACTCTCCACCCGTCCGGAAAAATCCATCGGTTCCGATGCAGACTGGGAGCTTGCCACGACCGCCCTGGAAGGAGCGCTCAAGGACAACGGCATGACTTACGAAGTCAACGCCGGGGACGGGGCCTTTTACGGACCGAAGATCGACTTCAAGCTGAAGGACGCCCTGAAACGGAAATGGCAGTGTGCGACGATTCAGTGTGATTTTACCCTTCCCGAGCGTTTTGATTTGAGTTATGTGGGTGAGGATGGGGAGAAGCACCGCCCGGTCATGCTCCACAGGGTGATCCTGGGCGCTATCGAAAGGTTCATGGGAGTGCTCATCGAGCATCATGCGGGAGCATTTCCTCTCTGGCTCTCGCCGGTGCAGGCTGTTTTGGTGACGGTGACCGAGAAGCATATCCCCTTCGGCGAAGAGGTACGGAAACAGCTCCTCGCTGCGGGTATCCGTGTGGAAGGTGATTTCCGCAATGAAAAGCTGGGCTATAAGATCCGTGAGGCGCAGATGCAGAAAACACCTTACATGCTTGTGATAGGTGATCGGGAGGTGGCCTCCGGTCAGGTTTCTCCGCGGCAGCGGGATGGGCAGAATCTCGGGTCCATCGGTGTGGAGGCGTTCATCACCCTGGTCCGCGACCAGTCTGCAAGGTTCAAGTAGTTTTTTAACGTCTGGAGGTGACCTATAGCTAAGGATTTAAAGATCAACCGTGAGATCAGGGCAGCATCGGTTCGGGTGATCAATATGGACGGAGAGCAGTTGGGAGTTATCACTCTGACCGAGGCCCTGGCGGAAGCGGCCAAGGCGGGTCTCGATCTGGTGGAAGTGTCGCCCACGGCGACGCCGCCGGTTTGCAGGATCATGGATTATGGAAAATTCAGATACCAGCAGAGTAAGAAGGTTCAGGTCTCCAAGAAGAGCCAGACCGTCATTCAGGTCAAGGAGATCCGCCTGAGACCCAAGACAGAGGAACATGATCTGGAGGTCAAGATCAAACATATCAGGAAGTTTCTTGACCAGCATAACAAGGTAAAGATCTCTATGATGTTCAGGGGGCGTGAGATCGCCTATACCGACATCGGCAGGCAGATCATGGAGGACCTTAAAAATACCCTTGCCGACGGGTGTGTTATCGATCAGCAGCCGAAACTGGAAGGGCGAAACATGATCATGATCATTTCGCCAAAGAAGTAAAAAGGGGGATCCCCAAAAGCAGGAGTACCGGGATGGTGGTCATTCCCGGATCAGCATAGTTCACAACGCGCCTGAACCGGCAGAAGGTTCAGTATCTTTATGACAGGGGTGATGGAATGCCAAAGATAAAAACACATCGGGGTGCGGCGAAGAGGTTTTCCGTAACGGGAACGGGTAAGATAAAAAGAAGCAGGACCAACACCAGCCACATTCTGACGCCAAAAACGACCAAACGGAAGAGACAGCTGAGGAAATCGGTCATTCTCGACAAGACGAATGAAAAAGCGATCAGAAAACTGATCCCGTATCTGTAACAAGCAGAATGTTATTTGAGAAATCAATGAGATGAGGAGAAACAAGCAATGCCGAGGGTAAAGAGAAGCGTGACGGCTCACAAGAAGAGAAGGAAGATCCTGAAAGCGGCAAAGGGATTTTTTCTTTCCAGGAGCAAGTTGTTAAGGACGGCTACAGAGGCCGTGAACCACGCAATGGCTTATGCCTACCGGGACAGGAAGGTCAGGAAAAGGGATTTTCGGAAGCTGTGGATCACGCGTATCAGCGCTGCCGCGCGCCTGAACGATATCTCGTACAGCCGTTTGATCAACGGCATGCATAAGGCGGGTGTCGAGATCGACCGGCGGGTCCTCTCCGAGCTCGCCATTCACGATCCCCATGGATTTTCCGAAATTGTTTCGATCGCAAAGGGTGATCGGACGGCATGATGGAAGAGTTGGCGGCGCTTCGGGAACAGGCGGAGGCCGAGCTCAGGAAGGCCGGAACGGAAGAGGATCTCCTGAATGTCCGTACCCGTTATCTCGGCAGGAAGGGTCTGCTTACCGGGTTATTGCGCAATATCAGCAATGTGGCCCCTGACGAGAGGCCCGAATTCGGCAAGCGCTGTAACGAAGTCAAGGAGGATCTCTCCGCCCGGATCGATCAGCTTCTTGCCGGGATGGCAGCCTCCAAAAGGAATGAAGGCTTTCTGCGTGAAAGGATCGATGTCACGCTTCCCGGGAGAGGTGTCCGTCACGGCATCCTCCATCCGGTGACACAAGTGCGGGAGGAGATTTGCCGGATCTTTGCCGCGCTGGGTTTTTCTGTTGTCGAAGGCCCCGAAGTCGAACTGGATTACTATAATTTCGAAGCCCTGAACATCCCCAAAGACCACCCGGCGCGTGACATGCAGGACACCTTCTATATCGAAGACAATATCGTCCTGCGCACCCATACCTCCCCGGTCCAGGTCCGGATCATGGAAAAGACCAAACCGCCGGTGAGGGTTCTCTCGCCGGGCCGAGTCTACCGCAGGGATTCGGATATCTCGCATACCCCCATGTTTCATCAGATAGAAGGCCTCCTCGTGGATAGGGGAGTCACCTTCGGTGATCTGAAGGGAACCCTGACCGTTTTTCTCAAGCAGGTATTCGGCGAGGAGACGGCGCTCCGGTTCCGTCCCAGTTTCTTTCCCTTCACCGAGCCGAGCGCAGAAGTTGATATCCGGTGCGTCATATGCAACGGCAGGGGGTGCCGGGTCTGCGGCCAGAGCGGTTGGCTGGAAATCCTGGGATCCGGGATGGTTGATCCCGAGGTGTTCAAGAACGTCGGTTATGATCCGGAAGAATTTACCGGTTTTGCCTTCGGTCTCGGTCTGGAGAGAATCGCAATGCTGAAATTCGGGATCTCGGATATCCGGCTCTTTTTTGAAAATGATATGAGATTCCTCGACCAGTTTTAAAGGTTTCGGTATAGGCCCTTATGTTAGTCAGTCTGAAATGGCTTCGAGATTATGTGGATGTGGATGTGCCGCCGGCGGAGCTGGTGGAACGGCTGACCATGGCCGGTCTGGAGGTGGACTCTCTCAACGAAACGGAGCCTGCCTTCCGCGGTGTCCGGGTGGCCAGGATTGTCTCTCTCTCGCCCCATCCCCATGCCGATCACTTGTCCCTCTGTGAAGTCACAACCGGGGAATCGACCTATCCGGTCGTCTGCGGCGCCGGAAATATCCGCGTCGCTGATACCGTCCCCCTGGCCCCTGTCGGTGCAACCCTCCCCGGTGATTTAGTCATCCGGAGTTCACGTATCAGAGGCGAGGTCTCCGAAGGGATGCTCTGTTCCGAGGAGGAACTGGGGATAGGCGCCGACGCTTCGGGGATCATGATCCTTCCGTCCGATCTGCCCCTGGGTGCGGAACTGGGAGCTGTCCTCAATCTGCGGGATGCCGTTCTCGATATCGGGGTAACCCCGAATCGGGCGGATTGTCTTTCCATTATCGGAGTGGCCCGCGAATGGGCGGCCATTGCAGGAAAGAAACTGCGTTATCCCGCCACCGATGTCGTCGAGAACGATGAGGACATCCAAAGAATCACCTCCGTCTCCATTCTCGATTCCGATCTCTGCCCCCGTTATACGGCGAGGATTATCAAGAATGCCCGGATCGGGCCTTCCCCTTTGTGGATCAGACAACGGTTGGCGGCGGTCGGCCTTCGACCCATCAACAATATAGTGGATGTGACCAACTTCGTGATGATGGAACTGGGCCAGCCCCTGCATGCCTTCGATTTTCGTTTTCTGGAGGAAGGGCGGATTGTGGTCCGAAGATCGCGGGCGGGTGAGCGGTTTACTTCCCTCGACGGAAAAGAACGGATCCTGCGCGATGGTACATTAATGATCTGCGACGGTGTAAAACCGGTGGCCGTTGGCGGGGTTATGGGCGGTCTCAATTCAGAGATCCAGCCGGATACGGAGGCGATCCTCCTTGAGAGCGCCTATTTCAATCCCTCATCCATCCGCAAAACTTCGCGGGAGCTTGCCATGGGAACCGACGCCGCCTTCCGGTTCGAGCGGGGGATCGATCCGGAGGGGGTGATCCGGGCACTCAACCGGGCAGCCCGCCTCATCGCGGAGGTTTCCGGGGGGACTGTTTGCAAGGGGGTGATCGATCAGTACCCACGGAAGATTGAGACGGCGAAAAGGATCCCTCTGCGAATCCAGCGGGTGAATGATATTCTCGGCATAGCCATACCGGCAGAAGAGATTGTCCGCATTCTTGAGAACCTGGAAATGACGGTGGATCCGGCAGGCGAAGGACGAATCGAAGTCACCCCGCCGACCTGCCGCGTCGATATCTCCAGGGAAATCGATCTGATCGAGGAGGTGATCAGGCTGTACGGATATGACCGGGTGCCGGCGACCCTTCCCGGCGTATCGGTGATCGCCGGAATCAGTGACGGGAAGAGATCGGTTGAAGGGCGCCTCCGGGAGATTATGACCGGCGCGGGTTATACGGAGGTGATCAACTACAGCTTCATTTCTCCTAACGCCGCAGATCAGCTCGGCCTTGAAGAAACGGACGAGCGGCGCAGCCATGTCCGGATCCGAAATCCCCTGACGGAAGAACAGGCGGTCCTGAGGACCACTATGACTTACAGTCTCCTGCTCAATGCGAAAAGGAACGCCGACAGCGGGCGCTTTGATCTGAAGATCTTTGAGCTGGGAAAGACCTTCATCCGGCGCGGGGAAGGAGAGCTGCCGCTGGAAAGGAACCGCATGTCCTGTCTCATCACAGGGCTCCGTTACGAAGACCGGTGGCATTCTCGGAATTTGCGTTCCGATTTCTACGATCTGAAGGGGTGTATCGAGAATGTTCTGAATGTGCTTCGGATTCCTATGCTCTCATTCAGGACCGGCACTGATGAAGCCATCCTGCATCCGGGAAAATCCTGCGGGGTGTTCAGCGGTGAGGAAAGGATAGGCTTTTTAGGGGAGATTCATCCGGACCTCCTGATACGCCTTGATCTGACTGGTCCGATCCTGGTAGGTGAACTGGATCTGGATTTCCTGGCGGCCCATTTTACCACTAAGGCGCCCTTCCGCAGCATTCCCCGGTTTCCATCGAGTTCACGGGATGTGGCCTTTCTTGTCCGCCGCGAGGTGGAGGCCCAGGTGGTGCTGGGGCTGGCGGAAGATTCCCACGAAGAATTGCTTGAAAAAGTTCAAATTTTTGATGTATATGAAGGTACAAGTCTCCCTGCGGGGATGAAGAGCCTGGGAGTGAGGTTTTCCTATCGCTGCGCGGACCGGACATTGACGGACGATGAGGTCAATGAGGCCCATGCGAGGATTGTGCAAAAGATTGTTGATGCGACAGGGGGATCAATCAGATAAGGGACGGACCAATTGGCAATAACGGAGGAGGCAAGAAATGACAAAGATCGATATCATTCAGGATGTGTATGAAAAACTGGGTTTTTCGAAGAAGGATTCGGCGCGGATCGTCGAGTCAGTCTTCGATATCATCAAAGACAGCCTGACGAAGGGAGAGAAGATCAAGATTTCCGGATTCGGAAATTTTGTCGTCAAGGAGAAGAAATCCCGGCGGGGTAGAAATCCCCAGACCGGTGATGAGATCGCCATCTCCGCACGCAGGGTATTGACCTTCAAGTCCAGCCAGGTCCTTCGCAAGGCGCTCAACGACTGATTAGAAGCCGCTTGAGCTCTTGATAGGCGAGGTGAGAGCCAAAGCCAAGGACTCCGTCACTTAAGGGCATCAGGCATGATGTTGGGATCTGATTATGGATGGGTCGATTCCAGATAAGCGTTATTTCCGAATCGGCGAAGTCGGCAGACTGCTGAATGTTCAGCCTTATGTCGTCCGATACTGGGAATCCGAATTCAAGACTGTCCGACCGATCCGCACCCGATCCGATCAGCGACTCTACCGACGAAAGGATGTAGAGGAACTGATGCTGATCAGAAAACTCCTCTACGAGGAAAATTTCACTATCCACGGTGCGAGAAAACAGCTCCGGAAGCTGCGGGGTGAGGAGCCGTTTACCGCCCCCCCTACTGCCGCGGTGCAGGAAGAACTTCTTACAGAAATAGAGAAGGGCCTGCGGCAGATCAGAGAAATCGTCAGCCGAGCGTGATACTCTTGTAACAGGACATCAAGACACCGGTGTGTATAAAAAAAGGCCGATAAGAAACCACATGGTTTCCCCTCGGCCTTTTTCGTTACCTGCCGGTTAATCTCCGTTCCCGTTCTGCCGCCGGCTCCCGCCGGCAGAGAGCGTAGAGAAAGGGTCCCGTTCGCTGCCTTATGACTACTTCTTGCTCGCCCGTTTGGAAGCCTTCAGCGGATTGATTTTCTGTGTCGTTTCCTTGACCTCGACTTTGATATGGGTGGCCGTAGGGCATTTCCCCGTCCGCCATTTTCCGGCCGGATCCGGATACACCCGACAATACTTTCCCGTTGCGCACTCAATGACCTTACCGCATCCCTCACACTGATCGATGATCGCCAGGCAACCTCCCCCATTGAATCCGCAACCCTTTTTGGTCATGAAGCCGCACTCGATGCCGCTTTTAATGGTTTGACAAATCATACCTCTCTCCTCTTTATTAATGATGGGGACCAAAATCCCTAAAAAAACCGACCCGCTTCAAAACCATGTTCATGGCCAAGTCGGGTCGGCGTTCCCTACTTCAAAGGCGAGCCTTGCTATCAAAATACAAATGAGATGTCAAGTAAAATATGCAGTAAAATGCACCAGAGATCCAGTGCAATAAATCGCCTTGTCACCCCCCTGGCGAACTATTGCCTTCTTTC
>JAMDBG010000074.1:11945-14151 GCA_023487865.1 Deltaproteobacteria bacterium | reverse complement strand
CCTGCTGGAAGTAGGTGAATTGGGAAATTTCCATCCCGTCGAGCCAGACTTCCCAGCCGAGACCCCACGCACCAACCGTAGGCGACTCCCAATCATCCTCAACAAAACGGATATCGTGTTGGGAGAACATCAATGGGCAAGGAACTGTTGCTCGAAATCGGAGCTGAAGAGATTCCCGCCGCCTTTCTGCCGAAGGCGCTCAGAGATATGGAGGAGATCATCCGGAAGGAGCTTGTGGAGAACCGCATTCCCTACGGCCAGATCCAGACGATGGGGACGCCCCGCCGACTGTTTCTGACCGTCGCTTCCGTGGCTGAAAGACAGGAAGATCAGGTCATCGAGAAACTCGGACCGGCCTGCAGGGTCGCCTTTGACTCCCAGGGAACCCCCTCCCCCGCCGCTCTGGGTTTTGCGCGTGGACAAGGAATCGCCGTAACTGATTTGCAGACGGCGAACACCGAAAAAGGGGAGTATCTCTGCGCCCGTAAAAAAATCATCGGCGCGGCCACTGAAGGCCTGCTCCCCGCGATCCTCGTGAGGCTCATCAGCGCGATCCCCTTCCGCAAGTCGATGCGCTGGTCCGATCTGGAGTTTCGCTTCGCACGGCCGATTCACTGGCTGCTGGCCCTGTACGGCGGCAGGATCGTCCCTTTCATGATCGGCAATATCGAAAGCGCCAATATCAGCCGTGGTCACCGATTCATGAGCCCCGCATCATTCCCCGTCGTGAACTTCGACCATTACCTCGCAGCGACGCGGGAGCATTTCGTTATCGTTAATCCATCAGAAAGGAAGAAGATTATCATCGAGGAAGCCGACAAGGCTGCCGCAGCCGTAGGCGGCAGTGCCCTCCGGAATGAAGAGCTCCTCGAAACGGTCGCTTACCTCACCGAATATCCGACCGTCGTTTGCGGGGGCTTCGATAGGGAATATTTGCAGCTTCCCCGTGAGGTCCTCATCACAACAATGATGTCTCACCAAAAGTATTTCCCGGTTGTGAACGATCAAGGAGCACTTCTGCCCTACTTCCTGACGATCAACAATACCCTCGCCCGGGACCCGGCGGTTGTAAGACGGGGAAACGAAAAAGTGATCCGCGCCCGCCTTTCCGACGCCCGCTTCTTTTTCGAGACGGACAGAAAGATCCCTCTCGAAAAGCGTGTCGACGACCTCAAACAGGTCGTCTTCCATACACTCCTCGGTACCTCTTACGATAAGGTCACCCGCTTCCGAGAGCTTGCCGTCTGGATTACCCATCGTGTCGAACTGAACCATGCCGACAGAGCCGCTTTTGCCGCCCGGGTCGACCGGGCCGCTCTGCTCGCCAAGGCGGATCTCGATACTCAGATGGTCGGTGAATTCGCCGAACTTCAGGGAATCATGGGACGGGAATACGCCCTTTTGGCCGGAGAAAATCCTGTCATAGCCAAGGCAATTTATGAGCACTATCTCCCCTCTGCTGCAGGGGGAGAGCTTCCCGAAACAGACGAGGGAGCCGTTGTCAGCATCGCCGATAAACTGGACACAATCTGCGGATTCTTCGGCGTCGGCCTGATCCCTACGGGTACAGCCGATCCCTATGCCCTGCGCCGACAGGCCTTGGGGGTGATCAACATCATCCTCAGAAAGCGCTACTTGCTGCCGCTCGATTCTCTAATCGACAAGAGTCTCACGATTCTCGGCCCCCTTCTGAAACGTCCCCCCGGTGAGACGAAAGCCTCTGTACTTGATTTTTTCAAAGGCCGTTTTGAAAACCAGCTCATCTCCCAAGGCCACCCTTACGATGTCGTGGACGCCGTTTTGGCTACAGGTATTCAGGATCTCGTCCGGGCATGGGAAAAGATCCGGGCCATGGAGGCCTTCAAGACCCATCCAGATTTTCAACCCCTGGCCATCGCCTTCAAACGCGTAGTCAACATCATTCAGGATTTTCAAGACGGCGGCATCGATCCCTCCTGTTTTGAATTCGCTGAGGAGAGGAACCTCCATGAGGCCTTTCTGAAAATCCGTCAGGACGTCATGCGCCATATCGCCGACAGCGATTATCAGGTTGCACTCATCGCACTGGCGCAGCTCAGGAAACCTGTGGATGCCTTCTTTGAAGCCGTTCTGGTGATGGCCAAGGAGGAGAAGATCCGTTTCAACCGTCTCTCCCTGCTCAAGGAGATTTCCACCCTCTTCCACGATGTGGCGGATTTTTCCAAAA
>JAMDBG010000074.1:0-11935 GCA_023487865.1 Deltaproteobacteria bacterium | reverse complement strand
CCAAAATCGTAACGGAATCTTAGGGCTTGAGGAGAAATTTGTGATGGATGAGCTCAAGAAAAGAGAACTTACGGACCTTGAAGAAAAACTCCAGCAGCGCAAGGCCCTTGTCGATATCACCAACCGGATCCACGCCGCCCGGAACATCAAGCAGATCCTCGTCGATCTAAAAGATGGAATATTGAACCTTTTTTCCGCCCACTCCATCACCATCTATGTGGTCGACTGGTCACGGAACGAAATTTTTTCCATGCTCCTGATCGGTACACAGGTCAAGGAGATACGTGTCCCGATCAACAACCAAAGCATCGCCGGGTATGTGGCAAACACCGGCAAGGTCGTCAACATCGGCGATGCCTATGATGCCGCCGAGCTGAAGTCCATCGACAAGGACCTGTCCTTTGACGTCAGCTGGGATAAAAGATCCGGATTCCGGACAAAACAGATCCTGGCCACACCGATCTTTCATAACAAGACCCTTATGGGCGTCGTCCAGATCCTGAATAAAAAGAAGGGCACCGGCAAATTCTCCGAGGAAGAACGGGGATTTCTCCAGGAGATCACCGATGTCCTGGCGGTTGCCTTCTATAATCATGAGCGATTTGCCCGGCGTCGAAAAAACCGCTTTGATTACCTGATCAGCCACGATCTTATCCGGGAAGAGGATCTGGACAGCGCCTGGGAGGAATCTCGTGAAGCAAAAGAATCTGTTGAAAATTTCCTGATTAAAAAATACAAGGTTTCCCGGGAGGACCTCGTCCGTTCCTTTGAAGAGTTCTACCATTGCCATTTCATTTCCTACTCGGACAAATACCGTATCCCGGAAAATCTGCTCAAAAATCTCAGAAAGAACTACCTCGTACGGGAACTCTGGGTCCCGCTGGAAAAGAAGGACGGAATCATTCACGTCGTCGTCGATGATCCGAACAACATCCTCAAGAGGGACATGATCGAAAACCTCTTGAAAACGAAGTCCGTCCGCTATGATGTTTCTTTTCCGGAAGACATCATCAAATTCATCAACTACTTCTACCACTCCATCGAGGATGAATACTCTCTCACCGATATCGTCGGCAAGCTCGACGCCGACGAGTTGGCCCATGAAGAAGAGGAAGTTGTCACCGAATCGGACAGTATCATCATGCAGGTCGTCAACAAGATCATCCTCGACGCCCATGCAAAACGCGCCTCCGATATCCATGTCGAACCCAATACGGGTAAAAGGAATGTCGAGATACGCTACCGGATCGACGGCGACTGCGCCCTCTATCAGACCCTCCCCTACAGTTACCATGCAGCGGTCGTCTCACGCATCAAGATCATGTCCAATCTCGATATCACTGTCCGGCGTCTGCCGCAGGACGGCAAGATCAAGTTCAGAAAACCAAGCGGCGAAGAGATCGAGCTCCGAGTGGCCACCATCCCACCCAGGGGGGGTGTGGAGGATGTTGTGCTGAGGCTCCTGGCCAAGGGAGAGATCATGCCCCTCGATGTCATGGCGATGTCCGATCGTAACCTCAAGGGGCTTAGGGCTGTCCTGGAAAAACCGTACGGGATGATCCTTGCAGTCGGTCCCACCGGTTCGGGAAAGACAACCACATTGCATGCCGCCCTCCACGAGATCAACAAGCCGGACCGGAAGATCTGGACCGCCGAGGATCCCGTGGAAATCACTCAGTACGGACTCAGGCAGGTTCAGGTCCAGCCGAAGATCGGCTTCGACTTCGCAGCGGCCATGCGCTCATTTCTCCGGGCCGACCCGGATGTGATCATGGTGGGTGAAATGCGGGATTTCGAAACGGCCAAGATCGGGGTCGAGGCTTCGCTGACGGGACACCTCGTCTTGAGCACTCTCCACACAAACAGCGCCCCGGAAACCATTGTCCGCCTTCTCGACATGGGTATCGATCCACTCAATTTCGCCGACGCCCTTCTGGCGATCCTCGCCCAGCGACTCGTTCGGACCCTTTGTACCAGGTGCCGGGAGAGCTATCATCCAGACCGTGGCGAATACGACGAAATCATGATGAGTTACGGAGAAGAGCAGTTCCTGAAGCTGAACATCCCCTATGACGACAAATTCAAACTTTACCGTCCGAAGGGTTGTGACGCCTGCGACAAAACGGGTTACCGAGGCCGGATGGGTATCCATGAACTCATCATCGCCACAGACGGCATCAAACGGTTGATCCAGAGGCGCGAGACGGTCGAAGTGATGCGGAAGCTGGCAATGGAAGAGGGAATGACCACCCTCCTGCAGGACGGTATTTACAAGTCCATTCAGGGTCTTACCGATTTTCGCCAGGTCCGGCGCGTGTGCATCAAATAGTTGGTTTTGCCATCGGCAGACGGAGAGGGGATCCGCTGCTTTGTATCAGCGGCCGCCCTTTTGCAGTTCATTTCCGATATCGGTGATCACCTGCGACGAAAATTGCGACATTGCCCTGCTCATGGCTTCGGCAAGCCCCGCCGCCCCCTCCTGCGTGTGAGATGCTTCGCACCGATAGGTCTTCTGAAATACCACCCGCCGGGAGACCTCCTGAGAGGTGCGATCGAGCAACGTCACCATCACGACCAGAAGCGCCTTCCGGCTTTCCCCTTCACCACTTCGAGAAATTCTTCCACCCCCCCCCTCGAGAACAAAACGGGTCTCTTCTGCGTCACGCGCGGAAAGAACCGCCTGAAACAGGCCGGCATGACGGAGGTCGCGTTTGAGAAAATCCGTCACCATGTCCCCCGGACTGACCCTCCAGCGGTGTTCGTGGTAGGCCTCGCGCAGGAAAGGACCCTTACGGAAAAGCATGGCAGGACCGGTGTAGCTGCGGTCCACCGAAAAACGCTCCACCTTGAGCAACTCCTCCGTCCGAAAAATATTCCCCCTCTCCGGCGGCGGGTATTCAATGATGTACTGTAGGACCAGAGGTGGAGGTGCTGTTCCTCTGAGGCAGCCGGCCAGTCCGATGATCAGCAGGATGATTCCCAAACGCTTCAGCATCACGATCACTCCTCCCTTCTTTTCCGACCGTCACGAACAGGCTCGCTGAAGAGCAGATCCGACGGATTCTCACGGAGGCTTTCGATAAGCATCCGGAGGCTATCGACCGCCTGACGGATATCGTCGGTCGTTGACTGGATATCATAGGCCATCGCTTTCATCCGGCGATCAAACCCTTCGATCAGGTGTTGCGCCCTCGCAGAGATCTCGGCGGTTCTGATATCCTTGACCTCTTTGCCGACGGTGGCAAGAAGTTTTCGGATCTCTGCTATTCCCTCTCTGGTCTCCCCGATCCCTTTCCTGGCTTCCTTTATTCCCTGCCTGACTTCCCCGGCCCCCTGTTCTACTGTTGCTATGATTGAATCCGCTTTGCCGTCGGCAAGGATCCGGTCGATTCTCCTCAGACTGCGTTCCAGACTGGCCGTCGTCGAATCCATATTCCTGATGATATTCGTCATCTCTCGGCCGGTAAAAAAAGTCTCTATTGCTCCGGAGGTCTGCCTTATCTGATCGGAAATCCCCTCCAGATCAATCCTGACGATCTTTTCCATGATCCGGTCGATGCTCGAAAGCATCTGCTTGGTCTGAGAGGGTTGCGAAGGGATCACAGGATAGTCGGTATCCATACCTGGAGGAGGAACAAAAACCTCCACCCCCGGCAGGCGTCTGTCAAGTTCAACAAAAACGATCCCCGTGATCCCCGCGGCTTTAAGCTGGGTGACGATGCTGTGTTCGACATCGCCTTCCAGATCGATCTTGATGACCACTTCGACCAGCCGTTGATCGGAAGCAACCCCGATTCTCTCTACACTCCCGACTTCCACCCCCCGGTATTTGACCCGCGAATCGACCTGCAATCCCTGAACGGATTCATCGAAATAGGTCACATAGCGGGCCCCCTTCTGGAAATAGTTCGCCGCTCCCAGCCAGACGATGGCCACCACCCCGATCAGGATCCCTGTTATTACAAAAAGACCGACCATGAATCTTGATTGCCTTTTCGCCATTACGCTCTCCCCTCCCCCCGTTCTGTGTCCGACCGGAAGAGAAAATTTCTGACCCGCGGATCGGAAGCAGAAAGCCTGAGTTCATCTGGAGTACCCGTCGCAATGATTCCCTTTTCCTCACTGTCAATCATCATCACCCGGTCCGCGATACGCAAAACCAGTTCGACCTGGTGGCTGACGATGACCATCGTCGTACCGAGGCCGGTATTGATTCCCCTGATCAAGGTCTCCAGTTCCGCCGTATTCACCGGATCGAGACCCGCCGAAGGTTCGTCAAAAAAGAGGATCTGTGGATCGAGGGCTATCGCTCTGGCAAGCCCACCCCGCTTTCTCATTCCTCCCGAGAGTTCGGCCGGATAGTGGTTCTCATATCCGCCCAGATTGACCATACCGAGTTTCATCCGGACGATGAGCTGCACCGTTCTCGGTGCCAGCCCGGCAAATCCGTCCAGCGGCAGTCCGACGTTTTCTCCCAGGGTCATCGACGCCAGGAGGGCATCGGACTGGAAAAGAACGCCGATCTTCTTCCGGATCAGGTTGACTTGCTCGTCATCTGCAGCGGTGATATCCACCCCTCCTACCAGCACCCGTCCCACGGCGGGTCTTAGCAAACCGATCATGTGTTTCAGAAGTGTGGATTTCCCGCAGCCACTCCCCCCGACGATACAGAGGATCTCGCCCCGATAGACTTCGAAGCTGATCTTTTCCAGAATCGTCTCTTCTCCGAAACGTGCGGTGAGGCCGTCTACGATGATGACCGGTCCAGGTTCCGCCTCTCTCAAGCCGTTTGCCTTCGGTTTCGTATCACACCCTCCTAACCCACATAGTGGAGAACCACGGCAAATACCGAATCCACGATCACAATCAGCAGGATGGAGGTCACCACTGCCGATGTCGTAGCGGCGCCCACCGCTGCTACCCCGCCTCTGACCTGGAATCCCCGCTGGCAGCCTATCCAGGCGATAACGAAGGCGAAGACCAGGGCCTTGAGCAGACTGGAAAGCAGATAGAAGAGGGTAATGGTCCTCTGGCTTTCCTGGAGATAGGTGTAAGGTGTCAGGTCGAGTCCCACCACCCCCACAATCAACCCTCCGGCGATTCCGAAAAGATCAGAGTAAAGTGTGAGGAGGGGCAGGACGATCGCGGTGGCAATCAATTTTGGAACCGCCAGAAACCGGATCGGATCAAACCCCATCGTGACCAGGGCATCCACCTCATCGTTGATCGTCATGGTACCGATCTCCGCGGCATACGCCGATGCGGAGCGACCGGCCACCAGGATCGCTGTCATGATCGGACCGAGTTCCCGGACAATGGCCAAAGATACAAGGGAGGCCACATAGATATTGGCCCCAAACTGCTTGAGCTGGAGGGACGACATGAAGGCGATGATCAGACCGATGAGGAGACTGATCAGTCCGACAATTGGAAATCCTTCCGCCCCCGTCCGCCGCATGTAGAACAGGACATCCCCCCACCGCACTTCCCGGAGATGACCGCTGAGATAGACCACCGCCGCAAGGAGATCGCCCAGGAAAGTCATCAGGGCTTTGAAATCACAATAGACTTTGAAGCCGGCATCACCCACCGTCTCGATGATCCCCTCGTGCGTCCTCTCCGAGCGAAGGGGAGGCTTTTCCAACCCGGCCCTGCCGATGAGCGCCATGATCCCCCGGATTCGCGAAGGGACGTGAGTATAGCCATAATCACTGCCCTTCTGACGAATCTGGTCTTCCAAGCGGAAAAAGGTAAGAACGCCGGCGCTGTCTATATAGGAGACATCGGCCAGGTCGATTTGAACCGACCCGACCCTCTGCTCGCTCAGGACGGCTTCCATATCGGTAAGCAGGCGATCCGCATCCTCCACAGAGATCCTCCCGGATAGAGTAAGGACGAGTCCCCCCCCCTCTTCCGAATGTGTCAAGGTGTAACCGGGCTCTGACACCGTCATCTTCATGGAGATACCTGATGCCTCCGCAACGTGAGGGGAAGCTCCCCGCCCGGATGGTGGAACATCCCACCCCATCCCGGAGGGCCATTTTTATGTTTTACCCAGCAATCCACCCTGCCCCAGTCTCTCCTTCCACGCGCCGAGACGTCCGATCGCATCGAGGGGGGTCAGATTCAACAGATCCAGGGCCTTGAGCTCCTCCATGATCGCCTCTTTCTGATCCGCGAACAGGCTGAGCTGATTGGCATTTTTCTGAGTCGTCTTTTTCCCCCTCGCGATCTTCGGCATTCCTACCTCATCGAGTTCGCCCTGTTCCATATTTCGTAGGATTTCCATCGCCCGTGCAACCACTTCACCGGGAACCCCGGCGATCCGCGCCACCTGTATGCCGTAGCTCCGGTTCGTCCCCCCCTCCATGATCTTTCGGAGAAAAATGATCCTGTCACCCCATTCCCGGACGGCGATGTTGAAATTCCGTACTCCCTCCTTCGTGACTGCAAGTTCCGTCAGCTCATGATAATGAGTCGCAAAAAGAGTCCTCGCCCCCAGCGGATCGGCGTCGTGGATATATTCCGCCACTGCCCAGGCGATACTGAGGCCGTCGAAAGTGCTCGTTCCCCGTCCCACCTCATCGAGGATGACGAGGCTCCGTTTAGTGGCGTGCCGGAGGATATTGGCCACTTCGGTCATCTCCACCATGAAGGTGCTCTGACCCCGGGCGATGCTGTCCGCCGCTCCGATGCGGGTGAAAATTCGGTCCACCAAACCGACCCTGGCCTTGGCGGCGGGGACGAAGCTCCCCATCTGGGCCATCAGGACGATCAGGGCGATCTGCCGAATGTACGTCGACTTTCCGGCCATATTGGGACCGGTAATGATGAGAAACCGGTTCTTTTCCAGATCGAGGAGGACGTCATTGGGAACGAATCCCGTTCCTCCGGCCATCCGCTCCACAACCGGGTGGCGTCCGTCGACGATTTCGATGGTCTCCCCCGCATCGACCCCGGGACAGCAGTAGTTGTATCTTTCCGCGACCTCGGCCAGCGACGCGAGCGCGTCGAGATCGGCGATCCGTGACGCCGTCTCCTGGATGCGCCTGATCTCGCCGGCGATCCTGCCCCTGATTTCTATAAAGAGGTCATATTCCCTTGCCTGCCGTCGTTCCTCCGCGTGGAGGACCGTTTCTTCGTACCCTTTGAGTTCCTCATTGATATACCGTTCCGCGTTGACCAGAGTCTGCTTCCGGATATAGTCCGGGGGGATCAGGCGGGCGTTTGCCTTCGTGATCTCGAAATAATACCCGAAGACGCTGTTGAATCCCACCTTCAGAGAGTTGATTCCCGTCCGTCGGCGTTCCTTCTCCTCCAGGGCGGCGATCCACTGTCGGCCATCCCTCATGACCACAATCAGGCTGTCCAGTTCAGGATCATACCCCTCCCGGATGATCCCTCCTTCACGGATCGTCAGCGGCGGGTCCGCAACGATTGCGCTCTCGATCAGTTCCGTTATGTCCGTCAGCGGATCGATCCCGTCACGGATAGTCTTCATGAGAGGCGTTTCGCTCTCTTTGAGAAGGAGAAGGATCTCAGGGAGGGCCAGAAGAGAGGTTCCCAATGATGCGAGGTCGCGGCCATTCGCCAGTCCCATGGCAATCCTGCTGCCCAGGCGCTCCAGGTCATAAACGGACCGAAGTCGGGTGCGGAGGGATTCCCTGAGGAGATGTTTCTCGCGGATCTCTGAGACGGCTGATAACCTCTCACGAATCGTGACCGGATCGCGGAGCGGGTAGTTGAGCCAGCGGCGGAGCCGCCGTCCCCCCATCGATGTCACCGTCTGATCGAGGACGTGAAAAAGCGATCCCGTCTTTTTCCCCTCGGCAATCGTCTCGAACAGTTCGAGATTCCGTTTGGCGATCTCGTCCACGATCAGATGGGCGCCGCTTTCATACCACATCAGAGTGTTGATGTGCAAAAGGGCGTCCTTTTGTGTTTCGGCCATATAAGCAATAACGGCGCCTGCCGCGACAGCTGCCGCTGGTCGGCTTTCGATGGCCAGTTCCGCGAGCCTCTCCTGAGGAATATGCTCCCGGAGGAGAATGCCCGCCTTCTCCGGAGTGACTCCTTCCTGCACAAAACGTCCGATCCTGCAACGCTCCCCTTCGCCGGCAATCGCCCGGACAAGCTCTTCGTCGCTGAAGTCCTCCTCAACCAAAAGTTCACGAATTTCCATTCCGGCTGTTTCGGCCAGAAAAAATTCCCGATCATCGGCCTCGGTAACGAGGAATTCGCCGGTGGAGATATCGACGCTGGCAAGGCCGAAGCGGCCGTTCCGGACGGACAGGGCCGCAAGAAAGTTGTTCTCCTTGGCCCGGAGGTTCTCAGTATCGAGCACGAGACCGGGAGTCACCACACGCACCACATCCCGCCTGACGACCCCTTTGGCGAGCTTAGGATCCTCAATCTGTTCGCAGATGGCCACCTTGAATCCCTTTTTAATGAGCTTCGCGATGTAGGAAGAGGCGGCATGATACGGAAAACCGCAAAGGGGGATGGCGTCTTTACTGTTCTTGTTTCGGGAAGTGAGGGCGATCTCCAGAATCTTCGCAGCGGTCAGGGCATCCTCGAAGAACATCTCATAGAAATCACCCATCCGGAAAAAGAGGATACAATCGGGGTACCGTTCCTTCATTTCCGCATACTGACGCATGGCGGGTGTCAGTTCCTTCACTCCCATCTATCGCCTCTCTTCTGCAGATCGATATAGGAAGTCCGCTCCACCCTCCCCCGTCCGCCGACAAAGGCGTTCAGTAGCCAGCTCACTGCGCCGATGATCAGGGCGCCGAGGACGGCGGTCCAGAAACCATAGACGTAAAAACCCGGGATAACCTCGGAAACGATCTTCAGCATCAGGGCATTGATCAGAAAGGTGAACAGGCCGAGAGTCAGGATATTGATAGGCAGCGTCAGGAGAATCAGGAGGGGGCGGAGAAAGGCATTCAGGATCCCGAGCGTCGCCGCCGCCAGGAAAGCAGGAAACAGGCCGGTCACATGGATGCCATCCAACAGCCAGGAGGCGATCAGGACCGCCGCCGTCAGTACCAGCCAACGCAATAGGACTCCTCTCATGATCTCTCTCCTCGCATCGGTTCAAGAGAATGGCTTGAACTGGTCTTTTTTGGCGCCGCAGACAGGACACATCTCCGGCAGGATGCCATCCGCGATGTAACCGCATACCCGGCAAACATAGTAGGTCGTCTCCCTCTCCTCCAATATGTGGCCCATGGCTTCCTTGTAAAGTTTCGCATGGGTCTCTTCGACATCCTTGCTCTGGCTGAAGTGGAGGACTGCCGCCCGGTCCCCCTCCGCTTCTGCCTGTTTGACAAATTCACCATAGGCAACTTCCGCCACCCGCCGCTCCGACTCGAAACTTTCCGCCAGGTTTTCTTCGGTTGTTTTGATCTCCTTAAGGACCTTGAGCGCCCTCGCCCCGTGGATCTCTTCGGAATAGGCAATCACCCGGAAGAGTTTCGCGATCTGCGGGTACCCCTCCTCTTCCGCCTTTTCCCCATAGACCTTCAGGCGCAAGGCCGCCTTGGCCTCGCCTGCATAGGCTTGCTGCAACGCGTCCCTTGTTTCCCCCATTATCCCTGTCCTTTTAACTCTCCTGGATGAGTCGCCGGCGGCAGACGGCCCTCTGAATCGGCTTTAACCGGAAGTGCACGCTTGCCGGAGCTCATCACCGATCATTGTTCCTCGAAAAAGCCTCACGGAGCGTTTCAATCCGAGACCCGCCTGCCGTTACTCCGGCGCGAATTCATCCTTGGATGCACCGCAGACCGGACAGACCCAGTCTTCGGGAAGCTTTTCAAACGCCGTTCCCTTCTTCACTCCTGCCTCGGGATCGCCCACCGCCGGATCATAGACGTAACCGCAGATACCGCATACATATCTTCCCATGATGTGTCTCCTTTCTCTTCCCATAGGCCGCCCGGTCAGGCTGCCTCTTCTCCCTTTTCCGTCTACAGTCTGCTCCGCACCTTATCCGCCATTGTCAACCCGAGCTCATAGCAGCGGGCAAGGATTGCACCATCGGGTACGTTCCTTACACTGATCCCCCCCCCGGCACTCTCCACCTTCATTTCTGCCAGTAACTGCTCAAGCTGTTTGACCGCCTCGCCGCTCCAACCGAAAGATCCGAAGGCGGCGCCGAGAAGATTCTTCGGTTTTAGGCCCTTCATATAGGTCATGACGTCCGCCATCATCGGCAGCATGTTGTTGTTGAGGGTCGACGAGCCGACAGCAATCGCACCTGCACCGAGAATTTCGTACATGACATCGCTTCGGTGCACCTCGGACATCGACATCAGCTTCACGTTGAGGCCCCCTTTGGAGAGCCCCTCGCTGATCGCCCGGGCCATCTTTTCCGTGCTGTGCCACATTGTCCCGTAAACGACAACGGCCTTTTCCGAGGGTTTCTGCGCGGCCCACTTTCCGTACCGCTCGATGATCCCGCCGATGTCCTTACGCCAGATCGGCCCGTGGTCCGGTGCGATGATCCGGAAATCCAGGCCCGCGGCGGTCACCTTTTCAAGAAGTTTCAGGACCAGAGGCGAATAGGGGAGCAGGATGTTGGCATAGTACGTCGCCGCCTCGTAGGCGAGTATTGCCGGATCGACCTCATCGTCGAACCTCTCCAGGGAGGCGTAATGCATCCCGAAGGCATCCTGCGAAAAGAGGATCCGCTCCTCGTTGAGGTAGGTGAACATGCTGTCAGGCCAGTGGAGCATCCGCGTTTCCATGAAGGTGAGTGACCGGTTGCCCAGGCTGAGCGTTTCGGCGTCTTTGACGCCTGTGATCTCCCGGTCGACAGTCAAGATCTCCTTCAGGCTCTTTGCCCCGACAGGCGATGCGAAGACCTTCTCCGGATCCACCGCCTTGATGACCTCCGCCAGACATCCCGAATGATCCATTTCCGAATGGTTGGAAACGATATAGGCGATCTTACCGGGATCGACGACGGATGCTATCCGTGCCAGCATCTCCTCCCGGAAAGGGGCCTTGACTGTGTCGATCAGTGTGATCTTGTCGGCCATGATCAGGTAGGCGTTGTAGGTGCTCCCCCTTTTCGTCACATACCCATGAAAATCCCGGATATTCCAGTCAATTGCCCCCACCCACCATACATCATCCGTGATCTTGACGGCACTGAACGGGCTTGTCATTTTTCACCTCTTCTGTTCATCACTTTCTGAATAAATTAAAATTCCCCCTCCCTAATGTGCAAGAGGGTCAACAGTTTCCAGCCACCGCCGCCGCACCGATCTCGAAGGCGCGGAGATTGGCTTCTACCCGGGAAGCCTGCATTCCCTCCCGGATGACTGTCTCGAACACTTTCCGGTTGACGGGCAGGACTCCCAGCCCCCCGACGGCGCCGATCATGATAATGTTCCCGAGTATCGGATTGCCCAAATTGACCGCTTCCGCCGTCGCATCGAGAAAACAAGCCTTGGCCGAAAGGGACTGCACCGCTTCCCTGATCTTCTCCGGCCCCGGATAGTCGCTCTCACCGGTGATCACCCCCACAGGGTAGATCGGCCGTAGGTTGACGAGGACCTTGACGGCAGGATTTCCATAGTCGGCAAGCACCCGGAGTGCTTCGACCGGTTCGATGGCAACGACCAGATCCGCACCCCGCTTCGGTATCTGGGGGCTCCATACCGTTGTCGCTGAAACACGGAGGTGGCTCATGACCGAGCCGCCGCGTTGGGACATTCCGAACGTCTCTCCTATCGTCACTTTAAACCCCATGCGGACCAGCATATTGGCCAGGACCCTTGAGGCCATGACGTTTCCCTGACCCCCCACCCCGGTGATGACGATGTTGTACGGATCTTTTATCAAGAGCGGAATGGTCATGAAACCTGCGCCTCCTCGCAACGGATCGCTTCGGCCGGACAGATGCCGGCGCCGACGCCGCAGCCGG
>JAMDBG010000033.1 GCA_023487865.1 Deltaproteobacteria bacterium | reverse complement strand
GATCCTCCGGCGGGAAGAGGCAGGGTGTCCAGGTCCTCGATGAACGGCTGAGGCTCTGTCATGACGATCCCGCCGTTGCGGCGGAAGGCCAGCCCTCTGATCCTCTCCCACGCCGAAGGATCCATCCCCTCGGCCATGAGCTCGGCGATGGTCCTCTCCCCCTCCCCTCTTACGATAAGATCGATCCCGGGATAGGCGTCGAGGCTTCTTTCTGCCGTAAAGGAGACATGGGGGCCCCCCATCATGGTAATCAAAGAGGGTCGATGGCGCTTGGCCGCGGAGACGATCTCGGCGGCTCCGGGAAAATTCAGCGTCACGGAGGTCGAACCGACGACGTCCGGCTGGAATTCATCCAGTTGGGCCTTCAGCTTATCCGGCGTATAGCCGCTGACGATGTAATCGAAAATCCGGACCTCGGTTCCGGCGTTTTCAAAGGCCGCGGCCACATACGTCACGCCGAGCGGCGGGGCGGGCGCTTCCTCCAGCGGATAGGGCGGGGCGATGATCGCGACTCTCACGGCCATCTCTCCGATGAGTCTCTTTGATGCATCTCATGATTCTCCGTTTTTCTCATTATCGTCAATCTCCCCCGCGGGGCCGGATGAGTGAGCGGATCCATCTCATCCAGGTGTTGTCCTTCATCAGGTGGCGGTCGATCAGATCGAACTGAACGGCAAGCTCCCGGGGATTGGCCAGCCATTCGGCGCGTGTTTGCCCCGGCCGGTCCGGGTCGGGGTTTTTTAAGACAACGGCCGGATTTCCGCCTGCCACGGCATTGGCAGGGATATTCCTGACGACGACGGATCCCGCGCCGATGATGCTGTTCTCTCCGATGCGGACCCCTTTGCAGACAATGGCGCTGTCGCCGATCCAGGAGTTCTTCTCGATGACGACCGGGGCGGTATTGCCGATGGCCAGGCCCCGGTCATAGACGCCGTGCCAGTCCGAATCGGTGACAAACACCCCCTGGGCCAGCATGCAGCTCTCTTCGATAACGATCCGGGTCGCGGCGCTGATCCGGACCCCCGGACAGATCAGGGCATAGCCGCCGATCTCTACCCTTCCCTGCCCTCCCAGATCGGACCAGACGGTCAGGCGGACCTTCTTGTCGGGGGTGGCGATCACCGTGGAGTAGTCACCCAGCGACACCGGCCCGCCGAATATCTCCACATGCCAGGGCTTCATGAAGTGGCATCCCTGCCCCAGGTGCTCGAACTGCGGCCGGAGGAAGTAATTTGCAAACCATCTCTGAAACTTCAGGTCGATGCGCTTGAGGAGATAGGGGCGATGGTCTTTACGCATGGCAACGCCCTCAACCCACCCGGGACCCGGATCTTTCCCGGGAATCCGGGAGACGCTGAGAAAGGCGCGCTGCCCTATCTGCGGCACTCCCGTTTCGCTCCCAGAACAGGTGGCTGAACAGCCGGCTCGCAGGTGTGATGTCATGGAGGGCGTCATGGGCCAGAAGTACCGCCGCCGCGGTCCAGGAGGTCCTCTCCTCCGGCCAGATGACCCCGTCCGGAAACGTCACCCCCATCCAGTAGGAGCCGTCGTCATAGCGTTTGTGGACGATCCAGTTGTAGACGATGGTCGCCCTGTCCCGATCGCCCATCGCCATGAGCGCCAGCACCAGCTCCGAGGCCTCGGCCGTCGTCACCCAGGGTTGATCGCAGACGCAGCGCACCTTTCTTTCCGGCACGACAAACTTGTCCCAGGACCGGTCGACCCTCTTTCGGGCATCCTCACCGGTAACGGCACCGCAGAGAACGGGGTAGTACCAATCCATCGAAAAACGGGCCTTCATCATATTGAACAGATTGGGGCGATTGCGGATCGCCTCGCCGAGCTTTTCCAATGCGACAGTCCAATCGGTTCGCCGTTTCCCGAGGATCTCTGCAATGGCAATCGCACACTTGAGGCTCATAAACACCGAGCTGGAGCCGGTCAGAAGCGCCATGGGATCGACGATCCCCTCGATGTTTTTTGCCCAGTGGATTTCGCCGGTGGCCGCCTGAAGTCCGACGGCATAATCCACACCCGCCTCCAGCGTCGGCCAGAGGCGTTTGAGAAAACCCCTGTCTCCTGTAATAAGGAAGTGATGGTAAACCCCGACGGCAATATAGGAAGAGACGTTGCTGTCTTTTGTTTTATCCTCCGCTGCCCCGTCCCGCGTCGCCGACCACCCGCTCCCGTCCGGAAACTGGGTATCCGCCATCCATCCATCCGCCCGTCCCGCCGCCCGGCAGCGTCCCGCCGCGCTGAGGCCCATGGCGCTCTCCACGTGATCCCAGGGATCCGTCTTTCCCCCCTTTGACCAGGGGATTTCGCCATTTGCCTTCTGCAGGCCGGCGATGAAGTCCGCCATGGCCGGCACATCAATAGGCAACCTTGCAATGCTTTGCGAGAGGATGGGTTTCATCAGCGGTATCCTTTTTTCAGGTAAAAGACGATGCTCTTGCCGATCAGGGGATTGAGCATTCGGTCCAGCAGGGCCGTCAGCGGGGGGTGCTCCATAATATCCCACTCCAGGAATTTCCGGTACGCCCGGATCAGCCAACAGGTTTCATTCTTGTGGCCGACAAGACACTTGAGCCACCAGTAGGGCGAATGCAGGCCGTGCCGGTAGCTGATCCGCCGGCACCGCAC
>JAMDBG010000115.1 GCA_023487865.1 Deltaproteobacteria bacterium | reverse complement strand
CGTAAAACAGATCGTGGAGGCGTAAAACTGTTGTCTTGGAAGGTGGAATGATGCCCGAAAAAATCCTCGGCCTCGATATCGGCGGCAGCAGCGTCAAGGCGGTCCTCCTCTCCCGTGGATTCCGGGGCGGATACCGTGTGCTTGGCTATCGCCGGATCGATATCCCTGCCGCAGGCGGTCCTGCGGAGGCCCTGGAGACGCTTTTTGCGGACGATGCCTTCCGCGGTGCGGTCTGTGTGACGGCGCTCCACGCCGGGATGCTCTCGTTCAGGAGCATCCGGCTTCCGTTCCGTGATGATCGCAGGATCCGCCAGACCCTGGCCTTTGCCCTCGAGCCGGTGATCCAGACGCCGCTGGAGGAAGTCTTCATCGATTATACTCACGCCGGAGGGGAGGGAAAGACGGAGATCTTCGCAGCTCTTGCCCCCCGCACCCTTGTCGGAGAAAGGACAGAGCTCCTTAAACCCTATGTCCGGGAGACGGAGGTGATCGATGTCAGCGCCGTCTCCCTTACTCTCCGCCTCACACGGAACAAAAGCGGTCCGGAGACGGTCCTGATACTCGACATCGGCGCCAGCGATACGACGGCGGTCTTCGTCTGCGGGAAAAGGATCCTCCATATTCGTCATTTTCCGTTCGGCGGGGAGACGGTGACGCGGGTGATCGCGACGGCGCTGAACCGGGATTCCGCTGAGGCAGAAGCGGTGAAGCGGAGCGGCGAAATCCCCCCGGCGGCGGCAGCGGCGATCAGCGGGGTCTGCCAACGTTTCTGCAACGAGCTCGGCAACACCCGGACGTCTCTTCTTTTGCAGGGGGCCATCGCTCAGGCGCCCGCCCTGGTTCTCCTGACCGGCGGCGGTTCGCGGACACCCGGTCTCGACGCGATCCTCACGGAGAGTTTATCGGTGCCCGTCGAGCGGGTGGATCTTCTTGCCAAGGGGGATATTCAGATCGAAGAGACCCCGGGGCAGTCATGGGATCCGGCGGTCATGGATCAGGCCCTTGCCCTGGCGGCGAGGCCGATGGTCAAAGGAAGCGGCTTCAATTTCCGGCAACTGGCGTCCGAGGCGCGGGCCGGTTACGGGGAGTTCCGCGAACGTCTTAAAAAAGGCGCCATTGCGGCAGTTGTTATTCTGATCCTGGCCGTTGTCGAGATCGGGCTTGACGACTATGGAGCACGCCTCCACTTGGCCTCGCTGAAGCAGGATATCACTGCCGAGTTCAAGAAAAGCGATCCGAATGTGGCGCGGATCATCGATCCGGTCGCCCAGCTTCGCGGGAAGATCGCCGAGGCGCGGAAACTCTCTGCCGGTATGGGGGATACCACGATGGAGGTGACGGTTCTGGACCTCCTGAAGGAGATCTCGGGAATTGCCCCCGCCAACCTCCTGCTGACCTCTTTCAGCCTGGACGGGGACGCGATCGCTCTCAAGGGTGAAGCGCGGAATTTCGATGCCGTGGATGCGTTCAAGAAGGCGTTTGCAAACTCGAAATACTTCAAGACGGTGACGATTGGTTCCACCAGCATGATGAAGCAGGGGAGCGGGGTGGAGTTCGATTTGAAGGTGACGCTGAAAAAATGAGACAATTCTGGGATCAGCTGACGACAAGTCAGAAACGCACGGTGACGGCCGGCCTCGTCTTTGCGGGGGTGGTTCTGCTTTCCCAACTCATCGTTGTTCCTTACCTCGATGCCCGGCAGAAGGTACGCAGTGCAATCGCCGCCAGCGAAAGGGCCCTCCGTGATCTTGCCGTCATGGGAAGGGAATACGGTGCCCTGAGGCAGCGTTCGGAGGAAATTCGGCGGACAAGCGAACGCCGGCCGCCGGGATTTACCCTCTTTTCCTATCTGGAGAAACGGGCCGGCGATGCGGCGGTAAAGACGAACATTCGTTCACTCAGCCCCCTGATGTCGGCCCCGACCGGGGCTTACGAGGAAACCGCCGTGGAGATGAAGCTGGACAGGCTGACGATGAAGCAGTTGACCGATTTTCTCTATCGGGTGGAATCGCCGGAGGAGATGATCCGTGTACGAAGGATCTCCGTCGTCAAGATGAAGGAGAGTCCCGAATATCTGAGCGCACTGATACAGGTGTCTACCTATCAACCTCTGCCGTCCGGGAGCCGCTGATATGAGACTGAAGATCAATCGTGCCATCGCAATGTACATTATGGCCGGCATCGTCATGCTGTGTGCCTTTCTTTACTTCCGTTCCCCCGGCGAAGCCCTGACGGACCACGTGAACGCGGCCGCCGCTGCCCGCTACCCCCAGCTCCTGCTCTCCATCGACGCAACCAGGCCGACCTTTCCGCCGGGACTGGCGTTTGAGAAAGTCACGGCAAGCCCCGACGGCCGTCCGGAGGCGACCCTCCACGCGGACAGCCTGCGGGTCCGACCCGGAGGCATCTCACTGCTCGGAGGGCGCCTGTCGCTCCTCATGGCAGCGGAGGGGTACGGAGGCGAGGTGAAGGGGCGCATCGATTTCTCCCGACTCTTTTCCCTCCAGGGTCCTCTCACTGCGGGGGCAACCCTCCGGGACATTCGGATCGAGAAATGCACCTGGCTCCGGGAGGCGCTGGCCCACCCGATTACGGGAACCCTGAAAGGCACCGTTTCTTTCAACGGGCAGGCGGAGGCACTGAAGCTGGC
>JAMDBG010000099.1 GCA_023487865.1 Deltaproteobacteria bacterium | reverse complement strand
ATAGGTGAAAGAGTGCGAGTATGTCGTCGGCCATTCCGGTGCGGTGGTCTACATCTGCGAAGACGAGGAGCAGCTCGACAAGGCGCTCGCCTTTAGGGGAAACACGCCGGCACTCCGGAAGATGATTGTCTGGGACATGGAAGGATTGAAGCATTTCAAGGACCCGATGGTGATGAGCTTCGACGAGCTGCTTGCCCTGGGACGAAAAAGTGCCGAAGAAGATGGAAGCCTTTTCGAGAAACTCGTGGAACAGGGTTGCGGTGAGGATATCGCCGGGATTATTTACACTTCGGGGACCACAGGCCCCCCTAAGGGGGCAATGCTCGCCCACGAAGGATATCTTTGGGTAGGAAAACAGGCGACCTCGGTAACCAAGGGGACCAGAGATGACGAGACCATCTCTTTTCTGCCCCTGAACCACGTCTATGAGCAGATCTTCGATCTGATGGTCCATCTTAACGTCGGCCATATCGTCAATTTCACCGAGAATACCGATACGGTGATGACGGACATGCGGGATGTATCTCCCACGCTCTTCCATGCCGTCCCGCGGATCTGGGAAAAATACTATTCCGGTATCGTCCTGAAGATGGCCGATGCAACCTGGCTGAAACAGACGGCCTACCGGACTGCCCTCGGGATAGGCAGCCGCTACAACGATGCCAAACTCGCCGGCCGTTCCCCTTCTTTGATCCTGAGCCTCGCGTATCATCTTGCCTACTTTGCCGTCTTCAGGAAGCTCAAGGAACGCCTGGGATTCGACCGGGTCAAGCTTGGATTTTCCGGTGCTGCGCCCATCTCCCATAACATCCTCAAGTATTTCCAGAGCATCGGGATCCCCATCCGGGAAGGGTACGGGATGACGGAGACGACGGGGATCACCCACATGTCCGAAGAGCGCTGTTTCAAGCTGGGGACCGTGGGAAAGCCTCTCCCCGAAACCGAGGTCCGGATCGCCGAGGATGGAGAGATTCTCGTCTGCCACAAAGGGATCTTCAAAGGATACTACAAGGATAAAGAGACGACCCGGGAGGCGCTCCACGACGGCTGGATGCATACCGGGGATGTCGGCGAGATTGACGAGGAAGGGTTCCTCAAGATAACCGACCGAAAGAAGGACCTGATCATCACCGCCGGCGGAAAGAACATTGCCCCGCAGTATATCGAGAACCTCCTGAAATTTTCCCCCTATATCAACGACGCGGTCGTCATCGGCGACAACCGGAAATTCATCAGCGCGATCATAGTAATCGACGAGGAGAACGTGGTGAAGTTCGCCCAGGACCGGAAGGTACAGTTCACCACCTTTGCCAGCCTGACCAGGTCGGAGGAAGTGCTCCAACTGATCCAGGAGGAGATCAACCAGGTGAACGCCCAACTGGCGCGGGTGGAAAATATCCGCAAGTTTCGTATCCTCGATAAGAAACTCTATACCGAAGACGGCGAGGTGACCCCGACGATGAAAGTGAAGCGCAAATTCATCAACGCCCAGTACCGGGACCTGATTGAATCGATGTACCGGGAATAGCGGGAGGAAAAATCACTCACGGTGCGCGCAGTAACGCTTCGCCTTGCGTCAGAGGAATCTCCTTACAGCGATTGCCGTCCCATCCGTCACGCCCAACGATAACCATCTAAGCCAGACAGATTGTGTGCCACAAACCCCGAGGGTATACGTGTTACTGACATGCCCATCAAGAAAGGCTTGACATTGTGTTTCGTATACAATATTCAACGCGAGCAAATGTTGATTGATGAAGCGTGCTGCGGGATGTGATGTTGAAAAGCGCGGCCTTCGGCCGCGTTGTCGGCCGGATGTATGATGCACGGAAAGGCACTTATTATTTATTTCCTTGCCCTCCGGCCTCTTTCTGCCGGATGGATACCACGCGCGTAAAATATCTCAATACGGAGGCTCGTCATGTATTTGGAAACACTTCAGCAAGCTGCTCGTAAAAAGTCGGTCCGCACGCTCATCATCGGCGCCGGTGAATACGGATTCTCTCTTGTCGCCCAGTCGCAGCGGACGCCAGGACTGTCTGTGACTGCGATCCATGCCCGCCGGATAGAACGGGGCGTCGCGGCGTTCAAGCACGCAGGACTTCCGGAGGAGGCGATCGCGGTTTGCGAATCCAAGGCCCAGGCCGAGACGGCACTGGCGGCCGGCAAGGTCGTTGTCTCTAACGACGCGCTCATGTTGATCCAGCTGCCGATCGATGTTGTCGTAGAGGCGACAGGCGCACCGGAGGCGGCGACTGTTCATGTCGATGCCGCCCTCAGGAACGGAAAACATGTGGTCATGGTCACCAAAGAGGCCGACATCGTCCTGGGACCGTTGTTCCATCGCCGGGCGAAGTCGGCAGGACTTGTCTATTCGCCGGTGGACGGAGACCAGCCGTGCCTGCTCATGCAATTGGTCGTATGGGCCCGGGTCCTTGGACTCGAGATTCTGTGCGCAGGTAAGACGAGTGAGTATGATTTCGTGTACGACCAGGCCTCTAAAAAGGTCACAAGCCTGGATCGCATCACGGATGCCGCCGGATTCGATCCGCTCTGGGCTCGCGGGAGCCGAGATATCCGCGGCCTTATTGACGCGCGCGCAGCGGCGTTGGCCGAGATCCCCCAGCATACCGTTCCTGATCTCGTCGAAATGGGAATCGTGGCCAATGCGACGGGGCTTGTGCCTGACATCCCTGCGTTCCATGCGCCTATCGCCCGCACGCAAGAGATCGCGGATATCCTCGTGCCGACCGACCTGGGCGGGATTCTCGGGGGAAACAACAGGGTGGACGTCGTCAACCAGCTCCGCCGCCCCGATGAGGCCAGCTTTGCCGGCGGTGTCTTCGTCGTGGTTCGCTGCGAGGACCGAAAATCATGGGAAATCCTGAGAGCCAAAGGCCATGAGGTCAACCGCTCCGGCAACGCGGCTATGATCTATCGGCCCTCGCATCTGCTGGGAGTGGAATCGGCAACGACCGTACTGGCCGCCGCTCTCCAGGGGATGTCATCGGGGACGGAAGACGTCAAACCCCGATTCGACGTGGTTGGAAGGACGACACAATTTCTAACGACAGGCACGATCTTGACGGTCGCCGGCCATCACCACCAGATTGCTGGTGTGGAAGGATTGCTTGTTGATGCTCACAGGGCAGAAGGGGGGAATCCCGTTCCTTTCTATATGATGGGGGATAACCAGCTCACGTGCGACGTCCCGGCAGGAACCGTCATTACGACTGACATGGTACAGCGGCCTGTGGATTCCCTGCTCTGGAAGCTCCGGCAGGAGATGGAAAAGGAATTTTCCCTGTAGGCTCAAAAATCACTCCAGGGCGTGGTATTCCTTAACCGGAAGCAATTGGGCATAGTTTGATGCAGGAAGAAGTCTTCTCACAGTGACAGGACAAAATGCAAACAACACAAATGAAGGAGGTTCAAATGAGAACAGATTGGTTCAGTCAAAAATTGGTCAGAATGGTCGTGTTGGCGCTCATGGCCGCACTGTTCTTCACCGGTCAGGTACTGGCCGCCGAATTCAAGCCGAGCAAACCCATTACAATGGTCGCACCCGCTGCACCGGGTGGAGGCAGCGACGTCCTATCCCGGACCATCGCGCAGATCGTCGCCAATGAGAAGCTTTCTCCGCAGCCGATGGTTGTACAGAACATCCCCGGCGGAGGTCAGGCTATCGCCCTCACGCAGGTGGCGCAGCAGAAAGGGAACACCCATATGCTGGTGGTTGCCAACCCTGCTTCAGTGGCCGGCTTGCTGGTGGCGGGGAAAGGCGCCCCAAGCATCCGTGACCTGACAATGATCGCCCAGCTTGCCCTCGATGAACAGCTCATCGTTGTGAAGAGTGATTCCCGATTCAAGTCCATCCAGGACATCATCGCCGAGTCCAAGAAAAAAGAGAATTCCCTGTCCATCGCCGGATCGGATCAGGCGGACCGTGTCTGCAGCCGTCTGTTCGAAAAGGCTGCCGGGATTAAGATGCGTTATGCTCCCTTCAACAGCGGCGGAGAGAACATGGCAGCCCTGCTGGGTGGCCATGTGGATATGATGTGGGCGAATCCTCCCGAATTTGTTGCGCAATATGAAGCCAAAGCGGTCCGTCCGATCATTCTTGCCCAGGAAAACCGCATCAGTCGGTTCAAGGACGTTCCCACCTTCAAGGAAAACGGCATTGATCTCGTCTTCAAATTTTTCCGCGGCGTCATTGCCCCGCCGGGACTTTCTCCCGAAGCGGTTGCCTATTACGAAGCGATGATGAAAAAACTGATCGAGACCAAGGCATGGAAAGAGAACTACCTGGCCAAGAACATGCTGAGCCCCGCCTGGCAGACGAGCAAGGAGTTTACCAAGACCATTAATGGCAGCGAGGTTGTTTTCGCCGAGACACTCAAGGAGCTCGGTCTGATTAAATAGCGCCGTTCATCATGTCAAATACAGGCGGTTCATTTATGGGGAAGGCGCAGGGGCATTAATTTTGCTCCTGTGCTTTCCTTCAGCATTTCTGTTTTTATCACGGACCGTGGTCCCGTTCATAAAGAAATGTAAGTCAGTCCTCCTCCCTTCGGTCCTGAGAGGAAAATCAGGGGATGAGGGCTTCCGGAGGAATCTAGATGTGGTATGCCAACATCATTGCCGGTGTCGCCTTTCTTCTTCTGGGAGCTGCCACCGTCATTTTGGCCTGGCTGGATCTGCCCTACACCAGCGACTTCAGCCCAGGGCCGGGTTTTCTGCCCCTCTGGCTGGGCATCGTCCTGACGATCGCCTCTATTCCCGTCATTATTACTGAATTCATAAAAACAGATCATTCGGGGAGATTGTTCCGACCTGAAACGGTAAAGTGTGTTAAGGTGCTCATCCTGATAGTGGTCGTGTTTCTCCTCCTGCCCATCTTCGGCTTTTCCACCGGTCTTGCCCTCATCACGGCGGGCGGTATGCGTCTCATGGGAAAACACAGTTGGGGTTCCTGCGCGGCGGTCGTCATCGCGACGGCCATTTGCATCCATTACCTTTTCGGACAATGGCTCGGCATCCCCTTACCCAAAGGAATGATCGGTTGGTGAAAGCAGGAGAAAGGATCACGGTTCATGGATTTGCTGAATAATATATATACCGGATTCACCATCGCGCTGACCGGCCAGAATCTTCTCTGCTGCGCCTTGGGAGTCCTGTTCGGTCAACTGATCGGCGTGTTGCCGGGGATCGGCGCGCCGACGGCGATCGCGCTGCTCCTTCCCCTGACCTTTTCCTTCAACCCGACCTCGGCCATCATCATGTTTGCCGGAATCTATTACGGTGTGGCTTACGGCGGGACAATCACCTCGATCCTCATCAATGTTCCGGGGGAGTCCTCGTCGGTAATGACCTGCGTTGACGGTTATGCGATGGCCCATAAGGGAAGGGCAGGGGCCGCACTCTCGATAGCGGCCATCGGTTCGTTTATAGCCGGAACCATCTCCATCGTCCTTCTCATGTCCTTTGCCCCGGCATTGGCCAGGCTGGCGCTCCAGTTCGGACCGGCGGAATACTTCGGTCTGGCGATCATGGCGTTCGGCCTGCTCACAGTCTTTGGCAGCGGGTCGCCTTTCAAAATCATCATCACCACGATCATCGGCATTTTGATTTCGACAGTCGGCATGGACGGTGTGAGCGGGATGCCCCGCTTCACCTTTGGTGTCCCGCATCTCTTGGGCGGTGTCGATTTCGTCGTCGTCATTTGCGGGATATTTGGTCTGGCTGAAGTCTTCAACTGCATCGAGGAGCCGGAGGGAGGTGTCCTGGTCAAGGATAAGTTTAAACTCAGCGACGTCTTTTTAACCTGGCAGGAATGGGTCGACAGCCGCTGGGCGATTATCCGCGGCGGCATCATCGGTTTTCTGATCGGACTCGTCCCGGCCGGCGGCATAACCACTGCCTCGTTTCTGGCCTACATGGCCGAAAAAAAGGCGTCGAAACATCCTGAAACCTTCGGAAAAGGTGAAATCGCCGGTGTCGCCGCGCCGGAATCGGCCAACAATGCCGCTTCGATCAGCGGGTTCGCCCCGCTTCTGGCTCTCGGCGTACCGGGTTCCGCAACGACGGCCGTGATGCTTGCCGGATTCATGATGTGGGGTATCCGTCCGGGGCCGCTCCTTTTTACAAGCAATCCCGATCTCGTCTGGGGGCTGATCGCGAGCATGTATATCGGCAATGTGATTCTGCTGTTGATGAACATCTTCCTCATTCCGCTTTTCGTTGCCTTGCTCCGGATACCTTATTCGATCATGATGGGATTCATCATCATCTTCGCTTCGATTGGAGCTTACAGTGTGAACAACAGCATGTGGGATGTATGGATGATGATGGGCTTCGGCCTTTTCGGCTATGCATTGAAGAAGCTGAAGTATCCGATCGTCCCGTTCATCCTGGCGATGGTCCTCGGGAGGCTTGTCGAGCAATCGCTCCGCCAGGCGCTGATATTATCCGCCGGAAGTTTCAGCGTCTTCTTCACCCGGCCGATCGCGGCTTTCTTCATTCTGATCGCTCTTCTCGCTTACTGCACTCCGCTGATCCGCTTCGCCCTCAGGAAGGCAGGCTACGGCAAAGTCGACATCAATATTGAATCTCTATAATATTAATTCGATGTAACGGGAGAAAACATCGGTTCGCGACAATGTATTCCACTTCACTTTTGACTGGAAGATTGTATGCTGCGAAGCCGATAATGAAAACCGTCGTGAGGGCAGTAAAAGAAAGAAAGCTCGGTGAGGGATGTGTTAACGATCCAGCTTTACATCGCCGAGGAACAGGATGAATTTTCTGAGCAGGTCCTCATCGAAGCACCGCCTCATGCCTTGATCGCGAACATCCTCGTTGGGATCTTCTGTCACTACGCTACCGGCCGGCTTTCCGCACATGATCTGGACTGTTTTCGAAGGCGTGAAGGGATCTTTGTAAGGCCGGCGGGACGTCATGGCATCGAACGTATCGATGATCCTCAGAACACGGGCCAGGATATTGATATTAAACCCCTCCAGGCCCATGGGATAGCCGCCGCCGTTAAAATCCTCATGATGTTGCAGAACCCCTTGCTTGACGAACACGGGCAGGTCAGTGTCGAGGAGCATGGCCAAGCCGTTGAGCGGGTGCCGTTTCATGATTTCCCACTCGACATCCGTCAGAGGATCATCTTTATGGAGAATCTCTTTTGCAACAAAGGCCTTGCCGATGTCGTGCAGGATGGCCCCAACACCGCATAACCTTATCACCTCTTTTTTATGTTCCACTTCCTCCTCTTGAAAACCCGGCTGAATCTTCTCTAAGATATCTGGATTGTTGTTGAGAAATGACACCATCAGCCAGAGAACCTTGGTGGCGTGCTCATACGTCTGATAGTCGTGACCGATCATCTTCGCAAGGGCCTGAAGCGATTTCGATTCCGAGATGAATATCAGAGAGTTCTTGACCATGGATTGGGTCCGCTGTATGACGTCTTTGCCCATGACACCCAGCCCCAGGGACGTCTCAAAGGCGTTCTTGACGACATTTGCAGAAACGTTGCTGAAGATGGTTGCCTTCTGGTCGCTCGATGCAAATTTGTTTTCGAGAATACTCCCCAGGTTGGTCTCAAGATATTGCTCGTACTTGAACTGATCCTTGATGTCGACGAAGACCTCGGAGAGACCACCCTCGGTGAGCTTGCCGAGTTGATCCGCACCGACCTTCTTGCCCTCCAATGCCCAAAGGATATATTTTCCTTCCGCCGAACGGACATAGATTCTGAACTCGGGCAAGGCCTCCGGTATGACCGCACCCGGTGAGACGGCCATGTATCTTGTATCGATCATGGAATAACGCTCCCGTTCATGACGTTCTGCCAGCTTCTTGAAAAATCCCCTTTAATCCTTACCTGTCCTTATCGGCATACCCAGAGAAAACATGAGGGACTGGTGATTGATAAGAACCATGCATTTGTTTGGGCAGAGGATAGGTAAAGGAGCTTTGAGTGTCAAGGGGAATTTATCACGACTTCGCAATTCACTTTATTTCAAACTTCATTTATAGTAATTTTTCAACTGTCATTGAATTGATAAGGGTTGAGGAGCATGGTGCCCCAATGCAATTCAAGGTCAAGAGGCGAGTGATAGTGATACATGATAACATGTTGCGTTTGCCTGAATTGGGGATAGGGACGGCAGGTGGGAAGATTTTCCGCAGATGACTCCCAAGGGCTTCAATCTGTACTTTCAGGATCCGATGTTACCGACGGATGAAGGTCTCATAATGGGTCCGATCGATGAAGGAGGTATGCCGACGATGGTGGAAGAAACAAAGACGCGGCTGACGCGAGCGGAGAGACGGGAGCAGGAGCGAGAGGCCAATCTCAGGCACTGGGAGGAGCAGGATGCGCTCTTGTTGGCCCACCGCCGGGAGGCTTATGATATCGGCGGGCCAGAACAGGTGGAGCGCCTGGCCAAGCAGGGGAAAAAACCGATGCGCGAACTCATCGGGCTCTTGATCGATCCCGGAACAGAATTTTTCGAGCTGGGGATTGACGCCGGCTATGAGATCGGCAAGAAACGTCTCTTCGGCGGGCCGGTCTATGAGGAGGAGAGACGCGGCCACATTCCCGGCGGGGGTGTTGTCACCGGCGTCGGCGTCGTTGAGGGTAAGGACTGCATGATCTTTGCTAATGAAAATCGTTATGCAGCAGGCACGTATTTTCCAATAACACTCAAGAAACACATGAGGGCCCAGGCGATCGCCGAGCAGTGCGGCCTTCCCTGCATTTATATCGCCGATTCCGGCGGCATCAATCTGCCGCTCCAGGCCGGCTGTTTCGCCGACGACGGCCATTTCGGGACTATGTTCTACAACATGTGCCGGATGTCGGCAAAAGGGATCAAGCAATACACCCTCTCCACCGGCGGGAACACCGCCGGCGGCGCCTACATCGTCTATCTCGCCTCGGAATCGATCATGATCGAAAAACTCGCCTACGCCTTTCTCGCCGGTCCGCCGATGGTGAAATCGGCCATCGGCGAGACGGTCTCGATGGAGGACCTGGGCGGTGCCTATGTCCACACCCAACACTCCGGCGGCTGCGACCATTTGGTCAAAAGCCAGGAGGAGGGGATCGAAAAGCTCCGGCAGATGATGGCTTTCGAGCCGTCGCAGAAGCTCTACATCGAGCGGCGCGCGCCCCGCGAACCCCGGCAGGACTATCGCGAAATGATGCGGACAAGCCCCGTCAACACCTACCAGCATATCCCCATCCAAGACACGATCCGGTGCCTGGCCGACGACGGTTATTTTCACGAATACAAGCCCGGGTATGGACTGGCAAAAGGTGAGTCGATCGTCTGCGGGAAGATGTGGCTCAAAGGGATCCCAGTGGGGGTGGTTGCCTCCAACGCCGGCGGGATGATCTACATCGAGGCGGCCCGGAAGGCCACGGAATGGATGATCCGCTGCGGCAACTCCCGCATCCCCGTCCTCTTCCTTCAGGGCTCGCCTGGCTACATGGTGGGGAAGGCAGAAGAGTGGGGGGGGATCGGCAAGTACGGCGCCGACATGGTCCGCGCCTGCAGCTGCCTGGAGGTCCCGAAGGTGACCTACGTCATCGGCCCCGACCACGGAGCGGCCAATTACGGGATGTGCGGCCGCGCCTTCAAGCCCCGATTCGCCTTCACCAATATGCGCGGCCGAACGACGGTCATGTCCGGCGAGACGGCCGGATTCATCCTGGAGACGGTCCGACGCAAGAACATCACCGACAAAGGGGGGGCGGTCAACGAGGAGGAGATGGCCCGTTTCCGCCAGGAGATGCGGCAGCGATACGACGAAGAGGGGCATCCCTTCTACACGGGATCACTGCTGTTCCACGACGGCGTCATCGCCTTTGCTGAGGCGCGGGACAGGATTGCCCGGGCATTCGAGATTGCTCTGCACGTCCCGATCCGCGAATCGGTATGGGGAGATTTGAAATTCTGAGATAATCGCGCCGCCGGCATCTGGCGTTAAAACAATAAGGAGATGGGTATGGCTGAAATTCTACTGCAGGAAAAGACGGAAGAAGGGATCCTGATCCTCACGCTGAACCGCTCCGAGGCGATGAACTGCTTCAACAGCGATCTGCTCAGCGCGCTTGCCGATGCGATCCGCGAGGCAAATTTCGATATGCAGCTCCGCTGTATCATCATCACCGGTGCAGCAAGCGAGGACCCGAAGAAGGCCTCCTTCTCCACCGGGGCCGACCTGAAGGAGCGCCGGACCATGACCCACGATCAGGTCCGCCGGTTTATCTTCACCATCCGCAACACCTTCACCGCCGTGGAGCAGGTGCGTGTCCCGGTGATTGCCGCGATCAACGGCTACGCCCTGGCCGGGGGGCTGGAACTGGCCCTGGCCTGCGACATACGCATCGCCGCCGCCACCGCCGTCATGGGGCTCACCGAGACGAGCCTGGCGATCATCCCGGGAGCAGGGGGGACTCAGCGGCTGCCGAGGATCGTCGGGACCGCCAGAGCCAAAGAGCTCATCTTCACGGCACGGAGAATCGACGCCCAGACGGCCCTGGCGATCGGCCTCGTCAACAGGGTCGTGGAGCCGGATCAGGTCATGTCCGCCGCCCTGGAGATCGCCCGGGAGATCGCGAAAAACGGTCCCGTCGGCGTCGCCCAGGCGAAGTTCGCCATCAACTGCGGAATGGATGCATCCCTCGGGGTGGCCCTCCCACTGGAATCGAAAGCCTATGAGGTGACCATCCCGACAAAAGACCGACAGGAAGCTCTGGCCGCATTCGTCGAAAAACGAAAGCCTGTCTTCAAAGGGGAATGAACACCTTAGGTCTTTGAATCGATAGGCGGGATACGCGAACCTTAAAGACGGCAAGGCAGTCGATGACGGTCGCCCTCACGCGGACTGAAAGATTCCACTTGATATAAGCCTTTCCATTCTCCCGGAGGAAACGGCTTTCCGGCCGATCATCGGGAATATCGAAACGCACGGGAATGGTCCGCCCGCCTATATGGAAGACCTCCTGCCGGTTGCTGCACAGTGTACACCGTGTTTTCTGAAAGGGATAGTGATTCTCGCACTTTAGATACAGTGGGATGGGCTGGGTGCCGGTTGTCACTACCCGCTACCATCAAACCACTCCTGCCCCGTGTTGGCTTTTATCCTGCCGCTTCAGTGTCCTCGGTCCCCATATCGCGATAACGGCAATCGCTGCCACATACCACAATATTATTGAATAGGCATATGCCCGCTCCGTCAGTGAGAACAGCTCGCTTGTGGCATTGATCACGCAATGGAACAATATAGCTGATAACGTGCTGCGGTTATTGTTGTTGAAGATCCATGTGAATAGAAGCGTCAGAGGAAAGAATCCTAGTATGAACGTCCAGAATCCCAGCGATCCAATCCCAAGACTGTACTGGTAGGTCCCTTTGATAAAAGAGAGCGGCATGTGCCATAGTGCCCATAAAACGGTCAAGGTCAGGCTGGAGACCAATGCACTCCATCTCGATTGCAGCCGTTCCAGAGCGTAGCCGCGCCAGCCCAATTCTTCGAGGAAGGGGGTGAGAAACATGGTCAGCAAAGATGGAATAATGGTCAGTTGCCTTACCGTCTTTCCCCATGCCGCTCCGCTTCCACCCGAAAGGAAATCCAGCAGTGCGGAAAGGCCATAGAGAGCGGGAACCAAGAAAAAGATAACCAAGTACCATCCGGTGCTGATCCTCCTTAGGTCAATAATGCGCAGCCAGTAATCACGTCTGCCCATTTTGTCCTGTGTGAGGTAGGTGAGACCAATGGCGGCTATCGCGGGGCCGGATGCGGCAAGAATCAGCAGTGCTTGGCCAGAGGTGGTCTCCAGACCGATCCCCGATAGCGCCCACACTATCTCGATGAGCCACGTGAAGCCAAAAGCTATTGCAAAGTAAATCCATGGACTGGCCCATTTTGATCGGGAAGATTTTATATTCGTGTTCATTTAATATTCCCTATTCTTATTGAATGAAGTGCCCTTGTTTTCTCCTGTTGTTACATGTTGGGCATTACCATTCAGTCCAGCCGGTTGAGGCCTGCATCGAGTGCGAGTTTGACGGCTTCGGCATATTCGTTCGCCGTGATCCGCCGATCAAGGGGAGGTTCGTCGTAGGCACGGTAGCAGGGATGGTACTGGTCCATGATGTTGACATAGGTGTTCCTTGATATCTCCTCGGCGATGAATTTCACGACCTCCCGGGTTCCGGCGGCGCCTCCGGGAAGGACGAGGTGGCGCACCAGAAGCCCCCGCAGGGCGATGCCTCTTTTATCCAGCACAAGATCGCCGACCTGGCGACGCATTTCCTTTAATGCCGCCTTGGCGACGGCCGGGTAGGCGGCGGCTTTCGAATAATGAAGCGCCGGTTCCGTGTCTGCATACTTGATATCAGGCATGTAGATGTCGATCACGTCGTCGAGGAGTTGGATGAGTTCCAGGGACTCGTACCCGCCGCAGTTGTAAACGATCGGGATGGAAAGACCCTCATCGATCGCGATCGAGAGAGAACGCAGTATCATAGGCGTCTGATGGGTCGGCGTGACGAGGTTGATGTTGTGGCAACCTCTGTCTTGGAGCTCCAGCATGATGCCGGCCAGCCTTTCGTGGGATATCTCGCTTCCCTCGCCGAGATGGCTGATCGTGTGGTTTTGACAGAAGATGCAGCCAAGATTGCAATGAGCGAAGAAAATCGTCCCCGAGCCGTGCATTCCGACGAGGGGCCTCTCTTCGCCAAAGTGGGGTCCCCAACTCGATACAACGGGTTTGTCCCCGGTCCTGCAGAAGCCCAACTCTCCCGCTGTCCGGTCGATGCGGCACCCCCGCGGACAGAGGACGCAGTCCTTGAGGATCGCCTCTGCTTGACGGACCTTGTCCGCAAGGGCTCCGGGAAGGAGCGTGAGATAAGCGGGCCGGATGGATTGTTGCGTCATAATGGCTCACATCCGCATTGCGGCATGAGACAGGCCTCCCGCCATTTGCGCACGGAGTTGATCAGGAACATCTTGTCTGCCCGCAGCAGTGTCGAAAGGTCCACCGTTTCTTCCGAGATCTCGCCTCGCTCCAGCAACTCCCGGCGATAGACGCCGTTGAGCAGGCCACAGCGTACAGGTGGTGTCACCAGCTGTCCTTTGTGGAGGATGACCACGTTGGCGATGCAGGATTCGGTGATCTCCCCCGCCTCGTTGTAAAGAAGGACGTCGTCGGCGTCAGGGAAAGCGGCCTTTGCCCGTTCGTAGAGATCGCGTCGGGTGGTCTTGTGATAGAGGAAGGGATCACGGGAATCGACCGGCTCCAGCGCAAGCCGCACCTTCAGGGGAAGTCCTGTGGACTGATCGAGCGGCATGGCGCGGCACTCGACCGTCCCGTCTTTCGACAGGAGTAGACGGACTCGGCGGCTGCCGGGAAACTTCGCGACTCCTGCCTCAGCGAGGGCGTCGCGAATCCGCCGGTCATCATAGGGATAGTCGAAATAGCGGGCCGAGTCGCGCAGGCGTTCGAGATGGCGCGCCTCGAGGAAGTACCCCTCATCGTGCGTCCAGAGAAGCGTCTCCAGCAGTTGGAATGGGCGGGAGGGAAGGGGATTAAGGACGATTTTCGCCTTATCGAGGCACTCCTCGTATTCTTCCCGGGCTGTCGAGTCCCAGACGATCCCGCCGCCGACGCCGAACTCGGCGTGTCCGGTGCGGGTATCGATGAGGGTGGTCCTGATCGCCACGTTGAAACGGGCTTGGCGGTCCGGACCGATGAAGCCGATGGTTCCGGTGTAGATGGATCGCGGTGTCGTTTCGAGGGCGGCGATGATCTCCATGGTCTTGACCTTCGGGGCGCCGGTGATGGAGGCGCAGGGGAACAGCGCCCGCAGGATCTCCGGAAAGGATGCTGCGGTCAGGGCTTCAACGGTGGAGGTCATCTGCCAGACCGTTGCATATTTTTCGATCTCGTACAGTCGGGGGACGTCCACGCTCCCGGAGCGGGCGATTCGCCCCAGGTCGTTGCGGATCATGTCCACGATCATTACGTTTTCCGCCCGATTCTTTTCGGATTCATACAGCCATCGGGCGTTGTCGATGTCCTCGGCAAGGGTTCTCCCCCGGGCGGCCGTTCCTTTCATCGGTTTTGAAAAGATATGCTCATCCCGGAGGTTGAAGAAGAGCTCGGGTGAAGCGGAGCAGAGAAAATACGGATCGGCGTCCAGAAAGGCCCCGTAGGGGGCGTCGCGGCATGTCCTGAGAAAAAACTCCCAGGGAGATCACCGAATCCTGCATCGCCAACGTGGTCATCCTCCACAAAGGACAGCTGGTG
>JAMDBG010000087.1:1038-2684 GCA_023487865.1 Deltaproteobacteria bacterium | reverse complement strand
ATTTTTTTTGGTTTCACAGGAGTCACCGAAACACAGGCCGGTCGGGATCGGGTCAGGACCTGATCCCGGTCAGCATCCCCCGTACGGCCGAGGCGATCCCTTCCGCATCGATCCCATAAAGTCGCCGGAGCTCCTTCTGGGTCGCGTGCTGGGCGAACTCGTCCGGGATGCCGAGCCGCCGGACGGCGCAGCCGGTAAGCCCCAGCTCCGCAAAGAGCTCGAGCACGGCGCTTCCGAAGCCGCCCATCAGGGCATTCTCCTCGACGGTGATGATCCGCTTGATCTTTTCGGCCGTGTCGCAAAGCAGTTCCGTATCGAGGGGCTTGACGAACCGGGCGTTGATCACCCGGATGGGGACCCCTTCCGCTTGCAGGAGCTCGGCCGCGGCCAGAGCGGGATGCACGCAGCCGCCGATGGCTACGACGGCGAGCGCCGCGTCCGGAGGATCCAGGAGGATCTCACCCTTCCCAACGGGAATGGCCCGGGGCCTTTCGTCCAGCGGGACACCGACTCCCGCACCCCGGGGATAACGCAGGGAAACGGGACGGCCGCAGGCCACGGCGGTCTTCAGCATATGCTGGAGTTCATTTTCGTCCTTCGGTGCCATGACGACGATGTTCGGAACGGTGCGCAGGAAGGCGATATCGAACAGGCCGTGATGGGTGGGACCGTCGGCGCCCACGAAGCCGCCCCGGTCCATCGCCAGGACCACCGGCAGATTCTGCAGGCAGACGTCGTGGATGATCTGGTCGTAGGCCCTCTGTATGAAAGTGGAATAGATCGCCACGATGGGGATGAACCCCTGGGTGGCGAGTCCCGCGGCGAAGGTCACGCCGTGCTGCTCGGCCATTCCCACGTCGTAGAACCGTGCCGGGAACTGGCCGGCGAAACGGTCCAGCCCCGTCCCTTCGGCCATCGCCGCCGTGATGGCGACGATCCGCGCGTCCTCATGGGCCAGCGTCACGACGGTCCGGCCGAACACCGAGGTATAGGAAGGGGGCGCCGGAAACCGGACGCCGGAGACCGTTTCGCCCGTCTCGATATCGAACGGGGGAATGCCATGAAATCGACAGGGGTCGTCTTCGGCGTATTTGTAACCCTTCCCCTTCTGCGTCACTACATGAACGAGGACGGGACCCTCGAGCTGCCGGACATTTTCCAGCATCTTGATGAGGTGGTCGAGGCGGTGCCCCTCCAGGGGGCCGACATAGGTGAATCCCAGCTCCTCAAAGATCGCACCGGGGACGAAGAAGGTCTTCAGCGACTCCTCCACCTGGCGCGAAAACTTCAGCATCTGTTCGCCGATGCCGGGGAGCGATTTGAGGAAGGTCTTCACCTCGGTCCTGATTCGGCTCATCGTCTGGCCGGTCATGATCCGGTTCAGATGGGAGGAGAGGGCGCCGACATTCGGGGAGATACACATCTCGTTGTCGTTGAGGATGATGATCAGGTTCTTCTTGCGGTCTCCCGTCCAGTTCAGCCCCTCGAAGGCCATTCCCGCGGACATCGAGCCGTCGCCGATGACGGCGATGATCCGGAAATTCTCCCCTTTGAGACAACGCGCCTCGGCGATCCCCGCCGCTGCCGAGATCGAGGTTCCGCTGTGCCCCACGTCGAAGACGTCATAGGGGCTCTCTTCCCGCTTC
>JAMDBG010000087.1:0-986 GCA_023487865.1 Deltaproteobacteria bacterium | reverse complement strand
TGGATGGCGAGCGTCAACTCCACCGTTCCGAGGGACGAGGCGAGATGGCCGCCTCTTTTGGAGACCGTCTCGATCATCATCTCCCGGATCTCCTCGGCCAGAACGCCCAGCTCCGCCATCGTGAGACGCCGGATATCCTCGGGATAATTGACCTTCGTCAGAAGGCCTCTCTTTGTTATATCAGCCATCTTTTCCTGTCTTATCTGTGGACTTGCCCGCTTCCTTTTCTCCGAACGACGGGAAGTTTTTTCTGTTCGCGCATATACGACGATTCGGCGTCCAATTCAAGGCGGTTTTTTGCCGCGCCCCTGCCTCTGTCAGAATTTTCTTTCCAGGATATACCGGGCGATCCAGCGGAGCGGCGCCGCCCGCTCGTCGAAAGAGGCCAGCGAGGCGACGGCCTCCTTGATGAGCGCCTTCGCCCGGGTGCGCGACGCCTCGATCCCCAGGAGTGCGGGAAAGGTGACTTTTCCCCGGGCCGCGTCGCTGCCCGTCCCCTTGCCCAGAAGGGCGCGGTCCCCTTCCACGTTCAGGATGTCGTCGGCGATCTGGAAGGCAAGACCGATCTGCCGGCCATAGTCCGTAAGCGAGGCGAGCGCTGCGGCCGAGGCGCCGCTGAGAAGCGCCCCCGCCCTGAGCGAAACACGGATCATCGCCCCCGTCTTCAAACGGTGGATCTGCTGGAGGGTCTCCAGATGGACGGTTTTTCCCTCCGAGCGGACGTCAAGGACCTGACCCGCGACCATCCCGAACCAGCCCGCCGCCTCCGAGACCTCGCGGGTGACGTCGAGGAGGATTTCCGGCGGGACGCCCGGCAGTGAATCGCGGCGGGTAAGCAGATTGAAGGCCTCCGTCAGGAGGGCGTCGCCGGCGAGGATAGCGATCGCCTCGCCGAAGACCTTATGGGAGGTGAGCTTTCCCCGGCGGTAATCGTCGTTGTCCATCGCCGGCAGGTCGTCGTGGATGAGGGAGTAGGTGTGGATGAA
>JAMDBG010000143.1 GCA_023487865.1 Deltaproteobacteria bacterium | reverse complement strand
CCGCGTCCGGAAGGGTATTCCCGATGAGGGGTTTGATCAGGCTCGGCATGGCGGCGATATCGTGGCCGTAAAGCATCCGCTCCACGTCGTCGAACGTTACGCGGTCCTGAAATGTATTTTTAAGGTACTCGATCAAGGCATTGTTCAATTTCGTCATGAAGATTCCTCCTTTTTGGCGACCCGGACGGGGGGGCCATCCGCAATTCTTTTTACTCTCCAGCAAAGGTTAAGGGATTAATAAGACTGGTGCGGCGGTGAATCACTGCCGCACCAGTCGAACAATCTTAAAATACGTAAGAAATTCCCATGTCGATCGAATATTGCGACATGCTTGTTTCATAAGAGCTGACGGCCTGGCCCGCAGGCGGATATCCGCCATTGGCGCCTGTCAGCGTCGCCTTGGGTGAATACATTCCTCCGAGGTTCAAAGAGAATTGTTTGGTCAAGTGAATACCGATCCCTGCCGTGAAGTGGTGCTCCGCGATGGCGGGGAAGGCGATGTTCTCAAATGCCCGGTCCGGGTTGAGGGGCATCTTGCCATAGTTATAGCCGGCTCGCAGCGATACGGTCGGATTCACGGTATATTGCAAGCCGATCTTGTAGACCAGCTGATTCTCCCAGTCGAGATTCCAGGGCATGGCTGAACTGGAATTTTGGGAATATTTCGGCAAGTCTTTCCCGTTCGTTTCTGACCAGCGGATCCACTGGACGTCGAATCCGATCAAGAGCGCTTCGATCGGTTTCAGGCCCAGGCCTATCGTGGCTACTGAGGGCTGATTAAACTCCAGTTTGTCGACACCCGCGGCGGTATTGAAGGAAAAGTCTTGGAAAGAGCTCTTCGTTTCGTACGCGAGTCCCACCTGGAGCATGTCAATGGGTTTAACCATCAGGCCGAGCACAGCTCCGTAACCAATCGAAGAGGCGCCCATGTGCGGCTGCTGGCCAAAACCGCCTGCCGCATGATGTTCCATGGTGGCATACATGACATTCAACGCGGCTCCGACGGAAAACATGTCGTTGATCTTGTAGGAAACTCCCGGTGTGAAACGCATCTGCGAGTATGAGGTGTTGGTGATGCCGCCGTAGAGATTTTTCGCGTAATCCACACCCATACCACAAGTGCCGTAAGCGCCGACACCGAAATTCATCCTGTCGTTGATCGGCAGAATCAGACCGAATGCCGGTATCGGAGACGCTCCTCTGTCCGAATCGATTGTTTTTTCATTGGAACCGATGACCATTCCTCCCATGCCCGGTGCTTCGGTTGCTTTGTACTCCACCGACGGCTTGAAATAAGAGGCGCCGAAATCGATCCTTCCCGGCAGAGCGCTCATCCCCGCAGGATTGGTGAGCACTGCGGCGGCGTCGAGCGGAAGCCCCACGCTGACCCCTCCCATGGAATTCTGGATGGGTCCAAACCCGATCAGCCTCATCCCGTTGGTGGCGAAAGCACTGGTGCTGATAAATACCGAGGCAATGATGCTGATGATTAGTGATGCCCTATACATTATCTTCATGGATTCTCCTTTTGTTTCGAATGGAATTGAAAGACTTGGTCGATCCTTACCGATAAACGGCCGAGCTCTGAGACTATCATACGGCATCACCTCCATTTCCCGGGGTATTTGTTCTCTCAGGGGATTAACCCGTTCTCAGAGCGGCATGATACAGCACAAAAAAAATCCCGGAACAGGGCCGGGAAAAACGATATTTGTACATCATTTCTTCTTCTTAATAATTGATCCATGGCTTTTATTCTGAGCGCTTGTGAGGATGGAGACAATCCGGCCCTTTTCCTGGATTTGCTCTGCGAGGACTTCCCTCATCAAGTTACAGGCCTGGATAATCTTGGGGCTGGCGATACGGTAATACATGTTGACGCCTTCCCGTCTGGTCAAGATGACCCCTTTTGCTTTCAGTACCGCCATATGCTGGGAGAGGTTGGCTTTGCTCAGACTCGTCTTTTCAATCAACTCGTTTGCCGATGTTTCCCCGTTCTTCAGAATATTAATAATTTCCAGTCGTTTGGCATTGGCAAAAATCTTACAGACATCGGCCTGGAGTTCATATATTTCTTCCATTTATTTCTCCCCAAAGTTTAAGCGTTTCAGTGTTTGTAAACTCTAATAAAACGAAACACTGTTGTCAAGACCTTTTTTACACTTTACTGTGTGACAGGTGAGAAGTCCTGTCTGTGATGTCGGTGCTGAAGATTTTCCCATATCCCTTTTTTAATAGGCAATGGTGGGAAAAAAATCCGCACCATCAGCCCTGCCATCATTTCCCAAATAGGTTCGAAAACGATTTAAAGAGCTATTAATTACAAATATTTATCTTCATAAGGCATGGTGCTCTCCCCTCTGGCACAACTGTTGCTCCATAGAGGCCGGAGAACGGAAAGGAGAGATCATCTTGGATAATATGACTTGCGTTGGTTGCGGAGAAGAGATTGCCGGTGAGGGGGACATCTATTGTTCCGACTGCAAATTAGACATCAGGCGCAGGAATAGGAAACGCCTTTTGTATTCCGTTGTTGCCGCTGTGATCCTCTTGTTTGCAGGGACGATCTTCCTGTACGGTGAGAAAAACGCGTGGGAATTTTCCTGGGATTCACTCCTGCGCAGACCGGCGGCGGTGGTCAATGGAGAGCCGATTGCCTGGTCCGACGCGAGGGAGAGACTCGACG
>JAMDBG010000020.1 GCA_023487865.1 Deltaproteobacteria bacterium | reverse complement strand
GATGGCGATGACATCTTTCCCTTTCTTATTGATGAAACGGCGCGCCTGCTTCATATCGCCCAGGGTCGCGGCGGGAACGGAACCGCTGTGGCACTCGATGCAACCGGCGGCGTTCTTGTCCAGGAGCTTCCCCGTTTCCTGGTGGTTGCTGGAAAACATGATGAGCCCCTTCTTGTTGAAGATGCGCACATGTTCCACCCATTGCTGGGTACCGATATTATCGATGATGTTGGCCAGGGACTCCCTGTCATCGTGACGCATCGCATATCGGGTGGACTTCACTATGGTTTGCGCCTGATTGGTTTCGAATCTGATCACTTCGTTTATCATGTCCGTCTTCATGAGAGAGTAGAGAAGAATGCAGCAGACGATGACGAAACCCGTCACGGAGACCGTCACCGGTATAATGGCCCGGGCGGTTAATGACTTAAACATTTTTCCCCTCCATAAGTGCCTCTAACGGGGATTGGGAAACCTTCCCCATCGCATTTTTGGGCAGTTCCTCCATCAGGAGTGCCCCTTGGGGAATCTCGTATCTGGCCAGACGTCCTTTGGCCCATCCCCTGAGCGAGTCGATGTCGAGATTTGCCCCCTCGTTTACCACGAGCGCCGCCGCAACCCGCTCACCCCAGACCGCATCAGGGATCCCCACGACCGAGCATTCCTTGATATCCGGGTGGGTCCTCGGGATCTCCCCTCGATCTCCGGCGCCGGGACCTTGTATCCACCGGTCTTGATGATATCGACGCTGTTTCGCCCCAGGATGCGATAACTCCCGTGCTCCTAGACGGCCATGTACCCCCGGAATCCAAGCTCTTTATTTTACATGAAATTACCTCATGAACGTCCGGACGGTCAAGGACTTTCTCGATCTGCTTCGTCGGAAGGGCTTCCTTTCCCTCCTGCGAAAGGGCATCCGGGGGGATGCCGCACGGGAAGAAATTAATCCCATTGAAAAGAGATTCGGTTCTGTGGTAGGAGCTCCCGAAACAACCATCAAAAGGAGGGTTATTGTGAAAAAGACGATTGTCATTCTTGTTGCCGCTTTAATGGTCACAGCCGCAGGCTGCAAAAAGACGGAGGAAGCCGCCAAAGCCTCTGCTCCACAGGTGGCGTCTCAGGCCGTTGCTCCCCAGCCGACCGCCCCGCTGGCCATCGAACCGAAGCCCGCTGCATCCAAAGCGGCACCGCAAACCGCCGCCCCGCACCCACCCATCGGCGCCCCTTCGGGCGGTGATCCTCACGCAAACCTGAGGTTGAAGGAGATCGCCGCCGGCACCGGCCACCAAGGAAAAGTCCTGCAGGTGATGGAAGCGGGAAACTACACGTATCTGGAAGTGGAGGAAAAGGGGCAAAAGATCTGGATTGCCGCCCTCAAGGCCAAGCTCAGCAAAGGGGATATCGTGGAATTCCCCGATTCGAAACCGATGGAAAAGTTCGAAAGCAAGACACTCAAGAGGACCTTCGACAAGATCATCTTCGCCGAGAGTATCAAGGTCGTAAAGTAACCGGGACACCGCCTGATTTGCCCGGGGAGGGACAGAGGCCGCTTGCCTCTGTCCCCCTCCTTCGTTCCAGCAGATACCGATGGAATGAGCGCTGTCAGGACATCCTTCCGGGAACCGCCTCCCCGGAACACCATAAACACCCGACAACAAAAGGATGGGACCGGCCTTCCCTCCGGGAACGGGGCCTGCGCCACCGGTTCAATGATGCCGGGCAGCTCCCGGTTATCGCCCGGAAACATCCCACCAAACTCCTGCGCCGATGTTTTCCTAAGACGCTCCAATCGTTGCAGTCGCTGCTGCAGCCGACCATAAAAAAGCCCCGCCTGTTGCCAGGCGGGGCGGGTTATATTTATTATGTTAAACGGTTACACCCTCTCTCCGTTTACGGACGCTCAAGCGCATTCCACGCCCGTGACGTGCGGTTGTACCCGGCGAGGTATTTGTAGTACTCCGTCGTCGGAGCCGCTGCCGTCGCACCCTTGACATATTTCACGGGATTGTAAGCGATGGCCGTTTTACCCACCGACATATTGATCTTCCCGTCATCCAGGAAGTCGATCGTGTCGTAGAGGAGCCTGCGGACGTAGGTCCGGGCGTGGACAAAGGCGGCCGGCTCATGCTCGAGCAGATTGAGGTTGAAACAGGCGCCCATCAACTTCTTCGCGTCGGCCTGGCTGAGGGCTCCGCCCCGCGTCCAGTCCTTGACCGCGGTGCCGTCCAGATTGAAGAAATAGGGGTAGTTCGGTTTGAATTGAATACCGTAATTGTGCAACAGCTTGTCAAAGCCCAACTCCAGGGCAGACTTAAAGAACTCGGCCTGCTCCTCGATGAAAAGGGTCTTGTAGTTTGTCGGACCCAGGGGCACACCCCCTTCCTCATCGTGACACTTCAGACAGACTTCATTATAGGCGTTCCAGTTGATCTCCCACGTATGACTCGTCGTTCGTGTCGCCTGTCCGGTCCCCTGCATATGGCAGGTCACGCAGGGACCGTTGGTGTCGAATTTCCCCGGGACAAAAGCAGCCGGGTTGTGGCTGTCGTTGTTGATCGCCTTGGTGCCCAGTCTCCTGTGAGTGCTGGAAACGGCGCCGCCGTCCTCGGTGGAGGTCAGGGACTTGCCGTAGGTGCTCGTCCCGATGGGGGTATTGGGATCGATGAAGCCTGTGAATCCAGCCTTCACATACATCAGGCCGGCCACACCCAGGTAATGGGAGTTCACGAACGAGGCGTTAGCGAAGTTTGTAACGTTGTTCAGAGATTCGCCGCTCTCCCGTCCGGAATGGCAGGTAATGCAAATGTTGGACCCTTCTACATCGGGGAATTTGGCCGCGACTCCCTGGAATTTATAGTCGACCGTGACGGCACCCGGTGTGCGAAGCATCCCTACGCCGGCGTTGGTATGGCAGCCCCAGCAGTAGAGGACTTCCTGCTGCGGCGACGGCGTCGTCGCCTTCCCGGCCGAGGCAGGAACCCAACCGGAGAGATGGGAGAAGTCATTTTTCTTGTAATCGTACGTCGCCTGATTGGTCATGTGGTTGGCCGCGCCGGTCGCCGTATGGCACTCCTGGCAGGGACCTCTGTCAGGGGCGCCGGCGGCATTCAGTGTCCTTTCCCACTGATAATGGGCCCAGGCATCGCCGGCGGAGGTGACGCGGGTGATCGTGATCGGCGCCCCGGAGGCGTCTACTGCAGGATAGTTGGTCGCTGATTCGGCGGCGCTGGCACCGGAAATCATGACGGAATCGACCTGTGTGGCGCCTGATTTACCGGAGGCGACGGCATACTTGGCCTTCAATATACGACCTCCATGGCCGGACTGGGCCCAGTCGGTGTAGATGGTCGGCGTCGTCGTCTGACCGTACCTCGTCCCCGCCTTCGCCTCATGGGCGTGGCAGTCGAAGCAGGGGGTTTCCTTGTTCCCGCGCAGGACATACCCTTCGATGACGTTCCCAGGGGTAAGGGCTTTGTCTGCTTTATCCAAGCCGGTCGCCGGGTTGTCGTAGTGGGTGGTGGCGATGAGGCGGTACCAGCTCGTATCATGGTAGCCGGCCTTCGCCGTTCCCGGCTTGCCGGTGGCCGCATTGGCGGGGGTCCCCGATGCCATGTAGAGCGACCCTGATATTTCCCTGCCGTTGCTGCCGATGACACCTGTGCCGTATGTGTTCGTCGTCATGGTATGGCAGCTGGTGCAGAGGTCGTACTGGTCATGTTCCCGGTTGTTGTTCGGATCCCAGCTGACAAGCGTTCCGTTGCCCGCGTCGGCCTTGAAGGGATTGTTGTATCGGGCCATGACGCTCCGCAGGGCGCCACCGTGCTCGTGGCAGGTCTGACACTTGAACTTCGACCAGCCCTTGGCGGGAATGGGGATCGTCTGGTACGCCTTGTTCGTTATCACATTGTAGTCACCCGTAAGACCCGCGATGTTCGCAAGCACCGCACCCTCGTGCGTATGGCAGCGGACGCAGTTCGAACTCTCTTCGATTGTCACATCGGCATGGTTGGATGAGGCGAATTTGGTATTGAAGTTACCGGCATACCGTCCGGCATGGCAGTCCGCGCACCGTGCGCCGCTGTTGTCATACGGATTGACGTAAGTGATCGGACCCTTGCCCTGGTGCTGCGCGGCGCTCCCGTGGCAGGCTTCACACCCGTTGCCGTCATTCGCGTGCGCCGAATCCTTGTGGGGTGAGCTGTTGGTATACTGGGCGATCAGCCCCTGCCCCGTCAGCGCCTCCGTATTCGCGCTATGGCACTGGACGCAGGCGGTATCACCCACGTTAGACGTTGCGGCAGTGTCAGTACCCTCCTTGTTTCCCGACGTGCCGCAGCCGCTGATCAGCAGCAGCAAAAAGCAGAGCGTCATCATCGAAGCTAAACTTAGATATCTCTTGTTCATTGCCCCTTCCTCCTCATGAGAATTGAATTAATATGTTATATGACACTTTCTGCATGTCCTTCCGTTGCTTATATCCCGGTACCTTGATTTGATACTCCTCCAGTTGCGGGGATGGGGATTCTGCTTTCCGGAGCTGTGACACTTCACGCACACATCGGCATCCGGATGGCAGGTCTCGCAGGACTGTAAGTTCCGCCGCGCCTCCGCGGCATGATCCGAATTCCAGTTGTATATTTGCGAGTTGGCGCCCGCCCTGCGGTGGGATTTGATTTTCATATTCCCCTTCTCCCGCGTCCTGCTGTGGCAGTCCGTACAGAAACTCGTTTCATGACACCGATAGCAGTTCTGGGGGTTATCCGCCGCCTTTATGGAGTGGATCGAGATAAAATCCGACCGGTGCGTCCGGGGCATGTACTCGGATCCCCGAGACAGGCTCCTTGTCAAATCGGGTTCGATTCCCCCGCCTTTGTGACAATCGATACAGAAGGACTGTTGATGGCAATCGGCGCAATTGTTGCCCGCCTTTTGGGCCAGCAATCGATGCTCCTTCATAAAAAAGGCGCCGTGATTGCTCATCACGCCGGAACCGCTGTGGCAGTCCTGACATTCATCAAGCTTGGAGCCTTTGTAGTCTCTGTGGTCGGTTCTGGCGAATGAGAGACAGACGAGCACAAGGAGAAAGGCCGTGGACAGCACTACTATTTTAAACGCCTTATTGATTATCATGGTCTCCCCTCACAAGTTCAATAGTTAAGTTGAACGGCTATGTAACCCTGATAGCCGTTGTCATAATTGAAGTTGACGTTGTCCTCAACCCTTACGACAGCGCTGACGATCTTGTTGAATTCGTAATTGAGGCCGGCCCAGTATTTTTTCACCGTCCCCTCGCGGGAGATCTCCCTGCGGAAATCATCATAATCGATCCCCGCCAAAATCGCCGCTTTGTTTATCTTATACTCCCCGTAGAACCGGATACCGCTCAGCTGGCCGGCATATCCGCTTCTCTGCTCGTAGGTGGCATTGAGGGTCAGATCTTTGATGGGTTTGGCAAGAAAACCGATCTCGACCACATCCGCATCGGCATCACTGTCAAAATTCTCCTTGGCATATTTGACGCTGACCCGGTATTTGCTGGTCAGCTGGTACTCGGCGGCAATGCTTTTCTCCTGGTACTGCTCAACGGCAAAAATACTATAAATGGAGGTAATGTCAAAAGTCGGATAACTGTTGTAATACTCGCCCCGGATGACCAAATCCTTCAGCGGGGCGACCTTTGCTCCAAAGAGCATCTCATTGTAGGTTTCCGCCGTGGTGTCATACTTCAACCGTCCGTAAAAATTAACCATCCCGTGGGGGGTGGTGGAAAAATCCAGACCGAGCAGCTCACGCGTGATGTCGGTATCGCCGTATTTTCTTCCAAAGCTGACCTCGACATGGGTATTCTTGATCGTATCCAGGTAAACGCTCATCCCCGCCAAGGCATCCCCTCTGGTTCCGATTTCGTTTTTTTCTTCAAATATCACATGCCGGCCGCCAAACAGGGTGACCCCGACAGGTCCTAAATTCTTCACATCGGCATAAAGGCCGTCAACCGTCCCGGATATCGCCGCTGCATTCACATAGGTTCTGCCGGCCCTCACATCGAGATGGTCCTTAAAGGCGTTTCGGTAGTCGACGTAAAAGTAATACAGCCTCCCCTGGAGATCCTCACTGGGAGAGGAAAACACCTTCGAGGCCCGGCCATACCCGTATATATTGAGCTTGCCTTCGTCGTCGATCTTTGTCGCGCTCATTCTTAGATATTGCGCGGCATCCTTTTCACTCTGATCAGCCAAGATATCCTGATACCAGAGCATCTGGGTCGAACTGGTCAACTTGACCTCTGCCGCATGAGAGAGCAATGGCACGCATGCAAGAGCCATCAGAATAACCAAAAATTTCATAACCCTCATTGCCCCGCCTCCTTAAATATCATTTTAAAATAATTTATTATGAAATGAACTTCATACCGGCTGCCTTCCCTGCACCGCTGAAATCACACAATCACAGCATCCCTGAGAGGCAAGCCGGTGTCACAGCTAATGGATTTTTAAAAAGCAATCAACATGCCACAGCCATTATTTGAAAAACTATTTTAAATTCATACTATTAGGCAATAGACACCCTTTTTCCCCGGGGAGGAGTTGGTGAAATCACCAAGTCATACCGGTGATTTCACCAATCAGGACGGAATCGGGCTGAACTTTTTTCACTTTTTTGCGGCACAAATCTGCTTAATGACGAGACTTTAATGCATCGGCCTGACGTGGCACATTAATTGCGAAGTATTCTAAAGAGTTAAGGGAAACGTCGCAAACAGGGAAAAGAAAAAAGCCGGATAGAATAGGGTTTGATCAAAATGATGAATATGAAAAGGATCCTGGTTGTCGATGACGAACAATTGCTGCTCCAGGGTTTTGACAAGGCCCTGCGGACCGACGCAACCAAGGTGACCACGGTGGAAACGGGCGAAGCGGCCCTGTCGGAAATTGCCTCATCCCATTTTCATCTCTGTTTTCTCGACGTTTTCCTGCCCGGGATGGATGGAACTGAAGTACTGAAAAAAATCAAGGCGATGTCCCCGAAGACAAAAGTCATCATGATGACCGCAGGGATCATAAACGACGCCATGACCGAGACCATTGAAAAGAACGCGCATATGTTCATCACAAAACCTTTTGACCTCCTCCAGGTAAAAATGCTTGCCAAAAGCGTCATTGAGGAACCGGAGCCATAGCCATTCCGTCATTGCCGGCCCGGGCGCTTCTTCAGGATTCCGTTGCACCGCCGGCCGGTTCCAGACCGAATTTCTTCAATTGATACCGGAAAGAATCATAACTGATCTGCAGGAGTTTTGCCGCTTTGGTCTTATTGTGCTCCGCCCTTTCGAGGGCTTGCAGGATCATCTCTTTTTCAAATTCATCAAGAGAGAGTCCTCCCTCCGGCAGAATGAAGCCGTCCTGACGCCCCCCTCCTCTGGGTGCGGCCAAACCGTTGATCTCCAGGGGCAGATGCTCCGGCATGATCACCCTCGTGTTCTGGAGCACCACGATCCCCTGAATCACGTTTTTTAATTCCCGCACATTGCCCGGCCATCGGTAGGAGGACATCAGTTGTTCGGCTTCCGCCGAAAACCCGGTGATCTTTTTGTTATATTCCACAGCAAAGGAGGCAAGAAAATGTCTCGCCAGGATAGGGATATCGTCCCTTCTGTCCTTATCCCGCAAAGACGGAACGTGCAGGGAAAAGGCATTGAGCCGGTAGAACAGGTCCATGCGGAACTCGCCTTTTTCCACCGCCTCGGACAGGTCCCTGTTGGTTGTGGCGATGACCGTCACATCGACGGGGATCTCTTCCTGGCCGCCGATGCGTCTCACCACCCTTTCTTCCAACACCCGGAGCAGTTTGCTCTGCAGGCTGAGCTTCATTTCTCCCAGCTCATCCAACAGCAGAGTGCCGCCGTCGGCCACCTCAAAAAGCCCTTTTTTGCTTTTCTTGGCGTCGGTAAAAGCCCCTTTCTCATAGCCAAAGAGCTCGCTCTCCAAAAGGGTGTCCGGCATCGCACTGCAGTTGAGGGCGATGAAGGGAACGGAAGGGCTCGCCATCATCCCGTGCATCATCTGATGGATGTTACGGGCGATGACTTCCTTTCCGACACCGCTTTCACCGGTAATCAGAATGCTGGAAACATGCGCCTCGGCTATTCTTTCCACCTTTTCCTTCAATTCCTTCTTGGCCTTCGAGACCCCCAGAAAATCGTTTTCAAACAAGGACGAACTAATTTTTCTTAAGTACTCCAACTCTTTTTTCAGTTTGATGTTCTCGATGGCATTACTGATCACAATCTTTACTTCATCGATGTTGAAGGGCTTGGTCAGATAGTCCCAGGCGCCGATCTTCATGGCCTTGACAGCCGTTTCCGCCGTGTCATCGGCGGTCAGCATAATGACCTCCCGATGTGCGGCGTCATTTTTCAGTATTTTCAGTATCTCCATGCCGTTTTGCCCCGGCAGGTTGACATCCAGCAAGACCACATCCGGATGCCACGACATGATCCTCTCCAGGAGATTTTTTTCTCCCGCGTCAGTGCGTATCTCATAACCCTCCTTTTCCAGCGTCCGCGAAAGCATCGCCAGAATCAACTCATCGTCATCCACGAGATACACACGTCCCAGGCTTTTCATGTCGTCAACCCTCTATCGACCATTTTGACGGGTAATGTGATCATGAAAGTGACCCCCCCGTCAGTGTTATTGGCAACCGTGATATTGCCCCCATGCTCTTCGACGATCCTTTTGGAAACAGCCAGCCCCAACCCGGTTCCCTTCCCCTTGGTGGTAAAGAAGGGCTGAAAAATCTTCTGCTGCAATTCATCGGCAATGCCACTCCCCGTGTCCTTTAGTGAAATGGAAACGTTCTTTGCCTGCGCGTCAAGGCCTGTTTTGACCGTTATTTTCCCGCCCTCCCCAATGGCCTCAGCGGCGTTAAGCAGTAAGTTCAGAAACACCTGCTGCAGCTGCTGAGGATCGCCGACAATCTCCGGCAATTGATCGTCCAGTTCCTTTATGACCTGCTTGCGCGGCCCACCAGAGACAAAAGAAGGATGTTTCTCGATGAAATAAATGGTCTTCTCCAATATTTTATTGACATCGAATCTGACCGGTTGGGCCGCCACGGGCCGGGTATAATTAAGGAGGTTTTTCATGAGCAGCTCGATATTTCTGATCTGCTCAACTACCTTCAAAAGGACCTCCCTGTCCCTTTCTTCAAGAGCGAGTTCCGAAAGCAGGACCTCGATCGAGATTTTCATGCCGGCAAGGGGATTTCTTATTTCATGGGCGAGCCCGGCCGCCATTTCTCCGCATACCCGTAATTGCTCCGTCCGCTGCAGCTCCTGCATCTGTTTCTTGAGTGACGCCGCCATTTCATTAAAAGACGCCGCCACTTCCCCGAATTCGTCCTGCAGGTCTTTGATCCTGTGATCCAGATCGCCTGTGTTCAGCCTGCGCGTGGCTTCCAACAGGCTGGTTACGGGCTTGGTCAGTCCGCGAATCAGAAAAAAAGCCAGACCCACCGCAAAAAACGGCCCTATCGTCACAAGCAGGAAGAGGAGGTTTTTTCTCTCTTGAATTTTCTTCAGTATGTTCCTCTCCTGCTTTTCAAGATTCGCGGATGTGACGTTGACGATGAGCTCCACTTTACCGATCAGTTCATCCCCCAGCCGTAAAGCCGCCCCCGCCCGACTTTCCGATATGGCCGATCCCGGAGCGACCGTGAAAACATCCCGTGTCATCTCCCGGTATATTTCAATCTGATTGATCAACCGGGTGATCCGTTCACTGGACGGGGACGAATGATGACAGATGAGGCACTTTTTCGCTATCCCCACCATGTTGGCATCGGCCGGTATTTCCTCCATCATGATGCGCCTGCTGCGCATAACGATGTCGCTCTGGTTTTTCTTGATGCTCAAGAGCAGGTCTTTCCTAAGGACAACGGTTTGATGCAGCTTGGAAAGCCGGTGCAGGTCATAGATGGTCGTTTCCGTGGTCGTAACGATATAGATGCCACCGAAGAAAAACATCAGGGCAAAAATAGCGAGTCCGATAATGATTTTGTTCTTCATCGTTGGATCGACCGCAGTCTGTCGGGAAGCCGCCGCAGGAGATGATACAAGATACCGTCTTCTTTCACAAGAATTCGCATTTCAGGCAGGCGGAGTATATGAGGAGGAGTAAGACCTGTCAAGCGAATTAAGCGGATTCCGCGGCACATCCAACGGCCGGATATTGCCGTATCCGGCATCGTTTATTTTCTTGACAAGACTTGATTTCTATACAAGTATGCCTATTTTACCCGATGAGCAACAACGGGTGCCGGGATCGAGCAAAAATGAAGTAATGATGCAATCAAGGAGGGTTTAGTGCCGGAGGACAACAAAGTCAAACAGAAGCAAACCGATGTTATCGACAAGATCTGGGGGATTTTTATCTCTCTGAGGCTGGTCGTCATTCTCCTGCTTGTTCTGTCCGTGTTATCCATAGTGGGTACCGTCATCGAACAGAACAAGCCTCCACAGGAATATTACCACCTCTTCCGACCGGAAACGGTCGAACTGCTGGCAAAGCTGGGTTTGCTGGACATGTATCACAGCTGGTGGTTCACTTCCTGCCTGGCGCTATTGGCGTTGAATATCATCGCCTGCACGATGGAGCGCTATCCCCTCATCATGAAGGGGTTGAGGAAACCAAACACCGTTCTCGACGAAAAACTTGAGGCGGGCTTGAAAGATTCGGCCAAGATCCGATATTCTCTTCCTTCGGAAACCGTGGAGAAGCGGATCACCGCCATAGCGGGAAAGACCTTCTCTGGCGCCCCCGTGGTGACCGATACCGAGTCGGGCCGGCACTTTTTTTACGAAAAGGGGAAATATACCCGCCTTTCCTTTTTTTTGACCCATTTGAGTATTCTGATCATTTTCGGAGGCGCGATCACCGGGTCGCTTCTCGGATTCAAGGGATACGTGAACATCAATGAAGGGGAGACGATCTCCGCTGTGAAGGTCCGGCAAGGTCAAAACACGGACCTGAATTTCTCTCTTCAGTGTAATTCCTTTAACGTCGATTATTACGACAACGGCGCCCCGAAAGACTACCGGAGCGATCTGTCCGTCATCAGGAACGGGAAGGAAGTGATCCGCAAAACGATCCGCGTCAACGATCCCCTGAGCTATGAAGGCATCACATTTTACCAGTCGAGTTTCGGATCCATTCCGGAAACGGTGACTCTCGAAATCCGGGGCAGGGACGGCGGGTCCCTGGGGAACGTGGTCGCACCCGTCGGAAGACAGGTGGATATTCCCCGCAGCGATGTCAAGATCGAGGTGGCCGATTACCGGGAACATTTTCATATGCAGGACGGTTCGGAAGCGGGCACGGTGGTCGGAGTCAATATTTACAGGCCCGGGACCGCACCGGAAGGGGTATGGCTCTTTGAGGCGCATCCCGATATGAACCGCCACGGGGAGTATTCCTTCGTGGTGAAGAACATCCAACTGAAAAAATACACGGGCCTGCAGGTCACTAAGGATCCGGGTGTCTGGATGGTATGGACCGGGTCCGTGCTGCTGGTGGCGGGTATCATGATGGCCTTTTTCATGTCGCACAAGAAGTTCTGGATAAGGATGGAAAAGGACCGGAAAGGCCGGGTGGAAGTCACCGCCGGCGGAACGACAAACAAGAATAAACATGCCTTCGCAGCGGAAGTGGCGGGGCTGATACAAAGTTTCCGGGAGGTTTCGAAATGACAAATTCATTGCTGTTCGGGATATCGATATTTGTGTATTTCTTTTCCATGGTGCTGTATGTGTCCTATCTGGCCTTCCGGTCGGAGTCCCTGGGAAAGGTTGCGACATTGACCCTGCTTGCGGGAGTGGTTGTCGAAACCGCGGCGATATTCCTGCGCTGGTTCGAATCCTACCAGATGGGCATCGGCCGGGCGCCTCTGACCAATCTTTACGAATCGCTCGTCTTTTTCGCCTGGACGGTCGCGATCGTTTATCTGATCATCGAAAGGAAATTCAAGATCAAAACGGCGGGGGCCTTTGTGAGCCCTTTTCCTTTTATCATCATGGCTTACGCTTCGCTGACCCCCAACGAAATTCAGCCGCTGGTCCCCGCCCTGCAAAGCAACTGGCTGATTTCCCATGTGGTCACATGCTTTGTCGGATACGCGGCTTTTGCCGTCTCTTTCGGAGTCAGCTTTCTCTATCTTTTCAAGGTCAAGGCCGAAACCAGACCCGGGAAACAAGAGGGCACCTTTCTGGGTTACCTGCCCTCGTCGGAGGTGCTTGATGAAGTCGGTTACAAGACCATCGCCATCGGCTTCCCGCTTCTGACGATCGGTATCATCACCGGCGCCTTCTGGGCGAATGTGGCCTGGGGAACCTATTGGAGTTGGGACCCCAAGGAGACATGGTCCCTGATCGTCTGGCTCATCTATGCGGCCTACCTGCATGCAAGGATCACCAAGGGCTGGAGGGGAAACAAAGCGGCGCTGCTGTCCATCGTCGGTTTCAGCGCCACGCTTTTCTGTTATCTGGGCGTCAACCTGATCCTTTCCGGCCTGCACAGTTACGGAGGAACGTCGTAGCGACGGGCAAGGTTAACCGGTTAAACTCTACCGGTTCCGATAAGCGGCGAGAACGGACCACTCCTGCCCCGCTTTTCCTTTCAGGAAAAGGAAGCGGGGCAGGTTTTTATTGCATGCATGGCTCTGGGGGTGTGAGATGGCGCAGGGGTTTTTATGTCGACCGGATTTCCTGGCGCATAAAGACCAGGTAACAGATCCCGAAACAGACAAAGGTGATCGCGATCAGCGATATCAGAAAGGGCGCCACGATGACCACGCTCTGCAGAAGCGGGAGCGGATTCTGGAACCGGGAGAGGGAAAGCCTCTCCAGCGGTCCGATCATGATAAAGGAGCGCGGGGTCTTTCTGAGCGGATCAAGAATCGTCGAGGTCGCATCCCCGTAAAGGGTGGCAGGGGAGAGGAGCGAGGCGGCCCGCTGCACCTGATCATTCTTTATAAAGGCCTCCGTCGCCTGAGCCACGTCGGCCGTCTGGCTCATCGGCGCGATTGCATCCGCGAGGAAACCGCCGCCGAGACCGACGAAAAACGACAGGAAGATCCATGCGGCCAGAGATGCCAGGGCCGAGGTGGCCGTGCTGCGGAACACCACCGAAAAAAGGATCGCCGCCCCCAGCCAGAACGAGATATAAAGGATGCTCAGGATGAGATAGATGAGCAGCCGCCAGATTTCATCCGCCCCCGGAACCACGCCGATCAAACGGATGCCGAGCCCGGAGATGATCAGGACGAGCGACACCATGACGATCGCAATCATCGTCACCCCCGCCAGAAACTTGGCGTTGATGATCGCATCCCGGTAGATCGGCTGGGAGACGAGCTTGCTCAAGGTCCGGCCGGTTCTCTCCCGGTTCACCGCATCGAAGCCGAGGATGATCCCGATGAGCGGGCCCAGCAGGCCGATGAACTGCGTAAAGGAGAACAGCTTCCCCGTCGAGGTGAACAAAAGCAGAAAAATGAAGTTCGGCTTGGCGATCCCTTTGAGCTCATCCTGCATGGACATGCCGACCATGGAGGCGATGATCACCCCGACCATGACGATCAGCGCCGCGATAAGGAGGAACCGAATACTGCTGAAATGGTCCTCCATCTCCTTCCGGTATATGGTGAAGATGCCGTGCATCGTCATCCCTCCTTGAAATATTTCATGTAGATCTCTTCGAGGGTATAGGCCTCTCCCTCTTCCAGCCCCAGCCCCCGTTGGGCGAGCTCGGCAAGCGATCCGGCGGCGACCAGTTTCCCCTTGATCATGATCCCGATCCTGTCTGAGATCCGCTGGACCTGATCAAGCAAATGCGAGGAGAAGAAGATCGTGATCTTCCTCTCCCGGCTTAAATTACAGATCAGATCAAGCATCCGGTTCGTTCCGTCGGGATCGAGGCCGATCGTCGGCTCGTCGAGGAAGATCACCCGCGGCTCCTTGATCAGGACCTCGGCAATACCAAGCCGCTGCTTCATTCCTTTCGAGTAGGAACCCACCCTCTTGTCCGCCTCCTTGGCCAGGTCGACATCCTCAAGGAGGCGGTCGATCCGCGCAGCGGAGACCTGATCCGGAATCCGGTTCAGGCGGGCGATATAACGGAGGTTCTGCCGCGCGTCCATATCCTCGTAGAAACCGACGTTCTCCGGCAGGTAACCGATCACCTCCTTGACCTTCAGAGGCTCACGCGCCGGATCATAACCGCAGACCCTAACCGTTCCGGCGTTCGGCTCGGTGAGGCCCAGAAGCATCAGCATCGTCGTCGTCTTCCCGGCACCGTTCGGTCCCAGGAACACGAAGATTTCCCC
>JAMDBG010000157.1 GCA_023487865.1 Deltaproteobacteria bacterium | reverse complement strand
GTTCGATGCCCATTCCGATCGCCAGAATATTCTCAAAAAGCCGTATCGAGGCCGCCGGCTGACCGTTGTTATACCAGACATCGAACAGAATGCAAAGAAAATCGCTTAGCAGGCGATCGCTTTCGGCCACTCAGCCATCTCTCCGTAATCATTTTTTACCCTTTTTCACGACCCGGGCCGCTGGGTCGGCATATCTGGCGGAGGGAGCAGGATTCGAACCCGCGAACCTTTCGGTCAACGGTTTTCAAGACCGCCGCCATAGACCACTCGGCCATCCCTCCGCACGTCTTTCATGTTACCCCGCGGCGGGAATCCTGTCAACACCTCCCATATAAGGCCTGAGCGCCGCGGGAATCACGACGCTCCCGTCCGCCTGCTGATGATTCTCCAGGATGGCAACGAGGGTCCTTCCCACGGCAAGGCCGGAACCGTTCATGGTGTGGACAAATTCCACCTTCCCGCTCTCTTCCCGGCGGAAACGGATCGAGGCCCGCCGCGCCTGAAATTCCTCAAAATTGCTGCATGAGGAGATCTCCCGGTAGGCGTCCTGTCCGGGAAGCCACGCCTCGAGATCGTAGGTCTTCGCGGCGGAGAAACCCAGATCCGCCGTACAGAGGCTGACCACCCGGTAAGGAACCTCCAACCGCTTGAGGACCTCTTCGGCGTTGAGCGTCAGCTTTTCCAGCTCTTCGTATGAATCCTCCGGCTTTGAGAATTTGACCAGCTCCACCTTGTTGAACTGGTGCTGGCGGATCAGCCCCCGGGTGTCCTTTCCGTAAGAGCCCGCCTCCGCCCGAAAGCAGGGAGAGTAGGCGACATAGCGGATGGGGAGCTCCCGTTCACTCAAGATCTCGTCCCGGTGGATGTTGGTGACCGGCACCTCCGCCGTCGGGATCAGGAAGTAATCCCCCTTGTCGATCCGGAAGAGGTCCTCCTCGAATTTGGGGAGTTGCCCCGTGCCCGTCATACTCTCCCGGTTGACCAGGAAAGGGGTGAGCATTTCGGTATAACCGTGTTCCCGGGTGTGGAGGTCGAGCATGAAGTTGATGATCGCCCGCTCCAGCCGCGCGCCCAGCCCCCGGTAGAGTGTAAAGCGCGCCCCGGCGATCTTCGCCCCGCGCGCGAAGTCCAGGATGTTCAGGCTCTCGCCGATCTCCCAGTGCGGCCTCGGCGCAAAGGAGAATGGCCTCTTTTCCCCCCAGACCCGGACGACCGGATTGTCCTCGGCGCCCTTGCCGCAACAGACCGACTCATGCGGGACGTTGGGCAGCGTCATCAGGATCGCCTGCAGCTCGTCGTCCGTCTGCTTCAGCGTCTCGTCGAGTTCCCTGATCCGATTGGACACCTCTCCTGTCCGGATGATGAGTTCGTTCGCGTCTTCTCCCTTTTTCTTCTTCTCGCCGATCTGCTTTGATGCGGTGTTGCGTTCACTGCGCAGCCCCTCGACCTCCTGGATGATATCCCGCCGTTTCGCATCGAGGGTGATGAAGCGCTCCAGGTTCATCGACTGTCCCCGCTCGCGCATCTTCCCGGCGACCACGTCGATATTCTGTCTGAGATATTTGATGTCCAGCATGGTGCAATTCTTCTTTCCAGAGCAAGGGACGATTCCCCTATCACTTTGAACATTTGAAGTCAATCAATTTGTTGGCGGCGGCCTTTTCAAAAGGCAGAGAAAGCCTGTATCGGCCCTTCACCAGGAATCCCGAACAGGTCTTCGGAAATGGCTTTGGATCGGTATTGTCGTTAAAGACATCAGGCAAGGAGGCAAAAGGAGGAGATCTCATTTGAAATATGATATAGATTAAAAAACCGGAGGATGGGGCGCATGAACGGTTTCTGTGAACGGATCATCCAATTTTTTTATCAGGCGGCAACCGGTCCCGGGAGGACCCGGAAGCTCCTGGCCCCCTTTGCGGCAGGATTCTTTGTCGGCCTCATCCTGCTGGCGATCACCGCTTCCCTGGTTATGGACCGGTTCTTCGGATTTGCCCGATTCGTTTCCAGGTCTTATGGTGCGGCCCTCTCTCTCCCGTTCCTGCTCGGCGGGGCCCTGCTGTGGGTTTGGTCCGTCTGGAGGTTCCTGAAAACGAAAGGCACCCCCATCCCCGTGAATCCTCCGCCCGTTCTGGTGACCGACGGCCTATACGCCTATTCCCGCAATCCGATGCTGGCGGGCGTTTTCCTTATGCTGGCCGGCATCGGAATCCTGTTCGGATCGGTGACGCTGACCTGCATCGCAACGCCGGTCTTTGTGTTTGTCAGTATCCTCGAATTCAAGTATATTGAAGAACCGGAACTGGAGAGGCGTTTCGGAAAGGCTTACAGGGAATACAAAGAGAAGACGCCGATGATCATTCCCCGATTCCCCCGGAAATGAAGAAAGGAGAACCCTGTGAAGACGGATCTGTTCTACTATACGGGCACCGGCAATTCTCTCTGGACCGCCCGGGCGCTGGCTCAAGAGCTCGGCGACGCCGACGTTATCCCCCTCTCCCGGATTCCCGAAGGGACGGTTGAGCGGCGGGCCGATAGAGTGGGGATCGTCTTTCCCGTCCATATCTGGGGTGTCCCGCACCGGGTCATCGCCTTTTTGAACGCCCTGGCAAAAGACCCCTCTCGGTACTATTTCGCCGTGGCCGTGAACGCGGGGCAGGTCGCCGCCACCCTGCTGCAGCTGAAAAAGCTGATGCGGGCGAAAGGATTGTCCCTTTCCTCCGGATGTGAGAGCGTGAGGCCCTC
>JAMDBG010000059.1 GCA_023487865.1 Deltaproteobacteria bacterium | reverse complement strand
GGGCCCACGAAGATCATCGAGGCCCTGTACGAAGGGGCGCGGGGCGCGGTCTCGGTGGGATCGATCGTCGGCGTCCTGGGGATCGTGATGGGGGTCTGCAGCCTGACGGGGCTCCCGAATTACTTCTCCCAGTTCGTTGTCTACCTCTCGGGTGGGTATCTCTTCGCCCTCATCCTGCTGGTCATCATCGCAGGGCTCTTCATTGGGATGGGGCTCCCGACGACCCCATCCTACGTCATCCTCGTGATCCTGGGTGTCCCGGCCCTGGTTAAGATGGGGGTCGAGCCCCTGACGGCCCACATGATCGCCCTCTGGGTTGCGGTCCAGTCGAACGTCACCCCGCCTGTGGCCTTGGCCGCCATCGCCGCCTCGGCGATCGCCAAGAGCGATCCCTGGAAGACGGGCTGGGAAGCCTGCCGGCTGGCCTCCTGGATCTATCTGATGCCGTTCCTCTTCGTCTACACGTCGATCCTCAACGTGGGGTGGAACACCGCCTTCATCACAACCGTCATCGCGTCGACCGTCGCCCTGGTCTCCTGGGGCGGGGCGCTCACGGGATACCTGCTCCGGAAAACGACGCTTTTCGAGCGGGCAGCCCTCCTCGTCTCGTCGCTCCTGCTCCTCCACGAAGGATTGATCACCGATATGATCGGCTACGTGCTCCTCGCTCTGGTGATCGTCATCCAGAAGGTCTCTCTCAGGAAGCGGGCGCCCGTTGCTTCAGGGGTGTCCACGGAATGAACACTCACACCAACAATAGGAGGTTTGTATGAAAACACGGAAAATGGCCATGGTTTGGATCGGCGTGCTGCTGCTTTGCACCGTCTCGGGTGCAAACGCCGCCGAAGTCCAGAAGTACGTCTGGGGAAGCGGGCCCATGGGGGGCCTCTGGCGGATCGGCGTGGGCGCGGCGGTGCAGCTGATCAATGAACAGATGAAGGACAAGTATTTCTATACGGCCGCAGCGTCCGGCGGTGGGATAGAGAATGTACGGCGGATGATCGGTGGCGAGTTCGACACGACCTGGGCCCACACCAACGTCATTCAGGAAGCCCTCACGGGAACGGGCCTGTTCGAAAACCAGAAACCTTACAAGGACATGCGGGCGATGATCTTCATGGGCGATCAGGCGGTCTGCGTGGTTGCGCTGTCCAAATCGCCGATCAAATCCTTCAACGACCTGGCGGGGAAGAAGGTGAACGTCGGCGCCCCAGGCGGCATTGGGGTCTTGATCGCCAAGAGCATGTTCAAAGCCCTCGGCATCGAGGATAAGGTGAAGCTGAGCTTCCTCAATCCCGAGGGGGCCGCCCAGGGAGTCAAGGACGGCCACATCGATGCGGCCCTGGCGCCGGGAAGTCCCTTCACCCCTTCCTTTACCGAGCTGGCCCGCTCCACGCCGATCCGGCTGATCGAGCCGACGAAGGAGGAAGCCGACAAAATCGAGAAAGGACTTCCTTACATGGACCTGAAGGTCATCGCTCCCAACACGGCGCCGGGAGAAAACGCCGACAAGCCCCGGAAAGCCTTCTTCTGGGGCCAGTACTGGGTCGCCAAGGCGAGCATGCCCGACCAGGCCGTCTATGACGCCCTCAAGATCACCCAGGAACCGAAGAACCGGGAGATGCTCACCAAAGTGATGAAGCTCTGGGGAGAATCCGGTCCCGTCTTCGGGCCGGTGGCGAAAATGGGGCTCCAGCTTCATCCGGGGGCGCTGAAATACTGGAAGGAAAAAGGGGCCAAGCTTCCGCCGGAGATGCTGAAGTAAAAGCGACTTTTTCACCTGGAGAGGTTCACGGCGGGATGACATCTTTGTCTCGAATCTCCGTGGCCGTTTGATTGGAGCGGTATCCATCAATGACCGGAGCCGATCGGGGTGACGAACGACCCGATCGGCCCCGGAAGGCCGGGTTGGCCGCCCGCGGGGGCGCACCCTGCACTGGGGTTCACCATAAAGTGCGGTTCGCAAGCCGTGAATGTGATGGAATGAGTAGGAAGTTCATCTGATGAGTGTTGACCATCCCGTTGTCGTGATAACCGGCGCCGGGGCCGGAATAGGAAGGGCCTGTGCCGTCCGTTTTGCCCGGGAAGGTGCCCGTGTCGTCGTCGTGGACCGGACCGATGCGGACGGGCGGGAGACGGTGGAGCTCTTGAAATCGAAGAGGGCGGAGGCCCTGTTCGTCCCTGCCGACGTCTCGGCGGAGGATCAATGCCGCCGTTTTGCCGAGGCGGCTTGTGATGCCTTCGGCCGGATCGATGTCCTCGTGGCCAATGCCGGCGTGCGGGCTTTCGGGACGCTGCTGGAGTCGACCGAGGCGGATTGGGACAAGATACTCGGTGTCAATCTCAAAGGGGTGGCCTTTTCCTGCAAGGCGGTCCTCCCGCGGATGATCGAGCAGAAATCGGGGGCGATCATCCTCATCGGATCGACGACGGCCATTACGGGCCGAACAAACATGCCCCTGTACGATGCGGCCAAATTCGGCGTTTTGAGCCTGACCCGGAGTCTGGCCGCCACCCATGGAAAGGACGGCATTCGCGTCAATGCCGTGTGCCCATCCTTCACCCTGACGGACTTCCATTTCCGCAAGGCGGCGGCCGAGGGGGTCTCTCCGGAAGAACTCAGGGAGCGCAACAAGGGGTATGGTCTGCTGGGCAGACCCGGGGAGCCTGAGGAAGCTCAGCTTCACCTTATCCTCGATGCCGAGGGCTTTGAACATGCTCTTGGCGATCAAGACCCCAATGCCG
>JAMDBG010000026.1 GCA_023487865.1 Deltaproteobacteria bacterium | reverse complement strand
GCCACACCGCCGGCCAGTTGCCCCAGGGCTTCCATCTTTTCCGCACGGCGAAGGTCCTCCTCCAACTTGCGATGTTCCGTGACATCAATGCCGATCCCCGCCGAGCCGATCACCCGGCCTTCCATATCGTGCAACGTGGTATTGTCCCAGACGATCTGCCTTATTGAACCGTCACGGGCCAGAATGGGATTTTCCTGATGCGAGACAAAAGGCCCTTTTTCGATTCTTGCCTGAAAATTTGCTTCAATCTCATTTCTGATGCTGTCCGGTATGAACAGGTCAAACCAGCGTTGGTTGAGGATTTCCTCCCGCGACCAGCCGGTCAGGGAGAGTAAATAGTCGTTGCAGAAAGAGATGGTCCCGTTGCAGTCCAGAATAATTGCGACAAGCTGGACATTTTCCAGCAGCGTTCGGAATCTGTTTTCCGCGGACTGAACGGCCAGTTCGCCCTGCTTGCGGTCGCTGATATCGCGGTAATTCAACAACACGCCGCGGATGTTCGGATCATGAATCAGATTGACTGCGGTGAGTTCAGTCATCTTATACGTTCCGTCTTTACATCGATATCTGTATTCGGCTGCCCCCGTTGAATTCTCGTGATCGAGAAGGGCAACAAACAATGTCTGCATGCGTTCCCGGTCGTCGGGATGGACGGTTTGCCAGCCGTTCGTCCCAACAAGGTCTTCAGGAAGCCAGCCATACCACTTCGTCACGTTCGGGCTCTTGTATTTTATCATGCCGGAAGCATCGATGACGGCAATGACATCCGAGATGTTGGCGATCATTGTTTTCTGCTTGTTATCACTTTCCTTCAGCGCCTGCTCCGCCTGTTTGCGCTCGGAAATATCCTGGATCACTCCGGCGACCTTGATCGGTGTCCCATCCTTCGCCAGGACCAGTTCCGCCTTGGAATGGATGAACCTCACTGCACCGTCGTTCACCCGTTTGATCCGGAACTCCTCGTCGTATTCCCCCTTTTGCCCGATGAGCCGCTGAAGGGCAAGGTCCATTTGCGGCCGGTACTCCGGGAGGACGCACTGTTGGACCACAGCGAGCGGCATCTCCGGCGTCACCCGCTCGATGCCGTAGATGCGAAAGGCCTCCTCGGATCCCCAGATTGTCCCCGTTCGCAGATCGATCTCCCAATTTCCCACGTGGGCAATGGCCTGCGCTTTGCGCAGCCGTTCTTCGTTTTCCTTCATTGCCTCCTCCGACCGCTTCCGTTCGGAGATATCCATGGTGAAACCGGCAAGAAATATGGGCTTTCCATCCACTACAATCGGGAACTTTACGGTAGAATAGGTCTGTCCCTTGAACTCCTCCACGACTTCGAAGGCTTTACCCTCGCGCAATATCCTCAGATCATCCTGGACCATACTTTTGGCCAGATCGGAGGGAAAAAGATCGTCCATCGTCTTACCGAGCATCGATTCTATCGGCATCCCCAGCATCTGTTCATAATTCTTGCTTAATCTAATCGTCCGGATGTTTTCATCCTTAAAAAACACATACACGGGGCTGTGGTCCAAAAACTGACTGAAGATGGCCTCCGATTGCCGGAGTGCCTTTTCCGACGCCTTTTGCTTTTCAAGGGAATCCAGCAATCGTCTGTTGAGCCGCATCAATGAAACATAGTGCCAGGCGACGGCGATCAATATGACGATGAAAAGGACGCCCCCCACCGCTATCCATACCCGCTGCGCATCCCAGTAGGGTTTGGGCTCGCCATACCATTTGGCATATATTCTTCGATATCCCGGCGAAACGGTGAACGCCTCAATCTCCTGATCGAGCGTATTGAGCAATTCGGCCTTTCCCGTGCCCACGCCTATTGCACGTTTTACTTCCAGCAGCGGCTTCCCTACTTTTTTTATCCTCTCCGAAAGCCCGCTTCTGCCGGCGACAAAAGAAACAAGGGGCTCAGGGCATACCAGGGCATCGGTATTCCCTGACAGCAGGGAGAGCAACGCCTCATCGAGAGAATGAAATATGACCGGCACGGCCTTGCCATATTCCTTGATGATGACCAGTCCCTTGTTTTCGGCAATCACGGCAACTTTGCGATTCCGCAGGTCATCGATAGTATGGATATCTTCCGTTATACTGCGCACGAAGATATCGATGTCGTGTGTTTCAATCGGCCGGGTGAACCTCATCTCCTCTTGTCTCTCTTCGATCACGCCGATATTGGGGATGATATCGATGCGGCCCTCTTTCAGCGCCCGGATGACGGCAGACCAGTCATCGAAAACGATATATCGGACTTTTCCCAGCCCCGCCTTTTTTACGATCTCCTCTATCGCGTCGATCGCAAATCCATAAGGCTGCCCCGTTCGCTCATCAATAAAATAGGAGGGTGGAAAATCTTTTGGTACTCCTGCAACGATCTCATCCGGCTTTTCTCCGGCAAGGGCCGGTGCCGCCGCAAAGGGAAATGTCAAGGCGGCAATGACGAACAACCATAGAGCCACTCTGATGACGGGGGATTTATCGACCATGTCCGGACTCCCCATGCAGCTGGCCGGCCTTGACGGCTTCCAGCAAGGCCTTCTGGTCCACCGGAGGCGGCAACACGCCGGCTCTCTCCACAAGGACAATCGCTTCGGAATCACAGCCGGTTGCGCAAACGCCGCATCCGATGCAGCGGTCCAGATCCACTTTCCATCCCGCCCCGTCACTCATGGCCAGCGCATCGGTCGGGCAGCGATCGACACAGGTTCCGCAGGCGGCGCAGAGATCGCCGTTCTGCTCGGGTTGAAACCCGGAGTTCAGCGCCAGGCCGGGTTTCGCCTGGGCAAGGGCCGTCTTGAGGATGATGGAATGACAGGCGCAGCAATTGCAGAGGAAGTCGATATCCTGACGGTTCAGCGAGGCGTGGACCAGACCCGCCTCTTCCGACTTCTTCAGGATCGCCAGGGCCTCCTCCTTGGAGATCTGCCGGCCCATTTTCCGATCGATGATGAACTGGGCCCCCATGCCGAACTGCATGCAGACCTCATCGGGATTCCCGCAATCGTCCTTTTCGTCGATCAGTTTGGCCTCGTGACGGCAGAAACAGGTGGACACCGACAGGGGATGATATTTCTGTATGTAGGACGCCACCTGATGATAGGTATGGATGGCATTTTCGGTCTGTATCTTCTCGTCGACCGGGATGACCCGGGTCGTGGGGTAGGTTATTTTTACGGGGCCTTGATCGGCATCGACGGCGGCCTTGTACGCACGGATCAGCCGGGCGATTTTCTTGTCTCTTTCCGTATGGGTGCCCCTCATGAACTGAAATTCAAAGATCCCCGGGACGAATGTCGGTGCGCCATAAAAGGTCATTCCCCCCATGGAACCGGCGGTGCAAAGGCCTTTATCGGCCATCCCCTCGAGGAGGGGAGTCACTTCTGTTACCTCTTTTCCCAACCCTTTGGCGATGGTCTCGGCGGGGTGAAAACCTTTCGGTACGGCATTATAGACCTCCGCTTCTTCTTTGGTAAAAAGCTCCTCCACCAGCGCATAAAACTCGGGGATATCCTTTCCGGGATACCTTCCCCGCCGTTTGGCCAGGGTTTCGCACAGTTCATGGTATGCCTTGTCAGCCATCTTCCTGCCCTCCTGTCATCTATTTTGCGGAGCCGTTTTCAATCCCGACATTACACATCGGCTTTCTTTTTCAGCTTTTCCATCTCTTCCTGCCGCAGGATCTTCCGCAGGATCTTGCCGACCGCGGACTTCGGCAGGGAGCCTCTGAATTCCACAATCGTCGGCACCTTGTACTTGGTGAGCTTCTGTTTGCAGAAATCGATGATCTCCCCCTCCGTGGCGGTCTCGCCGGGCTTGAGGACGACGAAGGCCTTCACCGTTTCACCCCGGTATGCGTCCGGGATGCCCAGCGACACGGCCTCGCATACCTTCGGACACTGATAGAGCACCTCGTCGATCTCCCGGGGGTAGATGTTGAATCCGCCGGCGATGATCATGTCCTTTTTCCGGTCCACGATGAAGAGGTAGCCGTCTTCATCCGCCTGGGCGATATCGCCGGTGTACAGCCAGCCGTCCCGGAGCTGGCCCGCGGTTTCCGCCGGGTTGTTCCAATAGCCCTGCATGATGAGCGGACCCTTCATGACGATCTCGCCCGGCTCCCCCGGCTTCACCTCCCTTGTCCCGCTTTCCACATCCATGAGACGCACATCGCTGTCGGGAAAGGGGATGCCGATGCTGCCTACCTTCTTCATCCCCAGGACCGGATTGGCCATGCCCAGCGATGTGGATTCGCTCAGGCCGTACCCTTCACTGAAGTAGATCCCCATGTCCCGGATCCTTTCGATGAGCTCCACCGGCATCGGCGCAGCGCCGGAATTGAGGAGCCCGAGCCGCCGGTCGAGGTTCAGCCCGGCCGCCTTGGGGTGGTTGATGATCGCGGTAATCAGCGTAGGAACGGCAGGGAAGAAGGTGATCTTCCCGAAATTGCCGATGATGCCCAGGAGTTCATCGATTTCGAAACGCGGCACCAGGATCTGGGTGGCGCAGCTGAAGAACGCCCAACTCATGCAGACGATGCTGCCGTAAACATGGAAGTAGGGAAGGACGCTCAGGACATTCCGCATTTCCGGCGGCACGATGCTGATCGTGGGATTGCCCCACTGCGAGGCCTGGAGCGTCGCGGCGATGATATTGGCGTGGGTCAGCAGAGCCCCCTTGGGAGTGCCGGTGGTGCCGCCTGTGAACTGGATCAGGGCCGGGTCGCCCGGGCTGAAGGGGATGCGGGGAAGGCGCGTTTCCGGGGTTCCCGCGATGAGCTCCGAGAAGTGGCTCCAGCCCTCCTCCAGGTCCAGCTCCTTGGCGGTGGAGACGCCGAATCCCGCGATGGTGTCCGTCACCCTGGTCACAACCACCCGCTTGATCTGCAGCTCCTTGACGATCGGACGGACGCCGGGCAGCACCATGTCGAAGGTGATGATCGTCTCCATCCCCGTGGTTTGCATGATGAACTTGAGCTCGCTCGCGGACGCCAGAGGATTCAGGTTCACCACGATGGCGCCGAGGGAAAGGGTGGCGAGGTACGAGATGACGAATTGGGGACAGGTGGGCAGGTGGACGCCCACCCGGTCGCCCTTCTTCACGCCGAGCCTTCCCAGGGCATTTGCCATGCGGAGCATCTGCTCCCTGAGCTGCCAGAAGGTGAGCTCGGAGCCGTAGAAGTTCGTGGCGGGCTTGTCCGGAAAGGCCCCCGCGGCGAGCTCGAAAAAGGCCTGAGCCGCTATCCTCGGGTAGCGGATCGTGGTGGGAACGTTGTAGTCATAGTGCCTGTGCCAGGGTTTTGTCTCCATGGATGCCCTCCGTATGGGTGCCGATCCCTTCCTGCTCGGCCGCAGCGTGCTATTTTTTCGGATGACTGGGATCCTTCACCCCTTCGGTCGGCCGTCCGAAAGAGGCGGTGTCGAGCCCCTTGAGGGGGTGGTTTTTCGCGTACATCCCCTTGAGTTTTTTCGCGCGCACCTCGGGATAGAAGGTGTTGATCGCCGCCCGGCTCCGGTCCAGAGGAACGTTCTCGATTGCATACTCGGCCGAACCCAGGCCGTTGGCCACGCCGCCGTGAATCTGGGCCTCGATGTCCTTTCCCTTGATGATATTGAGCTTTTTCGCGCCCGTCGCCAGGGCGCCGAACTCCTCCGCCTCGGAATTGAGGAGCCCCGGGGCGGCGTTCATCATGTCGATGCAGGCCTTGTCGACGGCCACCGGGTCATAGGACGCCAGGATCCCGAGGCCGTTGACGATGGGGGTGTCGGTCCAGCCGTAGCAGTCGCAGCTGGGACTGATGTCCATGGCGAAATTGAGGAAGAAGGCCTTCCCCTCCTCCTTGGTCATCATGGCGGCCAGGGCCGAATCGGCGATGCGGCGCCCGAGGGTGGGCAGGTGGTCGAACCGCTGGATGCTCTTGATACCCGCCATGTTGATGCAGAGGTTGGCGCACGCGAAGCAGTAGACGCAGCCCTCCAGATCCACCTCCAGCCCTGTGTCCGTCACCTTGATGGATCCTTCGGGGCAGCAGTCCTCGCAGACCTGCCACCACTCGCAGCTCCGCCCCGGGCAGAGTTTGGCGTCGATCACGGGCTTGTCGCCGGCCAGGGCCCCGTGCAGGTTCATCTTGCCCCGCTTGCTCGCCCCGCCGACGCCGATATTCTTGAGCGATCCCCCGTACCCGCCGGCCGGGTGCCCCTTGAAATGGGCCACCGACAGGAGCGCATCGGCATCGGCGATCGCGCGGGCGACGAACTGCTTGTTCAGGTAGTTTCCCCGGCCCTGGAGGTCGACGATCACGTCGTCGGTCCCCAGCCAGCCGTCCGCCATGACGATGGGGCAGCCGACGGACCCCTGGTTGAAGCCGTTCCGGTTCGCGGTCTCCAGATGATCCATTGCCAGGGTCCGGCTGATCCAGGGGTGGTAGGGCATGGTCGTCGTGTCGGTGACGAAGGGGCGCAGTCCGCGCTCCTTGAGAAGATCGACCAGGGTGCTGATGATCACGGGCCGCAGATAGCCCACATTGTAAGCCTCGCCCATGTGGGTCTTCACCGCCACGATGTCGCCCCGTTTCAACCGATCCAGCCAGCCGGACCGCTCGATGATCTGGCGGCCCTTGATGGCCGTCGATTCCAGAAAACGCCTCGCCCGGGCGTCCATGTACCAGACTTTCGATGGCGCCATGATCCCTCCTTCTCTATACCTTTAGACTGCACAGTGACGGGTACTGTCCACTGACGCATTCTTTTTTACGCAAACAGGCCCGTCTTCGCGAATTCATCGATCTCGCTCTCGGCATAGCCGAGTTCACGGAGGACCTCCCGTGTATGCGTCCCCGCAGGGACCCCGGCCGACCGGTACTCCGGCGGCGTGGCCGAATACCGGATCGGATGGCCGAGCTGCATCACCTTTCCGTCCCCGGGCAGGCCCACCTCCACGACCAGACCCCGCGCCTCGACGTGCGGATCGCGGAAGGCTTCCCCCAGGGCAAGGACCGGCTCCACGCAGGCGTCGACCTTCCCGAAGAGGACCATCCATTCCTCCCGCGTCTTCGTCCTCAGGATCGCGCGGACATCTTCCTTGATGCGGTCGAGATCCCGGGGAGCGACGCCGCCGGGAACGAGGTCGGGGCGGCCGATGGTCTCGCAGAAGGCGGCGAAGAACTGGGGCTCCAGACCTCCGAAGCTGAGGTGTTGCCCGTCCTTCGTTTCATAGAAATCGTAAAGCGAACCGCCGTTCAGCAACCCCTCCTCGCGGCGGGTTTCCGTTCCGTCCGCGAGAAACGCCGCGCCGGCTAGGGCGTTGAAGGCGATCACCCCGTCGGTCATCGAGACGTCAATATGCTGCCCGGCGCCGGTTTGCTGCCTATGGACCAGCGCCGCCAGGGTGCCGATGACGACGTTGTTCGAGCCGGAGGCGACATCGGCGATCTGCATCCCCGTCAGGGACGGCCCGGAGGCCTTCCGCCCCGAGTAGGAGCCGATCCCGGAGCGGGCGAGGTAGTTGATGTCGTGTCCCGCCCGGTTCTTCAGGGGGCCCGTCTGGCCATAGCCGGTCAGAGAGCAGTAGATGAGCGAAGGGTTGACCGTCCTCAGCGTTTCATAGTCCAGGCCGAATCGCGCCATGACGCCGGGGCGGAACTGTTCGATCAGGATGTCATGGCTCCCGATCAGTTTCACGATAATTTTCACGGCCCGCGGATCCTTGAGGTTCAGCGCCAGAGAACGCTTCCCCCGCCCGAGGGTGGCCGCCGCGCAGGACAGGTTCGTACCGGCGATGCAGGGGGGCATGAACTCCGTCAGATCCGGACGGGAGCCGGAGACGATCCGTAGCACCTCCGCCCCCAGGTCCGCGAACATCATCGTCGCATACGGTCCCGGCAGGAGCGTCGTGAAATCGAGGATCTTCAATCCCTTCAGCGGTCCGGCCATTTCTTTCTCCTCGTTTATACTTGTCTTCCCGATTGACCGAGTGGCGCGACAAGGGGGCTTCGGCAGCGGCACATGGAGATTTTCCAGGAATTGCTTTATATGCGTCGAGGATAAAAAAAGTGGTCATCCGTGTCAAGGTGATTTTGTCACAATTGCGATAAAACTTGTTGACATACAAAAACGTTCTACGTATCGTACTCCGCTAAAAGCAACGGTTCGTCGGGAAAACCACGCAATGCCGTGCGGCGGTTTCCAAACAGACAAATGCACAACAACAATAAGGGGGGGAAAATGAAGCGTGTTATCGGAAGCATATTGGTACTGGGGTTTGCGCTGTTCGCGTCCACCGCATCGGCGCAGGAGAAGATCAATATTTCAATCGGAACCGGAGGCACCGGAGGCGTGTACTATCCGATGGGAGGCGGCATGGCCAACGTTCTGTCCAAGTCCGTACCGGGGATGCAGGCGACTGCGGAGGTGACCGGCGGCTCTGTCGCAAACCTTCAGCTGATCGGCACGGGCAAGGCGGATATCGGGCTCGTGATGGTGGATGCGGCCCTCACTGCGCTCCACGGCGAAGACAAGTTCAAGAGCGGAAAAATCCCGATCCGCACATTGATGGTCCTCTATCCGAATCGCATGCACGTTGTGACTATCGAGAGCACCGGCATCAAGAAGATGACCGATCTCAAGGGGAAGCGCGTATCGACGGGATCGCCCGGCAGCGCCACCGAGGTCATGGCATTCCGTGTCATCGAAGCGGCCGGGCTCGACAAGGACAAGGATCTCAAGCGCGAACGACTCGGCGTCGCCGAATCGGTCAATGCCGTCAAAGACGGCAAGATCGACGCCTTCTTCTGGGTGGGAGGCATTCCGACGGCCGCCGTCACCGACCTTGGCGCGACCCCCGGGGTCAAGATCCAGATGATCGACCATTCCGAGGTCGTGGACGCGATGAACAGAAAGTACGGACCGCTGTACGTCCAGGATGTCATCCCGGCGAAAAGCTATCCGGGACAGGATGCCCCCAACAAAGTCGCGACCGTGTGGAATATCCTCGTCTCGCACGAAAAGATGCCCGACCAGGTCGCCTATAACATCGTCAAGACATTTTTCGATAAGAAGGCCGAGTTGGTCGCCGTCCACAAGGAAGCACTGAACTTCGACTACAGGTACCAGACCAACAACCACTCGCCGATCCCCTACCATCCCGGCGCGATCAAGTATTTCGCCGAGAAGGGTCTCAAGCTGAAGTAGCAATCGTCACCAGCGCCGTTTGAAATGCAGACCTTTGCCCCCGCCCGGCCCCCCTCCGACTGGAAGAGGGCCGGGCGGGGGATTCATCGTACAAGGGAAGAACCATGACGGAGAATGGCAAAACAACGGCCGCGGAGGTCGTCATCAGCGAAGAGGCCCTGAAAAAGGCCACGGAATTCATCGAGGAGGAAGAGGGGGCGACCCACAAGTTCAGCGGCTGGCTTGCAGCGGGGCTGACCGCCATTGCGGTGGTCATGTCCCTTTTTCACCTGTACGCAGCGGTCTGGATCGTGTCGGCGCAGGTGTTGCGCCCGGTCCACGTTGGCTTTGTCCTGTTCCTGGCGTTTCTCCTCTTCCCGATGCTGCCGCGCTACCGCCACCACATCAAGTGGTGGGATGTTTTCGCCGCACTCCTCAGCGTGGTGATCATTGCCTACGTGATCCACGGGGGAGACGAGTTCGGCGATCGCGCGACGGATCCGCTGATGTGGGACCAGATTTTCGGCGTCATGTTCATCGTTCTGATCCTGGAAGCGGCTCGCCGGACCTCGGGCTGGGTCATGCCGTTCGTCGTGGTGCTGTTCATTGTCTACGCCATGATCGGGCCTTATCTGCCGGAGCCGTGGACGCACCGCGGCTACGACATCTCGCGGCTCACCGGCCACATGTACATGACGCTCGAAGGGATCTTCGGCGTGGCCGTGGATGTCTCCTCATCGCTGATCATCCTGTTTACGATCTACGGCGCATTCCTCCAGTTTTCCGGCGCCGGTAAGTTCTATATCGACTTTTCCTTCGCCGCGATGGGGGGCAGGCACAGCGGCGCGGGCCGCACCGTGGTGCTGGCCTCATTCCTGCTCGGCGGGCCGTCGGGTTCCGGGGTCGCGACGACGGTGACCCTGGGCTCGGTCGCCTATCCGATGCTCGCCAAGGCAGGATACGCCAGGGACTCGGCAGGAGGACTGCTTGCCGCCGGCGGTCTCGGTGCGATCCTATCGCCTCCGGTCCTCGGGGCCGCGGCTTTCCTGATCGCTGAATTCCTCAAAATTTCCTACCTCGACGTCATCCTGATGGCGACGATCCCGACCATCCTGTACTACTTTGGAATATTCCTGATGGTCGAGATCGATTCACGAAAATTCGGCACGCATGGGGCGCCGGCAGATAAGCAGCAGAAGCTATGGGATCTCACCCGCAATTTCGGCTTTCATTTCCTGTCGCTGGTTTCAATAATTTTTTTCATGCTGCTCGGTTATTCACCGATGATGGCGGTTTTCTGGGCGACCGTTGTCGCATTCCTGACGAGCTTTCTGCATCGGGATTGCGCGCTGATCTCCTATGACTTTTTCCGCGGCCGCGTGCCGATCGTCCGGGGCTTCTTCGAGTCAAAGTTCATCAATGCCCTCGAGGGCGGCTCAATAGGCGTGCTCAACGTCGCGACCACCTGCACCGCCGCGGGCATCATCGTCGGCGTCGTCACGCTTACGGGCCTCGGCCTCAAATTCAGTTCGATCGTCCTCAACTATGCCGATTCGGGAAGCCGCCTCCTGGTCGATCTTTGTGTTGCGTTCGGCGCCGCAAATACCCCAGCCCTCCTGCACGACCTCAAACTCCTGCTCACCGCGATATTCACTTCGGCTATCGTGTGGATCGTCGGCCTGGCCGTGCCGGTCACCGCAAGTTACATCATCTGCGCGGTGATCGCCGCGCCCGCCCTGATCCAGCTCGGCGTTCCCGATTTTGCGGCGCATATGTTCATCTTTTATTACGCGGTGCTGTCCGAGGTGTCACCGCCGACCGCGCTCTCGCCGTTCGCCGCGGCCGCGATCACCGGCGGCAATCCCTATAAGACGACGCTGCAATCCTGGAAGTACACAATGCCGGCATTCCTGGTGCCATTCATGTTCGTTCTCGACCCTTCCGGCCAGGGCCTGCTGCTGACCGGATCGTTCAAGACTCTTGCGAATGCAAACTGGGGAGGAATCGCCGTGGTGAGCATTACAGCGATGATCGGGATCGCCGCGCTGGCGGGGGGTATGCAGAACTGGCTCTTCAGGAAAACGACCCCGTTCGAACGCTATACGCTGATCCTGGCAGGCCTTCTTCTGGTCTACCCCAAACCCCTGTTCGACTACATTGGAATCGCCCTGTTCGCCCTGGTTATGGCTGTGCAGAAGCTGAGGAAAACGTGAGGCGGAAGCAAGTCCGTGACTGGTCTTCAGCACTCCTCTTCCCGCGGCGCAAGCACTGAAACACGGGTAGTCTTCATCCAGATTTTATCCACGATATCTTGGAACACCTGCTGTGGCGCCTGGATGGATTCAAGCGGTATTCTGGCAATCGCCGTATTGGGTAATCCTCCCGTCGTAAAATATTCGGGCAAGCCTGCTTTCATGAGCTCCACTCCGCGCGGACTGCGAATTCTCACACCCAGGCACCGGCGTCCGCAGACATCCGTGACGACTTGTCCGACAATGATGGGTTTTTCCCACCAGTCCCCGCGCTGGGTCAGATGTTCCGATATCCAGTGGTAGAAATCCAGTTCGTTGTTTTCATTTCCGGCGATGGTCGTTGGTGAAGCCACTTCGTCAAGGGTGAAAAAGTGGCTGGCAAACGCCCGCCCGCGATTTTCCAGCACGATTCTCTCGACCAGCACCTGCACTCGCTCGTTCAGGATGCGATAGGCCGCCATGCAGCGTTCCCAAATCTCGTGCGTCTCCAGCTGATCGGGACGATCGACCCCCAATAGCGCTTGAACAGCCTGTAAATACCCGCCTGCGCGGGTAATCATCCGCAAGGCCCGGGCCGCCTCCAGGGTGCGGTCCGCATTGAACCGGCTATAAAATAATTGCCATTCGCTTGTGGTTTCAATGGCTGCATCCAGACAGCAGCCTACGGCCGCCTGCCAGGCGATCTGATAGGATATTTGTTCATCGCGGATCAGCAGGGCAGCGATTTCGTTCAGGATCATCGCGGTGGGAAATTGATCGGCGGGCAGGATGGATTTCAGCGTCTGCGGGGAGATATGTAAAATGCCCAAAGCCTCTGGTTTGAGGTTGCTTCCATCGCCGGCTTCCATCGCGGCGCATGGTTCATATTCAAGCAGAGGCGCGGGCAGCTCATGATTATTGATCAGCGTCACTTGGCATCGGTCCGCCACACGGGCAACGTAGGTTCGTCCCGGATCATCGATCGGAAATGCGCGATCCAACGCAAAGACATGTTTCACCGGCATTTCCGTGTCCTGCATTTGCCGTATGAAATCCGGCACGATTGGAGAGCGAAATGACTCGTTCAAATGGATGATCCGGTCTCCCACACCGGGATCCAGGCAGGTGAGCATCCGGTGCATGATGGCCGCCGAGGCCACTCCATCCTCGTCATTGTCGGAAATGATTAACACCCGTTCGTCCGCGCGGATGCCCCGGATCCGCTCCACCAGCTGGGCGGACAGGGTTTCCAGGTGTTCGCGGTAAATGGCCAGATCGTGCATCCGTTGCAGGGCCAGAATGTCGGAGGCGGTGGCCAAATCCAGATCGTAACGCTGCTTCACGGCCCAGACCGCCTCGTAACTGCGTTCGATCTGCCGATACAGATTGTCTTCTTCCAGTCGGCGGTCCCACACCTGCCCCAAACTGTTTTGGAGCATTTCCGACAGGGATACCAGCAATCCACCGGAACTGGCCAGGTTGTCAGGAATGACCTGAATGCCGCGCTCCTTGAGGATCTGTTTTGCATCGCCGGACACGGCGGCACCCGTCAATTCGCAAATCACTTTGACGCAAAGTTCGCGGACGTTGTCCCCGCGGATGGATGCGGGAATGGCCGTGAGCACCAGGATATCCGTGTTGACTTTCTTGAGTTCTGCGGGATCCGGGTGATAGACAAACGCCGCGTGCTGTCTTGAAGAGAGCATGCGAATCACCGGGTTGGCCAGAATGGTATCGAACCGCTTACCCGAGTTTTTGTGCGCGACGATCGCGGCCAGCTCCTGGCGGGAAAAGCCGCCGGGACTGATGACCGCCCCCCGGCTGTCGCTGACGGCCACAATCGTGGCGCCTTTTTGCACCATGAGGTTGGCGACATTCTTCCCGGCGTTGCCCAATCCCTCGATGGCCACCGTCATGCCCTCCAGAGGCTTTGTTTTGCCTGTGAGTTTTTTCAAAAGGATTTCGACCGCCATGATGGCCCCCTGGGCCATCGCTTCCGATCTCAGTTCGGAGCCGCAAACTTCCACGGGCTTGCGGGTCACCACGCCGAGCTTCGGGGTCGCGCACTCGTAAGCCAGCGGCAGTGTGAAAAACACGATTCGATCCACGGTCGGCATCACCTCTCCGGTGGCGGTGATGGCTTGAATGGCGCGCTCCAATACTTCCGCCCGAGCCTGCCGATAGAGATCAGGCATGCAATCTGTCACCCGGTCCCTCGCTTCACACAGCAGGTTGACCACGCTCCAGAATCTCTCTTTGAGGACCTCCCGGCTGATGCCGGGTGACGGCATGAGTGCCGCCAGCGCTTCCTGGACTTCCGCTGGGAGCAGAAGGTAACGGTCGAACCAGCCCATCGGCAGTGCTTGTCCGGGCGGCATCAGCCTGGCCAGCGCGCGTTCCATCATGATCCACTGGTTATCCAGCAGCGTCGTCAGATAAAATGCCAGCACGCTGGGCTCACCGCATTCATCCAGGCAGCGTGTGGACAGCGCGACCGACAGCGCCCGCAAAATCGGCTCCCGGTGATGATAGAGCTGGATGGATGATGAACGGCGCTGCCCGCTCCCGAACAATAATTTCATCAATGCCCGATATTGCGCGGGGGTTGGGGATCCCTGGTGGGGCAGCGCCTGGAGAAGATCCCGAAGTCGATCCCGCGATTCCGGCAGCATGATCCCATGCTCCATCTGCATTTTTGCAGCCGCTCGGGCCAGGGCGCACGCGGTTGGCGAGTAGTTCTTACGTTCCAGTATCTCCCGCAGCCGGACCGTCATATCCTCGTCTCCGATGATGATAGCCGGATCGCTGGTGAGCAAGGTCCGGAGATGCCCTTCCGCCACATTTGCGGCCAGCTGCAAACCGAGCCGAGCGGTGAGAGTGGTGTTGGTTTCGGCAGCGTGAACGATTTTGTCATAGGCGATCCGTTGGGCACGTGTGAGCATTTCGGCAGCGCCGTTCATCATCCATTCAATCAACTCCTTGTCTTCCTGCGCATGCTCTTCCCCTCCCTTGAGCAGGGATTTCAGCCAGTACCGCCCGCCGGCCCCATCAAATTCCCGTGCGGCACACAACATCAATCCTTCGCTGCCGGCAAAGGGTGCACCCGTCGCCTGGCTTTTCAGACTCATGCTCAGGCTTTCACCCGTCATAAATTCGCGCATGGCCTGCTTGACCAACGCCTCCGCTTCGGCCGCCTTGGTCCAGCGGGCCATGCCCGGCGGCCTAACCACCTCCACTACGCCGGGTTAAAAGTTCCCCCGGTAATGTAGACACCTCGAACTAACGGAGGTGTTATAATGGCAAAGATGATTGGACCTAGGAAGATACACAGTTACGGCCAGGAGTTCAAAG
>JAMDBG010000029.1 GCA_023487865.1 Deltaproteobacteria bacterium | reverse complement strand
CCTTGGCCGGCGCACCGTGGAGGGAGTGAAATTGATATCTTGAAAGGGATGAAATGGCATCATGACTCTTAGGCGTGTGTATTTTATCTTGGCGATTTTCTGTTTGTTCGTTCTTGCCTGCGGAGGCGGAGGGGGGAGTTCGGATTCGGGCCCTCTCCCGGCGGCACCGCAACTGACCTCGAGCAACGCAAATAGTCAGGTTATCCTCTCCTGGGACAAGGTGAACGGGGCGACGGAATATCGTATCTACTGGTCGACGACGGCCGGTGTAAATAAACAGACGGGGACCGTGATTCCCAATGTTACCAGTCCTTATGCGCATACGGGTCTCACCAACGGCACCACCTATTATTATGTCGCGGTTGCGCTCAATCAGTATGGAGAGAGCGCCGAATCGATTGAAGTATCCGCAACACCAAGTATCGCAACGCCTCCCCTGCCACCGGTCAGTGTGGCGACCCAAGCGAGCAACAGAACGGTAAATATCGGCTGGACGGCAAGTCAGTCGGAGGAGGAAGTGACATCCTACAACATATACTGGTCTGTCTCCAAGGGTGTAACCAAGGCATCCGGGATCAGGATTGCGGGCGTAAACAATCCTTATACCCATACGAACCTGATTAACGACACCACGTACTATTACATAGTCACCGGGGTGAATAAGTATGGCGAAGGCAATGCCTCTCAGGAGGTGTCCGCCACGCCCACCCGGGGAAATGTTCTTCCGCCTCCGACGGGACTTACGGCCACCGCCGGCAACTATCAGGCCACGATCAGTTGGAATGCGGTTGGCGGGGCTACATCCTATAATCTTTACTGGTCCACCTCTTCCGATATATCAAGTCGGAACGGGACAAAGATTGAAGCTGTGACGAGTCCCTATACCCATTCGGGATTAGACGAAAACACAACCTATTACTATGTCGTCACATCGGTCAATGGGTATGGGGAGAGTGATGATTCCGCCCAGGCAACCGTTTCGATCGTCAATCTTCGGCAGGATATATTCGTCGCAATGGGGGATAGCATTACCACCGGGTTTGCATTAAATACCTATGACGACTGTTATGTCGCCAGGCTGTCGAGAATGTGGGGAAAGACGGCAGTGAATGTGGGGGTGGACGGGACGAGGAGTTCCTATGGCACCTCACTCATCAACCCTGTCCTTGAGGAGCATAATCCCAGGTATCTGACGATCTATTATGGGACAAACGATGTGGGCTTTTATGATAACAACCAGATTGTCAATAATCTGCGGTACATCATTTTCAGGGCCAAGGAAAACGGAACGATTCCTGTTGTCGCGACCATAGGGCCATTTTTTGGGGAGTGGGCCTGGAGGAAACCGAGTGTCATTGATTTGAATAAGAAAATCCGACAAATGGCTGCGGAAGAGGGTGTTGCCTGCGCCGACATTGAAGCCGCCCTGAATTGGGACAGCACCTATATTTTTCCTGACGGTATTCATCCCACCGGTGCAGGGCATCAAATCATCGCCAATACATTTTATAAGGCCCTGACGCGCTGAACGAGGCTCTTAAAAAATTAAACGGGGAAAAAGGAAGTGCATGATCTTCAGTACCAAAAACCCGGAAGTGATCTCTGTCCAGTCTATCGAGAGACTCCACGATAATATCGTAAGAGGATCAATTTTTTTTCAAATCGCCGTGGTGATGCTTTTCAGTCTATCGACGCAGGTTTTGGCGGGTACTGTGCCTGGAAACAAAAACCCTTCGACGGCTGAAATGTTTCTCTCCGGCAATACCCGTGCCCGTGTTGTCTGGATCCAGGATATGGGCGATGGGCGTGATGTCGACACGCTGGGCAGTAATTTGCGCTTGATGGGTTTGGACACGGGTGACGGGAAGGGCGAAAGGGCGATCCTGGGGACGGGGAATTATGCCAAACCTCTGATCACGCCGCGCGGAGACCGGGTGGTCTACACGGACCGGATTCGGAAAAAGGTTTATGTCGTGAACTGGGACGGTTCGGGGCTTCGGGAACTGTTTGGGGGTTTTGGACTGGCGCTCTGGCGGGATCCCCGGGACGGCCGGGAGTGGATCTATTATGGCTTTGAGGAGATGCAAGAGGGCGGGTGGACTTGTCCGGCAGTTTACCGGACCTTGCTGGACCGTCCCGGCACAGGCGAGCTGGTCTGGGACAGGGCCCCGGTAAACGTGGACAGTTTTCAACTCTCGGCGGACGGCCGGATAGCCGGGGGAAATTTCCCCTGGCCCGCGGGCGGCGTCGCCGAGTTGCCGAACAAATCACTAAAGATCTTTACCAAAGGCTGCTGGACGGCGCTGACGACAGTGAAGGGACATCCATTTTACTGGATCTTCGACGGCTCTCACCGGAACCTGACGATTTTTGATCTGCAGAATAACAAGAGATGGCAGGTGAATATCAACAGCGCCCCGGGGATAGACGGCCATGAAGTTTACCATCCCCGGTGGAGCAACGATCCGCGGATCATGGCAATGACGGGGCCGTACAAGGTGGGTTCGGGGGCGAACCGCATTATGGGGGGGGGGCAGGGAGGTCGAGATCTACATCGGTCGTTTCAATGCCGATCTGACGAAGATTGAATCCTGGTGGCAGGCGACCCGTAACGATCGAGCGGATTTTTTCCCCGATGTCTGGGTGGCGCCCGTTGAAGGCGGGAAAAAGGAATCGGCGGGAGTCTCCGGTGCGAAAAAAACAGAAAAAAAGAAATCTTCGGAAGGCATTGCTTTAAAAAAGGCAAAACCCGGACCGACCACTGCTGCTTCGGGAAGGCCTGCCCCGCAAAAAGAGATAAAAAGGTTGGTGGTCGAAGCCCGCTTGACGGATCTTTCCGTCATCCCTGCACCCCAGGACATCGCCCCCTATCGGCGCGCGCTGCTGGCAAACGGTTATGAGGTCGTCCGGGTGGTCTCCGGTTCCTATCGCCAGAAGAAGATCATGGCCGCCCACTGGGTGATCGAGGAGGGGCAGGTTCTTAAGGACGCGATACGGGAAAAGGGCAAAACCTACCGGATGGTCCTGGAGCGGTACGATGAACACCCCGAACTGGAAGGAGAGAGGCTGGTCATGGACAGTGATGAATTCAAGCTGATACTCTTTTACGAGCTGCGCAAATGATCACCTTTGCTCTGGATAGCCGGGGATGGGGATACGTCAATCCCGCGGTGAATTCCAAATCTCCCTTTGCCATGATCGTGACGGCCGCCGGAAACGCCGGTTGCACCCTGCCCCCACGCGATCCTCAGCGACGACGAAGACATGGTATTTAGTTCCCAGATTTTTTTCTTCTATTTCCTGCCCCTGACCCTTGCCGTTTACTATGGACTGCCCCGCCGGGGCCGGCATCTGGCCCTGACGCTGCTGAGCTACGTTTTTTACGGCTGGGCGAATCCCCTGTTTGTCGTCCTGCTGCTGACCTCGACTCTGATTAATTACGTCTGCGGCCTCAAAATTGCCGGCGAGCGGTTATTCGTCGGGCAGGCGCCGGAGGTTCAGGAATCGGGCGGCGCCGGTCTGCGTCGGAAGAAGGTCTGGCTTGCCATTTCCGTCTGTACGAGCCTCTCCATGTTGGGATTTTTCAAGTACTTCAATTTTGCCATGGAAAACTACAATCTTCTGATTCAGTGGTTTGGACTCTCCCATCTGAAGTGGGAGGCGGTGATTCGCGTCACATTGCCCCTGGGCATCAGTTTCTACACCTTCCATCTGCTGAGTTACACTATCGATGTCTATCGCGGCCAGGCGAAGGTGCTGCGCAACATCATCGATTTCGCCTGCTACATCTCCCTGTTCTCCCAGCTCGTGGCCGGCCCCATCATCCGTTTCCGTGAGATAGCCGACCAGATGGCCAATCGGACCCATACGGCGGAGAAATTCGCCCGGGGTGTGGCCTTCGTCAGCCTCGGCCTGGCGAAGAAGGTGCTGCTTGCCAATCCCTGCGGGAAGATCGCCGATGTGGTTTTCGATGCGGGTTCCCGCGGCGTTCTGGACGCCTGGTACGGTCTTACCGCCTACGCCTTTCAGATCTATTTCGATTTCAGCGCCTACTCCGATATGGCCATCGGTCTGGGGCTGATGCTGGGGTTCGTTTTTCCGAAAAACTTCGATTCCCCTTACCTGTCGCAATCCATCACCGAGTTCTGGCGCCGATGGCACATCTCACTTTCCAACTGGCTGCGGGATTACCTCTACGTCCCCCTCGGAGGGAACCGGAAAGGGGTGTTGCGTACATACATCAACCTGGCCATCGTGATGCTGCTGGGGGGGCTCTGGGACGGGGGCTGCTGGAACTTCGTCATCTGGGGGGGGATCCATGGCGGGATGCTGGTTCTGGAGCGCGCCCAGGGGAAAAACGCCTTCTACCGCCGGATGCCGGGACCTTTTCGCATCGCCATGACCTTTTTTATCGTCCTGATCGCCTGGGTTTTCTTCAGAACGCCGGATCTGCCGGCGGCGCTGGGCTACCTCGGCAGCCTCTTGGGTCTGGCGGGCGTTCAGGCCGGCGCCGGCTTGCTGGGCGGGATTTTGTATCAGCCCTATTATTGGGTGACTTTCACCCTGGCGGCGGTGATTGTCTGGGGATGCCCGCAAACATGGGACTGGACGCGGGCGATTCCCCTGTGGAAGACCGTGCCGATTGCTCTGGCATTGCTGGTCTCCTTAGCGGTCCTTATGACGCAGGCTTACAACCCCTTCATCTACTTCATTTTTTGAGCAGACACCGATGAGCGATTGGGAACTCCAAGAGCGACGCGAGGAGATGGCGAGAAGAGAGGTGGGGCATACACTGATCCGCCCGGCCCTTTCCCGGTGTCTGATCGTTTTTTTCCTGTTCGTCATTCTTTCCGTCCCCTTGGTTCAGCATGTCGCGGAGTTCAGAGATCATGCAGCGGGGGAAAGGCGCTCCCCTCTGCCCCAGGTCTATGATGTTTTTTCCCTTTTGCCTGCGGCAATGACTGTGTCCGGAGATTCCGGATCGCCATCTGGCCTCCTTTCACGCATTTTTATGGTGAACCGCCACCTTTTGAAAGAGATGAAAGGGTTTGAAGAAGCCTTAGATGATCAATCCATTGTCGGGAGATGGATTCGTCCAAAGATCCAGTATGTCCTGACGGCATGGCTCGGTGCGGGCAATGAAAAGGCGTACTGCGGTGTGCAGCCCTGGCTCTTTTACCGGCCCGGGGTCGATTATCTTGCGGGGCCGCCCTTTCTTGATTCCGTCCAGTTAAAGAAGCGAGCGGCAGAGGGCGGAGAATGGGCCGTGCCCATAGAGCCGGATCCGAGAGTCGCAATCCTTCTTCTGAAAGAGCAGCTCGCCCAAAGAAACATCAAGCTGATCGTCGTACCGACACCGATCAAAGCCATGATTCACCCGGAAAAACTCTCCCCTCGGTACAATGGTCGGCAGACGGCCCTGCAGAACGCCTCCTATGAACGCTTCAAGGAGGAGCTGGAACGCGAAGGCGTACTTGTCTTCGATGCGGCGCCCGTGCTAATGATGGCCAAGGCAAAGGGAGATCGGGTCCAGTATCTGGCGACCGATACCCATTGGCGTCCCGAGGCCGTGGAGTTGGCGGCGGAAAGGCTGAAGGATTTTATTCGGGAGCATGTCTCCCTTCCCCCTCTGTCTCCTTTCGGCTACCGTGCGGAAAGGTCCGAGATGACCCAGCTCGGCGATCTGGCCGTCATGCTGGGTCTGCCTGAAAAACAGCGGATCTTTCCCCGGGAGAGGGTCTCACTTCGTAAAGTCTTCGGGGCGGGCGGGGAACCCTGGCAGCCGCAGAAAACGGCGGATGTGCTCGTTCTCGGCGACAGTTTCAGCAACATCTATTCTCTCGGGGCCATGGGATGGGGAGAAGGGGCCGGCTTCATCGAGCAGCTCAGCTATGCCCTGCAGCGGCCGCTGGATCGTATCACCCGCAACGACAACGGCTCATACGCCACCCGGGAATTTCTTGCCGGTGAACTGGCAAAAGGGCGGGATCGGCTGGCGGGAAAGCGGCTGGTGATCTATCAGTTCGCCATCCGGGAACTGGCTGTGGGAAACTGGAAACGGATCGACCTGCAACCGGGATCGGTCGCCCAGGTGAAGTACCTGACCCTCCCTGCGGGCAGTGAGAGGGTCGTCAAGGGGAGGATCGAAGCGGTCTCCAGCGTACCCAGGCCGGGGACGGTGGCCTACAAGGATCATGTCATGGCGATCCACCTGACGGATCTGGAGGAGGACGGACGCCCTCTGGCCGAAACGGATGCGATGGTCTATATGAGAAGCATGACGGACAATGTCTGGACGGAGGCGGCGCAGTTCCGTCCGGGCGAAGCGGTGGCCATTCGCCTGATCGCCTGGTCCGATGTGGCGGAGCGCTATGAAGGGATCAACCGCAGTGAACTGGACGATCCCGCTCTGCAGCTTGTCGAACCCTGCTGGGGTGAGGCGGTGAAAAAATGAGAGGGGGCTCCCCCTTGGAGAGGTGCATAGGAAGATGAGACGAAAGGTTTTTTCTGTATTCCTGACAGGCATCGGGCTCTGGTTTATTGCCGTGACCGCTTTCGCAGCGGAGGGGGAATCCGTCCGGAAGGTGAAACCGTCGCTCTGCGTGAATTCCCGGTCGGCGGAGCAGCAGGGAACCATGACCGTTTCCGGCAAGGAGGGGTGGCTCTTCTTCGGTCCGGAACTTCGCTTTGTCTCCGCGGGGCCTTTCTGGGGGCCATCGGCCACCAGGGTCAGTAAGGCAGCCAGACCCGAATTTGCCGATCCGCTTCCCGCCATCATCGATTTTCACCGGCAGCTCAAAAAGATGGGCGTCGAGCTCTTGATGGTTCCTGTCCCTCCCAAAAGTGTCGTGTATCCCGACCTCCTGTCCGATCGGCTGGCGATTTCTCCGGATAATCCGCCTGTGCGGATCGATACGGAAACGCAGGCCTTTTATCAGCTCTTGCGGAAAGAAGGGATCCGGGTTCTTGACCTGACCTCCTTCTTTCTGGCCAGCCGTTTTCACCGGGAGGGAGCCCCTTTCTGCAAGCAGGACACCCATTGGTCGGGGAACGGCTGTGTCCTGGCCGCCCGTAAGATCCGGGAGGAAATCGAAGGCCGGCCCTGGCTGAAGACGATTCCGAAGTCGACCTATCAGTCAGCCTGGAAATCTCTGCCCATCGCGGGGGATCTCTGGAAAGCCCTGGGTGAAAAGGGGCTTCCCCAGGAGATTTTGTCGGTCCGGCAGGTAGGCACCGGCAGTCCAGGGGCCCTGAAGTCCATCGCCCCCGATCAGAAAAGCCCGGTCATTTTGGTCGGCGACAGTCACAATCTCGTCTTTCACGCGGGAGACGACATGCAAACCCGCGATGCGGGTCTGCCCGATCAGCTCGCCCTGGAGCTGGGTTTCCCTGTGGATCTGGCTGCCGTGCGGGGATCCGGCGCCACGCCGGCCCGCGTGAACCTTCTGCGTCGGGCTCAGAAGGATCCCAATTACTGGAAAAAGAAAAAGCTCGTCATCTGGTGCTTTGCCGCCCGGGAATTCACGCAGAGCGACGGTTGGAAAAAGGTGCCCCTGTTGCCCTGATGGGGAAGGGCCGGCCTTCGGATGAGGAAAATGTAGTTTCATATGAGCGAAGCCACGCAGAACGATCCGGTCCGGGCGACGAAGGAAAAACTCACCCTGCCCGTGATCCTGAGAAAATTCCGGACGCTGATCCGCATCCTCTCGAACCTCCTGCTGCGCCTGTTCTCCTTCCTGAGGGGGCTGCCGCACAGAGGCGGGAAGATCCTGCGGAATCTGTTCAGGGAGCTGACGCACAGGGGCCTGAAGGCGTTGCGGATCATCCATCAGGAGGGATGGCTGGGTCTGTGGTATGCCTTTCAGGAGCGCTTTCATCTGGCGGATCTCGATGTCTACGAGCTTTGGCAGAGAAGGCATCGTTTGACATCCAGGGATCGCAATCGGATCAAAAAAGCAATAAAACAGCTCCCGCACCGGCCGCTCATTTCCCTCCTGCTGCCGGTCTATAATACAGAGGAGATCTGGTTGAAAAAATGTCTGGATTCGGTTCTGGGTCAGCTCTACCCCTACTGGGAGCTCTGTATCGCCGATGATGCCTCTACGGCAAAGCATATCCGCCGAATCGTGAAGAAATACGCAGCCAGGGACCGGCGCATACGGGTGGTGTTCAGGGAGGTCAACGGTCATATTTCAGCCGCGTCCAATTCAGCCCTGGCCCTGGCTACCGGCGAATATATCGCGCTCCTGGATCATGACGATGAATTGACCCCCGATGCCCTGTACGAGATCGCCTCGCTCGTCAGCTGCCACTCCGATGTGGATATGATATACAGCGACGAAGACAAGATCGATACGCAGGGCAAGCGGCATTGCCCCTTTTTCAAACCGGACTGGTCGCCCGATACCTTTCTTTCCCTCATGTATACCTGTCACCTGGGAGTGTACCGGACCGCCCTGGTCCGGCGGATCGGCGGTTTCCGGGAAGGTTTTGAAGGGAGTCAGGACTATGATCTGGTGCTCCGTCTGACCGAGCATACGGATAGGATCCGGCATATCCCCAAGGTGCTCTACCACTGGCGTTCTATCCCGGCATCGAGCGCGGCGAATTTTCAGACGAAGGGGTATGCCCAGGATGCCGGACTCCGGGCCATCCGGGAAGCCCTGCAGCGGCGGGGAGAGGAGGCTTCCGTCGAGTCGGTCGAGGGAATGTCCGGGCGTTACCGAGTGAGGTACCGCTTCCAGGGACGGCCGCGCGTGTCGATCGTCATTCCCACCCGTGACCTCTCTGCCTTTCTCGAAACCTGCCTGAAATCCATCTTCGAAAAGACCGCCTATGACCGTTTTGAGGTGATCGTCGTCGATAACGACAGCCGGGAACCCGAAACCCTGGACCTGTTTCGCCGTTGGAAGGAGAAAGAACCTTCGCGCTTCCGCGTCGCACCCCTGCCGATTGCCTTCAACTTTCCCGCCCTGATCAATGAAGGGGTGCGAAATGCCGAGGGCGATCTGGTCCTTTTGCTCAACAACGACATTGAAGTGCTTTCAGAGGATTGGCTTTCCGAAATGGCGGCCCAGGCGCTCCGCCCCAGGATCGGCGCCGTGGGTGTCAAACTGCTCTATCCCGATGACACGGTCCAGCATGCCGGCGTCGTGCTCGGGATAGGCGGAATCGCCGGCCATAGCCATAAATACTCTGCGAATGACCGGCCCGGCTATTTCGACCGGTTACGGATCACGGCAAACTGCGCCGCCGTGACCGCCGCCTGCCTGATGGTAAAAAAGGCGCGCTTTCAGGAAGTGGGCGGATTTGACGAAGCCCTTTCCGTGGCCTTCAACGATGTGGATTTCTGCCTCAAGCTTTTGAAATCAGGGTATTATAACCTCTGCCTTTCCCATCTGACGCTTTACCACCATGAATCGCAGACACGGGGTCCCGAGGATACGGTGGAAAAACAGCTCCGCTTTAAGGGCGAAATCGATCTGATGAAAGAGCGCTGGGGGAGTCTGCTAAAAAACGATCCGTTTTACAGCCCCCATCTCACAAGGGACATTGAAGATTTTTCCATCTGTGTGGATCCGACATGAAGAATCAACTGAAAAACCCCCATTTTTATCTGATGCTGCTTGGCGATGCGTGCCTGTTCGCTGTGGCGTTGACCTTCGCCTATCTCTTCCGCTTCGAATTTTCCCTGGATGACTTTTATGTCCAGCAGCTCAAGCGGATGCTGATCCTCATACTGCCGCTGAAGCTGTGCACCTTCTTCCTGTTCGACCTCTATAAGGGGATGTGGCGATATACGAGCACGAGGGATTTCTGGCGGCTTCTGCAGGCTTCGGCAACCTCAACCCTCATCATTCTGGCGTTCATTTTTGTCTTTTACCGATTTGCAGGAGGGTATTCCCGGGCCATCTTCGTGATGGACGGCGGCTTGAGCTTCCTTCTGACCGGCGGTCTGCGCATGGTCATCAGGACGCTCTATCTGCGAAAAGACCGGAATGGACAGACGGTATTCATCCCAACCGCCCAGCGTAAACGGATTCTCATCATCGGCGCCGGCTCCGCCGGAGAGAAGATTTTGCGGGAGATCATCGAAAACGATCACCTTCCCTATTTAGTCATCGGCTTTATCGATGACGACCGGAAAAAATACGGCCGGTCGATCCACGGCATCCCCGTTCTGGGATCGCTCAATGGCTTGGCCAAAATAGTCGAAGATGAGCAGATCAAGGAGATCCTGATCGCCATCCCGTCCGCCACGGGTGATCAGATACGGCGGATTGTCGAGACCTGCAAGGTCTGCCAGATCGCCTATAAGACCCTGCCGGGAATGGGTGAGATCATCGATGGTCGGGTCAGCCTCAAGGCCTTGAGAGACGTCAATTATGAAGACCTGCTGGGACGTTCGCCGGTGCAGCTGGATATGGAGGAAATCCAGGGCTATCTCGATAATAAAACCATACTGGTCACGGGCTGCGGGGGATCGATCGGGGCTGAACTGTGCCGTCAGATCGTTCGTTTCCAACCCAAAAACCTGATCCTGCTCGATGCCAGCGAGTCGAACCTCTTTCATATCGAGTTGGAACTGTGCAACAAACTGCGTTACGATCGATACAAGGCCATACTGGGACATGTCCAGGATGAAAAGCTCATGACGTCCGTCTTTGAAAAGTACCGTCCCCAGGTGGTTTTTCATGCGGCGGCTTACAAACATGTGCCCATGCTGGAAAAAAATCCCTGGGAAGCGGTGTTCAATAATATCACCGGCAGTCGCGTCCTCATGGGAATGGCGCTCAAACATCGCGCGGAACGGTTTGTCCTTGTTTCTACAGACAAGGCCGTCCGACCGACGAATGTCATGGGGGCGAGCAAGCGGGTGACGGAGCTGCTCCTGCAGACCTTTCAGAACGGCGGCACACGTTTCATGGCGGTCCGATTCGGCAATGTGGTGGGATCCTCAGGATCCGTTATTCCCGTTTTCCGGAATCAGATCGAGCAGGGGGGGCCGGTAACGGTGACCCACCCCGAGGTCAGGCGGTTTTTTATGACCATTCCCGAGGCCGCCCAGCTGATTCTCCAGGCCGGAGCGCTGGGGCAGGGAGGGGAAATTTTCATATTGAAAATGGGGACTCCGGTGAAAATTATCGACATGGCAAGGGATTTGATCCGGCTTTCCGGTCGGGAGCCGGATAAGGACGTGAAGATTGCCTTTATAGGCCTCAGGGACGGTGAAAAACTCTGCGAGGAATTGATTACCGTGGGGGAAGGGATCGTTCCGACGAAGCATGAAAAGATCATGGTCCTTCGCAACGACGGTCAAACCGGTGCCTCTCCGGCCTTACAGGAGTGGTCCGCCCTCCTGGATGCGCGGCTCAGAGAGTTGAATGAGGCGGCAGCCCGGTTCGACGCCCCGGCGATCAGACGAAAGCTCCAGGAGATCGTCCCCGAATATACCCCCAGCCCCCCCGCTACTGAAATTCTCTGATGCGGGTCGATAGCCGCCGTGACGGCTTTGTAAAAAGGTTGCAGACAAGGCGCGCGAACCCTGAGGAATGAGGCGTACATAGTCGTACGCCGCAATGACGAAGGATGAAGCGCAACGCAGCATCCGGACTTTTTACGAAGCCGTCAGGGGTTTCGCCTCGTCGATGAGCATGATGGGGATCTCCTCCCTGATCTCGTAGAGCAGACGGCACCGGTCGCAAATGAGTCCATCGTTGGTCTGGTTCAGACGCACATTGCCCTTACACTGAGGGCAGGCCAGAATCTCCAATAACTCTTTACTGATTCCCATCTTTTACTCCTTTGCCTGTGTCAGCATTTCCTTCGTTGCCGCAAAAACCTCTTCAACGGCGATCTCCCTCATACACCTTGTTGTCTCGCATTGTTTCCTGAAACAGGGCATGCAGTCCAATCCCCTGCGGATGACCCGGTGGCCGGGACCGTAGGGACCCGTGCGGGCGGGATCGGTCGGCCCAAAGAGAGCAATGACAGGGGTTCCCAGCGCTGAGGCGAGGTGCATCGGACCGGAATCGGTGGTGATGACGAGGGCTGCCTTGCTATAGAGAAAGCCCAGGTCCCGGAGTGTCGTTTGCCCACCGAGATTGACGGCCTCTGTCTTCATCAGCGCCTGGATCCGGTTGAGCGGTCCGGCCTCGCCTCCCGTCAGGATCACGCCGATCCCCAGCTTCTGTTGGATCCGGTCGCAGAGGTCCGCAAACTTTTTATCCTCCCAGAGCTTCGTCTCCCAGAGGGCCACCGGGTTGACGGCCACAAAACGTCCTTTCGATATTTCCCTCCCGCCTGATTGCGTTTCTCCCCCCCCCTTATCCACAGCATCCAGGATATCCGCCTGTCCCTGAAGGAGGGCCGCCATGCGTCTTTGTTCCTCTTCACCGATGACGATGGTGAATTCCGGCGCCGCTGCCGGACAGACGGTCTTACCGTCAGCGCGCCCGCCATCGGAAAGATAGCGGATAAAGTCCAGGTAGCGGTCGACGGCGTGCTTCCCCATCTCTTCGGGGATCTTTTCGTTGTAAAACAGGCCGCTTCCCTCCTGGAGGCTGTCATAGCCCAATTTTCGTTTTCCGCCGCTGAGAAGGACAATGACGGCGCTCTTGAAAAGGCCGTGGAAGTCGATAACAAGATCGTAGGGACGACTGCGGAGTTCCCGGAGAAAGGCCCGCATTTCCCTTAGGGGTGCTGTGATCCGCCCCCGTCGGAGATCTTTCATCCAGGCTTTGCGGCGGGAGACAAGGACCCTGTCGAGGTCGGGGTGACCGGAAAGCAGGTCGGCGGCTGCCTCTTCGACGACCCAGGTGATATCGGCATCCGGGTAGCAACGTCTCAGGGCGGCGAGTGCCGGCAGCGTATGGATGACGTCGCCGATCGCGCTGAGCTTGACGAGCAGGATGTTCACGGTCTCAAGTCCCTCAAGATCCATTGGACGGCAGCGAGGAGATCTTCGGCGATGTGGACCGGTCGGAATATCACCGACACCTTGCTGGACTGCCCCTTTTCGCCGGGAGGCATCCGCCCTGTTTCTACCCCGGAACCCAGATCCGCGGCGGACTCGGAGCCGTAACCGGTTCGGACCAGGACCCCCCGCGCCCCGGCCCGCGCCCCGGCCTCAATGTCCTTCAGGGTGTCCCCTACCATATAGGAGCGGTCGGGATCAAGATGGAGGTCCGCCGCCGCCCTGAGGAGCAACCCCGGGGCGGGTTTGCGGCAGTCGCAGGTCATCAGGTATCGCTCCCGCCCTTCCGTCGGGTGGTGGGGGCAGAAGTAGATTCCGTCGAGGAAGGCCCCCTCCGCCCGAAGCATCTCCCGGAGTCGCGTATGGACGGCGTCGACGAAGGCCTCGTCGAAGAGCCCCCGGGCGACGCCGGACTGGTTGGTCACGACAACCGCCTTCATCCCGCTGGCATTGATCAGGCGAATCGCCTCGGCGGCAACGGGGACCAGCTTCAACTTCTCCAGCCGGTCCATATACCCCGTCTCTTCGTTGATCGTTCCGTCCCGGTCCAGAAAGACCGCCGCCTGTCGCTGTTCCTCCCTCATCCTTTTTGTCCTTGTAAAAGCACCCGTGCCGCACCATAGACCTCATCCGCGCCGATCAGATCCATACAGCGGAAATCGGTCGGGCAGACCGGTTTCAAACAGGGGCTGCACGGCACGTCCCGGTGGATGACGATACTCTTCTCACCCACGGGGGATGTCGTTACGGGATTCGTTGAACCGAAGATTGCCACGGTGGGGATTCCCAGCGCCCCGGCGACGTGCATCAATCCGGAATCGTTCGAGAGGAAGAGGGCGCAGCGGGAGATCAGGGCGATGGCCTCTTTCAGGTTTGTTTTTCCCGCGATGTCGATCAGGCGATGACGGGCGTTGCGCGTGACCGCCTTGGTACTTTCCTTATCACCGCCGCTCCCGAACAGAATCGCCTGCGCCCCGGTGTCATCGATCAGGCGGTCGGCGACGGCGGCGAACCGCTCCGGGAACCATTTCTTTGCCGGTCCGTAGGCGGCGCCCGGCGCGAGACCGAGCAAGGTGCGTCCTGGTTCGAGACCGTATTCGTTAAATAATTTTTCCGCCACGCCACCGTAATCATCCCCGGGGTGCAGTTGAACGCTCCGCCCGGTGGGCGCGCAGCCGAGCGCCCGGACCATTTCGAGATAGTAGTCGATCTGGTGAACCTGACGGACCGCCCTGGTCCGCCGGACCGAATGGCTGAGAAGAAGGCCCCGGCCGTCGGAGTTGTAACCGGCGCAAAGCGGGATACCGGCCAGCCGGGCGAGGATCGCCGCCTCGACCGCATTCTGGAGGAGGATCGCGCAGTCGAAGGTGTTCTTCCGGAGTTCACCGGCCAGGCGGAGCTTTCCCCTGATGCCGGCATGGTGCCCGGGTTCCTTAAAGACGATGACCTCATCCACGTCCGGGGAAAGGCGATAGATCTCCGAGACCCAGGGTTTGGCGAGGACGGAGAGCCGAGCGCCGGGCCACGTCTTGCGGATGGCTGCGACGGCGGGGAGTGTCATGACGACGTCGCCGATCCAGTTCGTCCCCCGGATCAGTATCCGTTCGATTCCTGCTCCGGGCAGCCTTTTCCCTCCCCTGACCGCGAGCGGCGCATCCTGTCCCACCGCCTTTATTCCCTGCTTTACCCTTTCTGTCATTTCCGCATCACTTAATACCCAAGCCGGGAAAAAATCAACTCGGCAAATGAATCGGCAGGCGTGATCTCCATCCCGATCCTGAGAAGAAAGATTTCTGTCAGGAAATCGGGGAAATCGGCGAGACGGACACCCTCC
>JAMDBG010000173.1 GCA_023487865.1 Deltaproteobacteria bacterium | reverse complement strand
AAAGATGGCGATACACTCCCGAGGCAGCCGATCGCCATGCTTATGATCAACCGGCGGTCGCCGCTTTCCGGGCCTTTTCCTTTTTTTGCTCCAAGGCCCTGATTTTGGCGCTTCTCGTCAGGATTTTTTTTGCTTTTTCATAGTGGGGGTAATCGATCATCCTTCCATCCAGCGTCGCCGAGGCCCTGCCCGCCGCGAGGCTTCGTTCGAAGGCATCGATGAGTTTTTGCGAATAGGCAATCTCCTCCGGGGTGGGAGAAAAGCATCTGTTCAGGATCTCCACATTTCCCGGATGGATGCAGCTGGATCCGAGGAAGCCGTGCTTGTAGGAGTGTATCGCCATCTTTTCGAAGCCCGCGGTGTCACCGAAAGCGGCCATACTGCCCAATAAGTTCAACGGCAGTTTGCCGTAGGCGTGAGCGACAAACACGATCTGCATTCTCGGGATCAGCCACGCGTGATAGGTCGCCTCCGACAGTTCCATCCCCGTATTCGTTGCGAAATCCTCGGTGCCCAGAGAAAGGGAATCAATTCGATGGCTGGCGCTGGTGGTCTCTTGCATGTTAAGATAACCCTTCAGTGTTTCGGCGATGATTGAAATTTTCACGTGACCAGCAGGGATACCCCTTTTTCGTTCCAGCTCGGTGAGGAGCCGATCGAGGTCCCTCACCTGTTGCCCCGTTTCCACCTTCGGGAAAAAGATGCCGTCGAGTCCGGGCCAGACGGCGGCTTCAACATCTCCCTGAAGCAATTCGTTCGTATTATTAACCCTCACCAGAACGTCGCTCCCGCTCTTGCCGGCAAGGAGGATAGAATCTCGCAGAACGGCCCTCGTAGCCACCTTTTCTGATACGGGTACGCTGTCTTCCAGGTCGAGGACAACGGCATCGGCATTGCGCAAATGGGCTTTCTCGACATACTTTCTCTCATTGGCCGGCATGATTAATCGCGATCGTCTGATCAAATTCTGTGTATAATCAAATTCCATGGACCGTTCCTCCTGTTTGGCTTTATTGTACACCGCTTGGGGATTTCCTATCTTATGCGGCGTGAAAAGGCAAAGGTTAATCTATTTGACACAATATGTTTGCAAAGGTATAAGAATTGCGGTACGGATATGCGGTCTGTGACACTCCGATCCATGCATGCCTGATAGATAGCGGGTGTCTTCAGGGGTGAAAATGAAAACAAACGTCAATCATTAAAAGGAGGTTATCATGAAAAGCAGTGTGTGCATCATCAGGGTCATTGTCTTGGCGCTTCTGACCGTCTCCTCTGCGGTTCTGTCCATGGGTCCCGCGGAGGCCGCTTCCTTCACGCCCAACAGGCCCATCGAATTCGTCATTTTCGCCTCGCCGGGGGGAGGCAGCAGCATATTTGCAGAGGTCGTGGGAAGCATCATGGAAAAGGAGAAGCTGGTACCGGTGCCTGTTCCCCGGGTCTACAAGCCCGGCGGCAGCCAGGCCGTCGGCATGGCCTACCTGCATGAAAAGAAAGGAATCCCTTACTATTTCGGCAGCACCTCCAATTCTTACGTCACGGCCGGGCTGACCGGGGCCTCCAAGACCATCAGTCACAAGGATTTCACGGATATTGCCATCCTGGCCTTCGACGAGATGGTGATCATGACGCGGACGGAATCCCCTTACAAGACCTTCGAAGACCTGATCGCTGCGGCCAAGGCGGGCAAAAACATCAAGTGGGGCGGGTCCAATGTGGGCGGTTCCGACTCGATTCTGGCGGCCATGATCGGCAAGGCCGCCGGCGTCAAGTTCAACTACATCGCCTTCCAGGGAGGCGGTGATGTGAACGCGGCGCTCCTGGGAGGCCATATCGACGTCGCCAGCGCCAATCCGACCGAGGTCATGCAGCAGTTCGAAGGGAAGACCATGCGGCCTCTGGCCCTCGCCGCCGAGCAGCGGGTGGCGGAGCTCAAGGGCCTCCGCACCCTGAAGGAAATGGGCATCAATGTTGTTTTCAACACCTTCCGCGGGATCAACGCCCCGCCGGGCATCCCGGCTGAGGCTGTGGCCTACTACGAGCAGGTGACCAAGAAGGTCATGGACACCGCGGCCTTCAAGAAATACATTTCCGACAACTTCATGACCCCGAAATTCCTGAACAGCGTTGAGACCAGGAAGCGCTACGACAAATTTGCCCAGGAAACCAGCATCATCCTGCGTGAGCTGGGCGTGGTCAAGAAAAAATAGTGTTGCGGTTCCTAGCCCAGCCTAAAGCCGGGACCGCCGTCAATAAGACGGCAAGTCCCGGCACATATACGCAAAAAGGAGATCCGCTATGAAACGGGCTGAACAAGTCCTGGGGCTGGTCCTGTTGCTGTTTGCGGTCTATATCGGGTACGAATCCAGCCTGATCGAGGCCGGCGCCGAGTTCGGGATGGGGCCAGGCTTTATGCCGTTCTGGCTTTCAGTAGGTCTGGGAATCACAGCGGCTGCCTTGCTGTTCCGGGCCGTCGCGCTTCCCGCCAGCCGCTTCGCGACGGCATTTTACCCCGAAAAGGCGGGCGCATTACGGGTGATCCTGGTGCTCGCCGGTTACCTCCTGGCCATCGTCCTGATGAAACCTCTGGGGATGCCGATCTCCCTTGCCATCCTCACCGCCATCACCGTGCCGGTCTTCGGCTCCCGCAACTGGAAGACAATCGCCCTCACCGCGGTCCTTACCCTGTTCGGCGTGTACCTGGTTTTCGGGCGCTGGCTCGGCGTCCCGCTGCCCATGGGGATTCTGGAAGAGGTCCTTCCAATCTACGGGCCAATCTACTGAGGAGTTGCGTATGGAAGCACTGCAACAGCTGATGATGGGTTTTTCCATTGCCATCACACCGGTCAATCTCCTGTACTGCCTCCTGGGAACGATCGCCGGGACGATCATCGGGGCGCTTCCGGGCATCGGACCCTCGGCGGGGATCTCCATCCTGCTGCCGCTGACCTTCGGAGTCAATCCCACCTCCGCCATGATCCTGATGGCGGGGATCTACTGCGGGGCGATGTACGGTGGCACCATCACCTCCGTTCTCATCAATCTTCCCGGTGAAGCCTCGTCCGTAATGACCACACTGGACGGCTACCAGATGGCGTTGCAGGGCCGGGCGGGAACGGCCCTCGGCATGGCGGCCTTCGGTTCTTTCATCGCCGGAACGGTCAGCGTCATCCTCCTGATGCTGGTCGCGGTGCCGCTGGTGAAGGTCGCCCTCTCGTTCGGGCCGCCGGAGTACTTCGCCCTCATGCTCATGGGTCTCACCACCATTGCGGGCCTCTCCGGCGGCTCGGCGCTGAAGGCCTTCCTGGTCACCTTCCTGGGACTCCTGGTTTCCACTGCCGGGATGGACGCCTTGTCCGGCCATCCGCGCCTTACCTTCGACTTCCCGGAGCTTCTGGATGGAGTCAATTTCCTGGTGGTCGCCGTGGGGCTCTTCGGAATCGGCGAGGTGCTCTATACCGCCGAAAAGACCATGAAACTGGAGTTCGTCACGACGACGATCAAGGGCGTCTGGCCGAATCGGGAGGATTGGCGGCTTTCCTGGAAGCCGATCACCCGCGGCACCTTCATGGGATTCATCGTCGGGGTGCTTCCGGGCGCCGGCGGAACCATCGCCTCGTTTTTGAGCTATGCGACCGAGAAGAAACTCTCCCGGCATCCGGAGCGGTTCGGGAAGGGGGCGATCGAGGGGGTGGCCGGGCCGGAGTCGGCCAACAACTCATCCACCGGAGGCGCGATGGTACCGCTGCTCACGCTGGGGATCCCGGGATCAGGGACGACCGCCATCATGCTGGGGGCCCTGATGATGTTCGGACTGCAGCCGGGTCCTTTGCTCTTCCAGAAGAACCCGGATTTTGTCTGGGGTGTCATCGCCAGCATGTACATCGGCAATGTCATGCTCCTGATCATGAACATCGGCTGCATCCCCCTGTTCGTCAAGATTCTCAAGATTCCCAACTTTCTGCTGATGCCCCTGATCATCGTCTTTTCCACGGTCGGGGTTTACGCGGTCGACAACAGCCCCTTCGATGTAGGGCTGCTTTATATATTCAGCATCGTGGGGTACCTGATGAGGAAGTTCGACCTGCCCCCCGCCCCGCTGGTTCTCTCTGTGGTCCTGGGCCCCATGGTGGAGAGGGCCCTGCGCCAGTCGCTCAGCATGTCGCTGGGAAGTTATGATATCTTCTACACCCGTCCGATCACCGTCGGCCTGCTGCTTTTGGCCTTTGCCATGATACTCTGGCCTGCGGTCGGGTGGTTCCGGGACCGGCGCCGCCGCGGGGCGGACGCATCATAGACTGTTTGTGATTTTGACGGAAAATGTCCGATGAAGGCTGAAAAATTCGACCGGGAGACCTTTGTCCGCAGATCCAAGCTCTATGTTCCGGCGAACCGGGAAAAATTTGTGACCAAGGCGTGGACGCGCGGCGCGGACTGCATCATTCTGGATCTTGAAGACGCCGTCGCACCGGCGGACAAGGCGTCCGCCCGAAGGATGGTCAAGGATGACATCCCGATCGTCGCCAGGGGCGGGGCGGAGATTCAGATCCGCATCAACCGGGAATTCGAAGCGGAGGATCTCGATGCCGTCGTCATCCCCGGAGTGACCTCCCTGATGATCCCTAAATGTGAAACGGCTGCTGACATCCAGCGGCTTGACCGCCTGGTCACCGAACTGGAAAAAGAACGGGACCTTCCTCCGGGAAAAATCCAGTTCGACCTGATCTTCGAGACGGCCAGAGGGATCATCCGCATGGAGGATATCGCTGAAGCGAGCCCGCGGATCGTCTCGATCACCACCGGGCAGGCCGACCTTTCCGTTGATCTGGGATTCACCCGGTATCCGGAGCTCAATTTCGATCAGTATTATTACCCTGAGACCAAGCTTCTGTATGCCGCCCGGGCCGCCGGGGTGCAGGCGCACGGGATGGGCGCCCAGAACAATGCGGATTATGTCAGCGTCTCCGCCGGAAAAGAGGCGATGCTCAGGGCCTGCCGGTATGCCTACAAAATGGGGTTCATGGGCACCAGCGTGATCCACCCGGCGTGGGTCGAAGCGGCCAACGAGGGATTCTCTCCCCCGCCGGAGGAGGTGGCGCTGGCCCGCAGGGTCAAGGAAGCCCTGGACCAGGCATACGACAGAGAGGAAGGGTCCGCTTCGGTGGACGGGAAGATGTACGACGTCGCCAACATGAAATATGTGAATTTTCTCCTGGTCCGCGCGGAGGCCGTTGAAAAGAGGAATGCGGAAAAGGCGGCGGCCCTGGCCGCCGCCGGCCATACCGCGTAGCAGAAGGGTAACTTTGCGAGACCGGCAGAACACTCAGTAAAGAGGAGAGGGGAGCATGACAAAGGCACTGGAAGGGATCAAGGTCGTGGAGATCGGGGCGGCGGTGGCCATGCCGATCGCCGGGATGCTCATGGGGAGTTGGGGGGCCGACGTGGTCCACGTGGAGGCGCCGGGCGAAGGCGATATGCAGCGCTACTCCAGCCAGCGGCTTGGGGCGTGGACGCAGTACAGCGAGATCAATTACCTCTGGGAGCATGTGGACCGGAACAAGAAGAGCATCTGCATCAACCTGGCGAATCCCGAAGGACAGGAGATCATCCACAGGCTCTGCGCGGAGGCCGATGTCTTTCTGAACAACCTGCGCCCCTACGAAATGCAGAAGTTCAACCTGACCTATGAAGCGATCTCGGCCCGGAATCCCAAGATCATCTATGCGAATCTCACCGGCTACGGCCAGAAGGGGCCGGAGAAGAACTCGGGCGGTTACGACTCGGTGGCCTTCTGGGCCAGGAGCGGCGTCATGGAGATGATGCACGATCCGGATACGGCTCCGAACGTCTCCCGCGGCGCCTATGGCGACAGCATCACTTCCCTGAGCCTTCTGGCGGGTGTCATGACGGCCCTGTTCGCCCGGGAGCGCACCGGGATCGGCCAGCAGGTGGAGGTCTCCCTGTATAACACCGCCACCTGGGTCCTGGGGTTCGATATCACGGGCTGCCTGGTGACCGGGAAGGACGCCCCGCGGCCCTCGCGCAAATCGATGGCCAACCCCATCCGGAACCATTATCCCACCAAGGACAACCGCTGGATCATGCTGGGAATGACCAACGCCCAGACCTACTGGCCGGAATTCTGCAAGGCGATCGACCGGCCGGATCTGCAGAACGATCCCAAGTTCGTCGACTTCAACGCACGGCAAAAGAATTGCGTCGAACTGGTCAAGATCATCGAGGATATCTTCAGGGGCAAGACCTACACCGAGTGGCTGGCCCATCTGCGCAAGTTCAAGATCGTCTGGTCGCCGGTCGTCACGCCCTTGGAGGTGACCCATGACGAGCAGGCGATCGCCAACGACTTTTTCGGCGAGATGGATATTGCCGGCCACGGAAAGATCAAGGTGCTCAACAATCCCATCAAGCTCTCCGGGACCCCGGCCGCCATCCAGTGCCGAGCGCCGGAGCTGGGCGAACACACGGACGAGCTGATGGCAAAGCTGGGATACGATCCGGAAGAAGTGAAGAGGATGAGGGGCGCGGGTGTCATCGCATAGGATCCTTGAAAGGACGTCATGAATGAATACATCGACCATCGCCGCTGTCAGACTGATTGCCTTCACGGATGCCGTCCTTTCGGCCGTCGGCCTTCCCGCCGCTGACGCCCATCTGGTTGCCGACAGCCTCGTACAGGCCGATTTGTGGGGCCATCAGTCGCACGGCGTCATGCGCCTGAGCTGGTATGTGGCGCGCATCCGTGCGGGGGTGGTCCACGCGGTGACGCAGCCCGACCTGATCGTGGATGCGGGCGCCGTGGCCGTTCTGGACGGCAAGGACGGCGTTGGCCAGGTCATCGCCGCCGGGGCCGCTCATGAAGCGCTCCGGCGCGCCAAGGTTCATGGCATCGGTGCCGTGGCCGTGCGGAACTCCAACCACTTTGGCACGGCGGCCTACTTTACCCGGATGGCGCCGCCGGAGGGTTGCATCGGGCTGCTGACCACCAACGCCAGCCCCGCTATGGCTCCCTGGGGGGGACGGAAAAAAATTGTGGGCAACAACCCCTGGTCGGTGGCGGCGCCGGCCGGGTCTCATCCCCCCATGGTTCTGGATATCGCCAACACGGTGGTGGCCAGGGGAAAGGTCTTTTTAGCCCGGCAGAAGGGGCTACCGATCCCTGCCGGTTGGGCGATCAGCGCAGCCGGAGAGCCTACCACGGACCCGGCGGAGGCTTTGGCGGGAATCATTCTGCCCATGGGAGAACACAAGGGCTACTCCATCTCCGTCGCCCTGGACGTTCTGTCCGGCGTGCTGACGGGCAGCGGCTTCGGCACCGGCGTCCATGGCCCCTACCAGACCGAACACCGAAGCGGCTGCGGCCATCTGATGATCGCCTTGAATATCGAAGCTTTTCTACCGCTGGCCGAGTTCAATGCACGAATGGAGAAGCTCATCGCCGAACTGAAATCCGTGCCGCTGGCCAAGGGATTTAAGGAGGTCTTTTACCCCGGCGAAATCGAGGCCCGTAACGAGGAGCGTTGCCTGAGGGAGGGGCTGTGCCTGCCGGAGCAGACCCTGACCGATCTGGCCCAACTGGCGAAGGAAACAGGCCGAGAAGCGCTCCTGCCATTTTAGGGCCGACCACACTGAGAATTCATTCATTGTTTCTTTCACGGATAGAATGAATTCCTTGATAAAACACCCCGCGGGGCTTGGGTCGCCAGTGAAGACTTACCGAGGGACTAAATCACCTTCCGGTTTTTCAGTTCCTCTATCTGCGCGGGTGAGTACTTCAGAAGCTTTGAGAGGATCTCCCCGGTATGCTCTCCCAGGTCGAATACGCGAACAACAAAAAAGGAGGACGCTTGAATGTCTGCTGTTCAGTCTCGGACATCTTGACCGGATTTCCCAGGATTTTCAGTTTTTTGTTGTTCGCGTATTCGACCTCCACCACCATATTGCGGCTCAGGGTCTGGGGATCGGCAAGGGCCTTGTCGATCGTGTTGATCGGGCCGATAGGGACTCGTTTCTCCAGTATGTCCAGCCATTCCTCTCCCGTCTTTTCGAGAAAGGCCTGCTCCAGGATGGCATAGAGTTCTTCTTTGTTTTTATTGCGATTCTTCCGTGAGTTGAATCTTTCATCGCGGCTCAGCTCCGGTTTTCCAATGGCATCGCAAAGTTCGATCCACAGGTTTTCCATGTTGGCGTCAATGACGACCGCAAACGTCTTGGTCTGGAAGGCCCTGATCGGATGGGCCGACACATGGCCGGAGCCGACGGGCCGTGCGATTTCGTTCCCTACGAAATAGAACTGGGCGCGATAGGTGAGCAGCGATGTTTGACAGTCCATGAGGCTGATGTCGATCTGCTGGCCTTTCCCCGTCTTTTCCCGCTGATAGAGAGCCGCTAGAATGCCCTGGGTTGCGAACAATCCCCCGGAGAGATCGCCCATGGGGGCGCCCATCCTTACCGGCATCTGATCTGGTTCCCCGGTATAGCTCATAATCCCGCCTCTGGCCTGGATCACCAGATCGAAGGCCGGCCGATCCTTGAAGGGACCTGTCTGACCGTATCCGGAAATGGAACAGCAGATGATGCGGGGGTTGATCTTCTTGAGGTCATCGAAACCGAATCCCAGTTTCTTCACTACGCCGGGCCGGAAATTATCGACCACCACGTCGGATGTCTTGGCCAGTTCGTAGAAAATGTGCTTTCCTTCTTCGCTTTTCAAATCAAGGGTCATGCTTTTCTTGTTTCTGTTCATGGCAATGAAATAGGCCGATTGACCCTCAAAGAAATGGGGGGGGACCTCCCGGGAGGATTCGCCGACCCCGGGCTTTTCGATCTTGATCACCTCCGCGCCCATGTCTCCCAGCATCGATGTGCAGTAAGGACCGGCCATGATCAGTGTCATATCAAGAATCCTTACATCCGATAATGGTAAGCTCATCTGTCGGTTTTCCCCCTTTGCAAGTGTGGAGTCGGTAAGACGGTGCTTTTTGATGGACGACATATAAGATGAACGGCCCGGTGTGTCAAGGACAAGCGTGAAAAGACACCATCCCGTATCCCTTTGCCTTCGGTGCGGTCGGGGTCGTCTTTAAGGAAAATCCCGACGGGAAAGATCATTGATCCCCATCCGTCACCTGTGATAAGAATCCTGTGCACTAAAACAGCTGAAAGGAGACGGTGCGATCCGAAAAATTGACGCGTTTTTTAAATCCCGCAGCGTTGCAGTGGATGCGCTCGTGATCCTCAAGGAGAAATAGGGGGATGCGATCGCCGGTATTTTCTTCCTCGCGGGTCGGCCCCGTGGGCATACTGCTCTTTTTTCTTTTGGCAGCCGTCCCTCCGGCGGTCTGCGCGGCGGAACAAGAACCGGTCCTCCGGCTTACGGACCATCTGTCGATCGGCATGACGACCCAGCGCCTGGTCTCGAGCCACACCTCATACGAATTCGGCAATCCCTTTTCTCCGAGTCAAGCCCCGTTGAGCCGTCTGGAATTTCCCCTGGATTCGTGGTGGGCCGGCGCCGAACTGCGGGCGGTCTTTCCCCGGGTTTCATTCGGTGTGGAGGTCCTCACGAACCTGTCGCGGGAAACCGAAGGCCATATGCAGGATTCAGATTGGGACGATGAGAACGATCCCTACCGCAAGACCCTCTTCAGCGAATCGCGATGCCGCCTGGAGCCGAGCTATCTTTTCAGAGCCGATATGGACCTGAGAACATCGGACTGGCTGGGTCTGCCCGTGTGGCTCGATTTGCGGCCGATCGCGGGATTTCGCCGGCAGGAGTTCAACCTGACGACGCACGACGGGACGCAGTGGGACTTGACGGGTGGAAAGCCGCCCCTCTCCCTTCCCGGAGACGGCATCGGCTTTGAACAGATGTACTCGCACTATTTCCTGGGTCTGCGGGCCGGTCTTGATCTGGGGAAACCTGTTCCACTGAAAAGTCTTACCGCGCTCCTCCAGCTCGACTGGGCCTATGTGGAGGGCCGCAATCAGGACCGCCACCTCCTGCGCGAGGGCGAGCGCTACACCTATGAGGAGACTCACGGTCATGCCTGGCACGGATCGATCGGCCTTCGGGCGGATCTGACGGAACATCTTACCCTTGCTGCGGAGGCGGACTTTCTGACGATCTCGACGGAGGGTACCCACCGTCTTGTGAACTCCCCTTTCGGCATCGACTTCACGTCCTCGAACGGGGTCAGGGTATGGTCGGGCCAGAACCGCCTTTCTCTGCTGCTGCAGTACCGCTTCTGAGTGGGCTTTTCCGCCTCCCAATCTCTCCCACCGGCGCAGCATCATCGATTTGAGCGCCGGAGCCGCCTGGAAACTGGGCTTTTATGAACAGGGAACGCCCGGGTGCCGGTGGAGACGGTAAATCTGGAGGGCAGATAGGCGCTCACCGGAACGATGCCGATCCGCACACGCATGTTCTGTTTTCGCCATACGAAATCGGACCTCTGTTTGACAGGATTGAACGATATCCCAAGGGCAGTCGCGAGTCGTTTTGTGTATTCAGCGACATTCCTGTTCTCAAAAACTGCTGGCAGTGAAGGGAATAGCCTCCTTTTCATGTATGAAAATCCCTTCATTGAAAGAGATCAAGAGGTAGAAGAGAAGAATAAATAGCCTCTTATTCAAAACGTTTATCTGTGTAGCCCTGTCTGGCATGCCCTGTGCTTTTAAAAGAGGATGCACCTTTTGGCACGGCTCGATCCTACAGAGCAGGACTGCCATACAATGTCATCGGGATTCATGATTTGCACCTTATATGTTGGTGAATGCCGTTGCTTAGATAAGCCCGGAAAGGTGAACCGGGGCAGCAATGAATGTTCTTAAGAAGAGTCTGAAGGGGGATTTTTGAAGAAAGCATACATCGCGTCTGTTATTCTCATCGTGTTGATAATTTTTGGAAGAGACTTCCCTTTCACAAATAAAAACCTCCCGGTGGAGGATGTCCCGCCGGCAGTCAAGACGCCAGAATATCACGAGATTGCCGGCACTATACAGACGGGCGAGACCCTCTTTGATATATTCAAGAAATATGCACTCAACGTGAATGAGCTTTTCAAAATGAGAGAGGTGTCTGCGAATTTGCACAGGTTGAGAGATTTATATCCGGGCCGGCCATATAAAATAATCATGGATGACCGTCATCGGATAAATTCATTTACCTATTGGATCGACGATGAAACGGTTCTCAATATCGTGAATACCGATGAAGGTTTTTACGGAGAAAAGACGGTCTTGCGATATGAAAAGAGGATTGAATATATCAGCGGTGCAATAAAGAACAATCTTGTTTCATCCATCGGAAACAAAAACGGCGGGTTGTTCCTGGCACTTCAGTTGTCGGATATTTTCGCCTGGGATATCGACTTTACAACCGATATCAGAAGCAACGACATATACAAAATGGCCGTGGAAGGTCTTTATTTGGACGGCAAATTCAAGAAATATGGCGCCATTGTCGCAGCCGAATTCATTAACAACGGTCAAACCTTCCGCGCCTATCGATACGAGATAAACGGAAAGGCTGATTTTTATAATGAGGAAGGAAAATCCATAAGGAAGACCTTTCTTAAGGCACCATTGAACTTCAGGCGGATAAGCTCCTTTTTTTCCAGGGAGCGGAAGCATCCGATCCTGAAGATTAACCGGTCCCATGACGGTATTGATTATGCTGCTCCGACCGGGACGCCTGTTTCCGCAACCGGTGACGGTAAAGTTCTTTTTGCCGGCCATAGGGGGCAGTATGGAAAACTCGTGATTGTTAAACACCGGAACGGTTATGAGACGTATTACGGACATTTGTCGAGGGTTGCAAACGGCATTCGGCCCGATAGGCATGCTGAACAGGGACAGATAATAGGGTATGTAGGATCGACGGGCCTGGCAACAGGACCCCATCTTCATTATGAAATGCGCATCAATAATAAACCGCTAAACCCGCTTTCCATAAAAAATCTTAGTGGGAATTCTGTTCCTGAAACAATGATGGCAGACTTCATCCAGCGCAGAAATGATCTGAGCACTCGGTTCGCTGCTGATAAGCTCGAAAGTTTTGTATTGGCAAAAAGAAGTACGCTGCCTTAGGACGCCCTCCTTCCCGAAAAAACATCCGGCAAATATTTACGCTATCAACATTTTCTATCTCGTGATGCAGGGTCGCGAAAGGGATTTATTGGATTGACACTGATGGCCGTATTTCCTATACTCCAGCCTGTCAAATGTACACTCCCCCTTCGTCCGGCAGGATGCCGGGTGCGGTTTCTCAGAAGGAGGGCATCGCCTATGTATGAGAAGAAGCCCTGGTTGAAGTTCTACGGTGGGATTCCCGAGAGTATCGACTACCCGCGGGTGACGATGTACGAGGCGCTGATGCAGACCGTCTCGCGCTGCCCGGATGACACCGCCAAGCTGAAGGCCGAGGGGAAATACTGCGGTGCATAAATCCCTAATTGAGGAGAGTGATTGATGAAGCAGATCGACGAGTGTCATGAGATCCTGGCCGACCCGTACGGCTATGCCAAAAGACTCAAGGCGAAGAGCGGCAGGAAGATCGTCGGCACCTTCTGCACTTATGCACCCGAGGAGATCCTCTTCGCCGCCGGCGCCCACCCGATCCGCCTGTTCGGCACAGGGGAGAAGATCCATCTGGCCGAGGCCCATCTGCAGTCCTACTGCTGTTCGCTGGTCCGGGGCGCCCTGGAGGACGCCCTGGGGGGGCGCCTTTCATTCCTCGACGGCGTCGTCTTTCCCCATACCTGCGACTCGATCCAGCGGCTCTCGGACATCTGGCGTCTCAATATAGGAGACGGCTTCCACCTGGATATGGTTTTGCCGGTCAAACTCACAACCCCGAGCGCCCGGCAGTATCTCGTCGATGTCTTGAACCGGTTCCGTGCTGAGTTGGGGGAAAAGCTCGGTACGGCGATCACCGACGACGCCCTCCGGGCGGCGATCGACCTCTATAATCGGATCAGGGGCACCCTGGCGCGGATCCATCATATGGCGGGGATCCGGCCGGGAATCCTCAGAGGGAGCGACCTCTACGCGCTCACGCGGGCGGCGATGATCATGGACCGCTTCCGACTGGCGCTGCTTTTGGAGGAGGTCTTCACGGAGCTGGAAGGGGCGCCGGCGGAGGGAAGCGGGGCAGGGCAGAAACGGATCATCCTCTCCGGCGGCGTCTGCAACCACCCCGACATCTATTCGGTCATCGAGGAGGCGGGAGGGACGGTGGTAGGGGACGATCTCTGCACCGGTTCCCGCTATTTCACCGGCCTCATCGATGAGAAAGCCGATTCCGTCACGGCGCTCGCCGGGCGGTTGCTGGAGCGGGTCGTCTGCCCGGCGAAACACGGGGGGCTGACAACCAGGGCGGACCATCTCGTCCGTCTCGCCCGGGAAAAACGGGCGCAGGGGGTGGTCTTCTTTCTCCTGAAGTTCTGCGATCCCCACGCCTTCGATTACCCTTATCTCAAGGAGGCCCTGGATCGGGAGGGGATCCCCAGCATCGTCATCGAGGTGGAGGACCGCCTCCCGGCCGACGGACAGCTTAGGACACGGTTCGAGGCATTTGTGGAGATGATCTGAAAAATAGGAAAAATAGGGAAAAATAGGGACAGCTCCCTATTTTCCCCCTATTTTCCAACGCTCCGCTGCGGCGGCAGGGTGCCCGAAAAATCTTTAAATCACGCTGCATGAACCCTGTTTTCAAAGGGCTCCAGCGGAGTTAAGAATTGGGGAAAATTAGAAAAATCGGGAGCTGTCCCTGTTGCCTATAATGGAGAGAGGACAATGACGGAAAAAGACGAGGAGAAGGATAAGCGAAAGATCAAGGCGGTCCCGCGGATGAAGGAGATCATGACGGCCTACTACATCGAAGCGAAGACCGCGGAGCAGACGGGGAAAATGGTCGCCTGGATCACCAGCGGCGGTCCGGTGGAGCCCCTGATCGCGATGGACGTCATCCCCGTCTATCCGGAGAACCACGGGGCGATGATCGGGGCGGCCAAGATGGGCGTCGAAATGTGTGAAAAGGCCGAGGCGATGGGGTATTCGAGCGACCTGTGTTCCTATGCCCGCGGGGATATCGCCTGCGCGCCGATCAATGGCGGTCCGATCGGCGGCCTTCCCCGACCCGACATGCTCGTCTGCTGCAACAACATCTGCGGGACGGTCCTCAAGTGGTACGAGGTGCAGGCCCGGTTCTTCAACGTTCCGCTATTCATCCTCGACACCCCTTTCTGCCATACGGAATTTTCGCAGGAGGCCAAGAGGTACGTCCGGAGCCAGATCACCGAATATATCGCCTTTTTGGAGAACGTCTGCAAAAAGAAGTTCGATTACGACCGGATGGCGGAGGTGGGGAGGCTCTCCCTCGAAGGCGAGAGACTCTGGCAGGCGGTCCTCGATACGGCGATGAACAAGCCGGCGCCGATGAGCGCCTTCGATGCCTTCTTCCACCTTGCCCTGATCGTCACACTCCGGGGGACCCAGCAGACCGTCGATTATTACAGGATGCTGCTGGCCGAGATGCAGGAGCGTGTTGCACAGGGGATCGGCGCCATCCCCAACGAAAAATACCGGCTCCTCTGGGATAACCTCCCCGTCTGGTTCAGGACGAGGTGGCTCTCCGAGAAGTTCGCCTCCCAGGACGCCTGCCTGGTCGCCGACACCTATACCTCGGCCTGGTGCTGCTCCCTGAAATACCTTCAGGAAGGTGATTTTCTGGATTCGATGGCCGAAGGCTACACCCGGATCTACCTCAACATCGGCGTGGACGAGATGGCCAGGCAGGTGATCGAGATGGTCGACAAGTACGACGTGGACGGCATCGTCATGCACTCCAACCGGAGCTGCAAGCCTTACTCCCTGGGACAGTACGACATCCAGCGGATCGTTCGGGAGAAGAAGGGCATCCCGACGGTGATGATCGAGGCGGATATGGTCGATGCGCGCAGCTTCTCCGAAAGCCAGATCGAAACCCGGATCGACGCTTTCATCGAGATGGCGCCG
>JAMDBG010000024.1 GCA_023487865.1 Deltaproteobacteria bacterium | reverse complement strand
ATGGCCATACCGGGGGCAAAGGCCGCCCGGATTTTCAGGAAGAAATAGAGATGCAGCCCGCCATACAACAGCAAGAAGGTCAGGAGAAACAGGATCACAGTCGCATTACCCAGTGAATGTCACATACAAAATGGGAGGCCGACCACTCTCCGGTCGACCTTCCGCTGCTTATCCGGCGCCGGCCGAAAATAACCGGCAGCCAGCCGATTGTCGCGGAACACTAGCGCAGTTTCCCTCTCCTGTCCAGAACGATTTGGATTTCAGAACCTTCCCGAAAACGGTGCTTTTTGATCATTACGAACAACTCTGCGCCGGGAACGGGGCAGGCCTTACGTTCCGGGATCGGCCGTCTGTGCGAGGCTCTCTACGGCAGCTCCGGCGGTATCCACGGCTCGTACGGAGTAGCCGTGGAGATCGGACAGCCCAACCTCCGTGAAAAGGTCGTCGAAGTGAAAGCGCCGTGACGTAAATTGTGGGGTGTGCGGTACACTCCCGATCACCGTGCCGTTGCGAAGAACGTCGTAGCGTTCGATGGGGGCAAGGCCGGCATAAGCGGTGTCCCATGTGATACGGATTGCCTTCCGGCCCAGCATCGGCATGGAGCGGTCGGCTTCGACGCCCACATTCCGGGGAGCCGTGAGGCCGACGGCCCGGCGCTGAAAGGAGGCATTTGCCCGGTCCCTTCCCGCTGCTGTGACCCTGTCCTCGATGACCGACATCCTGTCTTGACTCAAAGGTTCCGCCAGCTGGGCGGCGGTCAGGTTCCGGACAAGCTGGCAGCGGTCGGCGTCGTCATCGATGCAGCCGATTCCGACGATAAGGGTGCTGACCCCTTCAACGGAGAGGGCGTAGCGGATCAGATCATCGCTGGGCAGCTCGGGAGAGCCGACCCCATGATAGACATCGTCAGGGGAATCGGAGAACTTGGCCTCCTTGTGGTAGTAGGCGGCATCAGCAAAAACCTTCATGCCGATCACTCCCATGCCGGCGGCCGCCGCAACCGAGATGGCATTGTACCGGTGCGGCATGTACTTGCCGTCGCTGGGATTGACGGTGACCAGCAGGGTATCGAGGACGCGTTGACTGTCACGCTGGACAGCGTAAATATGGGCCGCCGTGTTCCAATGGCCGGTGATCCCGATGTGGCGGACGAGTTTCTCCCGTCCGGGATTGCAGCCGCTCCGGTTCGTTCCTTGCCTCAGGTCCAGCAGTGCCGCGAGCGCCCCCAGCCACTCACGGTTCGGTTGCGGGTCGTCGAACCCTTCGAACAGCATGTCGATCTCGTCCATGGTGTTGAGATCATGGAACTGAATACTGTCCAGGTAGGCCCCTTCCGGATAGCCCCCCTTTCCGTCGCCGAACAGCAGGCTCAGGGAGCGGCGGACATCGTCGACCGCCGTGGAGACGCCGAAGCCATCCGTCATGCCCTCGCTGAAATCGGTGCGGAAGTGCTGCCCGTTCGGACGGCGCGCCGTACGAATGTGGGTCTTGCTGGCAATGAAAAGCCGCTTGCGTGCCGCGAAGTCATAGTTGGCCGCTGCCGGCGAAAGGCCGAGACGACGGAAGGCCTCGCCGAAGTGCTTTTGGCTGGATCCGTAGATGTTGGAAGTGTCCATGTAATTGATGCCGAGACGGTACGCCTTTTCGATGATGGCCGCGGGATCCACGCCTGCCGCGGGCCACTGAATCGATGCCTGTCCGCCCAGTCCCAGCGTGGTGACCTGCCGCCCTGTGCGGCCCAGTCTGCGTGTGATGAGTGCCCGCATATGCTTCCCCTTCCCATCCATGGTTGATCCGATGACGCGACATGGTTCGCCGGGACAGAGAACCCATTCTCCAATATAGGAAAGGGCGTTGGTACACCCCTGCAGGTCGATTCCAACAGCCCTTATACCGTTCCAGACAGCGGACGGTTAAATGATGCCCGAGTCGACTACCCGATCATTTCGGATGATGAAGTAACGTCCCTTGATTTCACCGGCATTCAACAGGTAAATCCAGCGCTCCGAACCGTCATCCTGTTTGACCACCTGGTCGCTCTTACCCAGGGATGCTTCCAACTGTTTGGCACTGGTGGGACGCTCCGCGTAATAGGTTTTCGGCCCCCAGGCACAACCGGCGATCACTAAAACCGCCAACCCGATCGTCAGCCACAGCATTAACTTATGCATCGCCTCCTCCTTAGTTGACTGTCAATAAAGATTGAATCGTTCGTAATAACCAACTTTTAGTCGTCTTTAGAATATGCAAAGCCCTCATCAGTGTCAACAGGATTTTTCACCACGGCGGTTGACGAAAATCGGTCCGGACCACACAGGACGGGCTGGGAAAATAGGGCGCCAAAAGTGGCAGGCTGCGATGAAATCTCATGAGGGCGGCTCAAATTGTCTTGACACGCCCTGCCCTCTTCCTATAGTCAGCGCATAAAAAAAGCGAGTATTGACCATTGTGAGTCCGATGCCCCTCTATTTCACCTTTGCCCTGGTTTTGTTCAACATGACGAGTGTGCAGGCCGGCCGAGTGCTTCTGGCGCTTTATGCGCTTCAACTCGGTGCACAGCCCTTTGCCGTCGGCATCCTCGCCGGGACGTTCTCGGTGTTGCCGATGCTGCTTTCCTGGCAGGTCGGCAAACTTTCCGACCGCTTCGGTTCCCGGTGGCTGCTCATGTTTGGCGCCGCCGGCGGCGCCTGCGGGATGCTGGTGCCGTATTACATTCCCGGATTGCCTGCGCTGTATATGGCGGCGGTGATGAACGGCCTTTCATTCGCGTTCTATGCCGTATCCCTGCAGAATCTGGTAGGACTCCTGAGCGAGCCGCATAACCGCGCCCTGAACTTCAGCAATTTCAGTTTGATCGTTTCGGTGACCACTTTTATCGGACCGCTGATGGCAGGATTCTCGATCGACCAATCGGGACCTGCCCTTGCCTGTCTTTATCTCGTCGTGCTGTCGCTTGTGCCGGTCTTGATGCTCGCAATCTGGGGCGGCTCCCTTCCCAAAGGTTTGCCGGATGCGCCCCCTGCGGGAAGCGTTCGCGACATGCTGACCGGCTCGGGACTCTGGAAAGTGCTGGTGACCAGCAGCCTCGTTGTGACCGGAATTGCCCTGTTTCAGTTCTACATGCCGATTTACGGACACGGCATCGGGCTCTCCGCCTCCACCATCGGTGTCGTTCTCTCGATGTTCTCCGCGGCTGCGTTTGTCGTGCGGCTGATCATGCCGCGTCTCATTTCCCGGCTCAGCGAGCGAACCGTCCTCGCCTATGCCTTTTTTCTCGGAGCGGCAAGCTTGATGCTGGTGCCGTTCTTTGAAAGTGCCGTGGCTCTGTCTCTGCTGTCTTTCACATTCGGGCTGGGCATGGGATGCGGCCAGCCTATCACCATGATGCTGACTTTCAGCAACTCCACCGAAGGTCATTCCGGCGAGGTGCTGGGCCTGCGTATCACCACGAATCACCTGGCCCGCATGATCGGACCGGTGGCGTTCGGGGCGATCGGCTCGCTGTTCGGAATATTCCCTGTGTTTTGGACCAACGCGCTGATGCTGGTTTCAGGCGGCGCACTCACCATACCCGGTAGGATCGGCCGGAAACGCGCAGTCCAGTAAGGAGTCCTCGTCATAACGACAGCGTGTCCTAGCGAGGTTTCCATGAATCAGTCGCTCGCCAGCTTGCCGCCTTTCCCACGATTTTCCTTTTTCCCTTCGTGAATGAAAACGGTCACTGATTGCGGTTCGACCTCGAAATTTTTACAAACCGCGGCGGTGATCTCCTTAACAAGCCCCCTCTTCTGTTCGACGGTTCTTCCCTCATCCGCTTCGACGATCACTGTTGGCATAGGTGTTTTCCTCCTGTTTTATTTCCCGTCCTTATAAAAGATATTGGTCCGACACGCAATGAACAATCAATTTCCTCTAACAGAATCCTCTTGACAGACAGGGATGCGGCCCCTATCCTCCCCTCATTGAAAAGGGAATCCATTTGAAACAGTTTGTAAAGGAGATAATGACTGCCATGGATTATACAAGAATCACCGTTGAAGCCCGCGGCCATATATTCCTCATGGGACTCAACCGCCCGGAGAAACGAAACGCCTTTGACCTGGAGATGTATGATGAGCTTGCAGGCGCCTACGGCGAGCTGGACAGAAATCCGGAACTTCGCTGCGGCGTCCTTTTCGCCCATGGGGATCATTTCACAACAGGTCTGGAGCTCGACAAATGGGCGGCGGTCCTTGCCAGCGGCAAGTGGACCATTCCGGAGGGTGGTCTCCACCCCCTCGGGACCGACCCGGGTGCCAGATGCAAAAAACCTGTCGTCATGGCGATTCGAGGCAGGTGCTATACGATAGGATTTGAGCTTTTGCTTGCCCAGGACATCCGTGTGGCAGCAACCGATGCACGCATTGCCTTGTTGGAGGTAAAACGCGGCATATACCCGGTCGGCGGAGGTACCGTGCGCCTCTTCCAGGAGATCGGCTGGGGTAATGCAATGAGATATCTTCTTACCGGCGACGAATTGACCGGCGCTGAGGCCTATCGCCTTGGCCTGGTTCAGGAGCTGACCGAACCGGGAAATGAGCTCGATCGGGCCATCGAGATCGCCGCAGACATAGCGAAACGTGCACCGCTTGGTGTGATGGCGGCGCTCAAATCGGCGCGGATCGCCGGAGTTGAGGGACCAGAAGCGGCGTTCGCACGGCTCATTCCGGATCTTATGCCCCTCATGGGCAGCCAGGACGCGCTCGAGGGAGTGATGTCGTTTATCGAGCGACGCGAGGCGAACTTTAAGGGGAAATAACCACCACACCATTCCCGCAGGATCGACCCCGGAGCTGAATACCTCCGTTGCCCCCTCGGAGACCAAGGCCCGCAAGCTGGTGGTCAGGTCTTTTGAAGCCATGATCGATGCTCCTGCATATCCGGCCGGATTGGGTGATTAACAATTGCGCCGATAGGAGGAGCCGCCCGGATAGAGAGTGGCGCTCCCTTTGTCATGTTTCAGCCGTTTTTGCCATCACCTGCCGGATAAAGTGAATACCTTCATGCCGTGCAGACAAATACCTTCCTGAAATGAAGGGGAAAACCTTCACTGCAAATATTTCATCATTCCAAATCATTAGACCTCTTTCCCCCGATCAACCCTCAATCAACTGAAGGAAAAATCCTACTCCGAAACGACAGCAACCGGACAGCCCATAATACAATTTCCTGTAAATTCAGCAAGATACATTATATTCATTATTTGGCGGGCATATTGCAACAGTCGTCATGAACCACAGTACTGATGAAACATACAGCAATGCGGGCTGCATTCTTTTCGATTCCAGCGATATTTTCCTTGATTGGGTGCAGTGGCAATGAAGATCACTGTCACGGAGATGGGCGTGGGAACGGGCAGACGGAAACTGGAGGGTACCATGACCGTTTTTTATCCGACAGCCGAAAATAAGATTGTGAAGAACCGGAAGATCCCGATCACAAAGGATGACCGCTTGTCCTGCAACTCGGCCGTTACCGACAGCGCCAGCGGGGTCGAGGCCGAATTCAAGGGGCAGCTCAAGATTGAAAATCTCATCGCCCGGGCGGTCAAAATCGACCGGGAAAACGATGATCCTGGATTGTAATCTTGATTTCACGCCGAAGCGCAATATCCATGTCACAGGGAACAACCACGGCAGGCGGATGCGGAATTCCTGCGCGGACTGCCGAGGAAGAGGGGCGCAAGAGACCTGTCGGATGATTTGTCCGGAAACAGGCAAAACGGTGTTTCCGACGCAACCTGCTTCAATTACGGCGGCGCACCTTCCCCTTTTGAGGCATCCGTGGGATTCACGTAGTAGGTGATCCGCGTTCGTGGGGAGAGATAGTCGAAGATCTGCGGCGGTAAGGCGGCCGGCCGGATCGATTGGGCGATCTTGAGATCCGGATCGTCCTGCATATCGATGACCAAGGCGTCTTTCGATGGGATCTCCGGGTCGTAGAGCAGGACACTGGGGTGGAGCTGATCTTGGGGATTAACGGCGATGACCATGCCAATGGCGCCGTTGTTGAGTTGCACGACCGTTCCCGGTGGATAGATCCCCAGACATTTGATGAACGCGGAGAGCAGCTTCTCGTCAAAAACGCCTTTTTCCTTGGAGAACATGTACGACAGGGCCTCGTAAGGAGTCAGTGAATCGGCGGGATTCCGTTTGTTGCAGTGGTTGTCATAGGTGTTGGCGATAGTGACGAGCTTGCTCAGCAGACGGATCTGCGGTCCCTTGATCCCCTTGGGATAACCGGAGCCGTCGACGGCTTCGTGATGCTGATAGACGATAAAGAGGGCAAGTTTGGGGAACGCTTCCGAGAAGGCCAGGAGGTCGATCCCGTATTTGGGGTGCATCTTCAGGAAGTCCATCTCCGCCCTGTTGAGTCTTCCCTCTTTGACGAGGACCTTTCGATCGATCTTGGTCTTTCCGATATCGTGGAACAGGGCTCCCTGGCAGAGGATCTTCATCTCCTCAGCCTGAATGCCGATTTCCTTGCCGAGCATCATCGCCAGGACGGCGACATTCATCGAGTGGTAATAGATGTTCTCGTCCTGCTGGGCAAACCGCATCAGATGGAGGGTTGACTCGGCATCCTTCAGAAAATGCGCGGAGAAGCTTTCGGCAAACGCCGCGACATCCTCCACGGAGTTCGCATCCGCCGCCGCGATGCCGGTCATGATCTGACCGATACGCTCCTGGGAGGCGATATAGCTCTTTTCGCACCGGGCGATCATTTCCTGCTGCTTCTTCAGCCGTTCGACCCGCTCCTGCTTGATCCGCCAAAGCTCATCAACAACGGATTTTCCAGTAGTCGTGGCATCCCGGGCAATGGACTGGGGGGCTTCTTTCAGAGGCGTGCAATCGCTTTTGCCCGGCACGCAGATCACCTCTTTGATCCCCAGCTCCTGGAGGGTTTTAATCTGATCGTCGTTTGCGATCTTGAAGTTCTTGAAGAGGAACGGGTGCTCATGCCATTTCAGGCCTTCGAGACGGATAAAGACCCCGATCCTCAAACGGTCGGTGGCGACGCGGTATTCAGGTATGACGAACTCAGGCATGCTGAACCATCTCACACGGTTTGTCGTGGATTGCGGTAGCCTCTTTCGGGCAGCGAATACACATCACCATACCATGGGAGTTTTTCCCGAATGGCATGTGGGCCCTCTCCGTTGGTCGTGTTCATAACCCGCTTATGAGGCGTGTTTATAGAGAGGATAGACCGGTCTGTCAACAAAATTTTTGACGGGCTGATTGGACGACAGGAGGATAATGGCTGGAAAAGAGGCTGCTCTGTTGAAACTCTACCCTGTTGATATTTCTGGAGCCGATGCGCGGGATCGAACCGCGGACCTGCTGATTACGAATCAGCTGCTCTACCGTCTGAGCTACATCGGCTTTGCGTTCCTTGAAGTGTCTGCATCTCCTTGAGCGTTGCTTATCTATCGTAACAAATACCCCCTGTCAAGTTTAAACCGAGCTTGAACCCTTGGAGCGACCACTTGATCTGCAGATAGGAATCTTTAGTTTTGTGCGGTTTTGTAATTTCTACTTTCTGCACTGCTTACGACGGGGTAATTCATTCAATAGATTATGACCTTTTCTGCAAGACGCAGCGAATGATCCCAGGCGCCGCCTTGTTGCTATTCAAAACAATCGGTCTGTAACCATTTTTCATCAATAGGTATCTGATCTGCCACATGCTAATCTGTTTGAGTTTTGTTGTGACAATACATCGGAAGCGCTCTTTTTTCTGTCGGTTCAATGGGGAAATTCTGCTGGACAATGTCAGCAGGACCCCGTTGCGTAAAAGGCGCGGCAGCCACTCAAACGAGGGGAGCAGGGTATGGAGCTCCTTATAATGGTAGCGCGTCGGAAACTCCAGGAACAGATACCCTCCCGATGCTATGACCCGCATGCATTCTTTCAGGTAAAGCTCCGGAACTCTGGTATGTTCTACAATGTGGCCTGAGACGAGGACATCGAACTGTTCGTTTTCATAGGGCAGGGTATTACCATCGTAGTGAACAGGATACATATCAGGGAATTGGCTCAACCGTTTCCGACAGACATTGACCAGGAATAGATCGACTTCGGCTCCGTAGATTTTTCCAAATCCAAACTGTCTGGCTACAATCATTTCTGATCCGACCGAAAAACCTGAAACAAATATTCGCGATTCAGGACGGAAAGAGTCATTGCCGATTACGGATTGCAGATATTGATAACGACACTCATAATTGACTAATGATAATAAAGAATTAACATAATTCTCCGTATGCTCATGATAGACAGACTCGTAATGATCTTTCAGAAGGAGCCTAATCTCGTTTTCGACTTCCGGATTTAGATTCAGTGGTTCGCGTGCGAAGGATACTTCCATAAATCTCCCTGAGTTAAGAATATAATCAAGTCAGTTACATCAAGAGGATACGATCCCAGGATTGCCTGGCCCAATAGAAAAGGGAGGCCGGCGACGACTCTCTTAAGTTAGCGGCTGCAAGAATAGGATTCATGAAACTATGTAACTCCTCGAACGGCGAAATAGGAAGATGAATACCGTAACAACATTCACCAAAACCAAAGGCTGGACAGGCATAATCAATCGATCATTCGCCATGAGTGTGAGTGCATGCATGAGTAAAAAGGCCAAAGGGATTGCCGAGAATGCCAAAAGAACCTATAATTCTTTGACATGTTGAGTGATCTTTTTACTATTGGTTGCTGTTCTACTGACTCCATCCACCTTCTCTCACGCTCCTCTATGAATAGCCCCCATATGGGCCTCGGTTTATATCCAGTATACCGAGGAAGAAACTTGCGAACGAGATATCAAACTTGATTGATTTGCCTCTTGGGGTCCGGGATATATGAAGATGAATTTTGTGTCAAGATAAATGAAATCTCAAGCTATCAACTGTCCCCGAAACCGGTGTATCTACCTCTGCCTTGACTTTCAAGACTTCTCTGATATGATTCCACAAATTTTCCCCGAGGCGGGATCATACCGATCCAACGGAATTAGGATGCGATGCTTGTAAAAGAAAATCAGAAATACCGCAGCTGGGTCGAGGTCGATCTCGGCAACTTCGCCGCGAACTGGGAAGAGATGAAACGGCTGGTCGGTCCGACTATTCAGATCATGCAGGTGGTCAAGGCGGACGCTTACGGCCACGGGGCTATCGAGATCTCCAATGTCGCCCTGAAGAACGGCGCCTCCTGTCTGGGTGTGGCGAACGCCGATGAAGGCGTTCAACTCCGGGTAAGCGAAATCACCGCCCCCATCATCATCCTCTCTCCCGCCACAGATTCCGAGATCGATCAGATCATTAAATACAATCTGATCCCCTCGGTCTCCCATCTGAGCTTTGCACGGGAGTTTCAGAAACGGGCCCGCAAGGCGGGCATCCGGGCGCCGCTCCATATCGAGGTGGACACGGGAATGGGCCGGGGCGGCACCTTGCTCGAGGAGGCTTTCCAGGCGATCCGCGAGATTGCTTCCTTCCCCAACCTCGCCATCGAGGGGATCTTCACCCATTTTTCCGAAAGCGAAATCCTCTCATATTACAACGACCTCCAATGGAGCGCGTTCGGGGAGCTTCTGGAGAAACTGGAAAATGACGGCCTCCGCACCCCGATCCGTCATATCGCCAACAGCGGCGCCATCCTGAACTACCCCCAGTATCGCCTCGACATGGTGCGGCCGGGGATCATGTCCTACGGGATCTATCCGTCGCCGGAAACACGCAGCAAAGCCGCCCTTGCTCCCGTGATGAGCTTCAAGACGCGGGTCGTTCTCGTCAAAGAGTTTCCCGAAGGATACGGCATCGGCTACGGCCGGACCTACATCACGAGACGTCCCACACGGATCGCCACCATCCCCGTCGGTTACGGCGACGGATTCGGCTGGCTTCTCGGCAATCAGGGGGAGGCCCTGCTCAGGGGAAAGCGAGCCCCGATCGTGGGGCGGATCTCGATGGACATGTGCACCCTTGATGTAAGCCATATTCCGGAGTGCCTGATCGGCGACGAAGTCGTCCTGATGGGTGAGCAGGACGGGCAGAAGATCACTGCCGACGAGATCGCCGCAAAGCTCCATACAATCAGTTATGAGATCCTCTGCGCCCTCGGAAAGCGGGCGCCGCGGGTATTCCTCCACAAAGGGCGGGCGGATCGCGTGGAGCCGAGCCTCCGGCGGATCTTCATACCCGACGAGGAAAAATCGATCGCCCGGATCGACAATATCATCCGCCGCTGTTTTCAGACGCGGGCGCGCAATGAGGAGCTGGGTGACGCGATCTATTACGAGATGTTCGAGACGCTCTTCGGAAAGGACGACCGCCAGCTCGAGTTGCGTGACGACTTCCGCTACGACATCCGGATCACCGAGTTCAATCCGGGGGAGGTCCCGGACCCGCTGCGGCGGGATTACTTCAAAGTCACGACCCATGTGGAATACACAAAGGCCGTCCGCAACCCGGTCTTCATGATCGGCTGTGCCTTGGACAACGAACAACTCGCCGCGTTCTTCGAAAATAAGCGCTGTGAATACCGCTGGCTTTTGAACCGGGGAGAGGACCTTATCCCGGAACGGGACTTCCGGGTGAACCGCGTCCGCATCGACCATCAGGACGTCCCCGTCATCCGGACGGAAAATACCCCGCAGGGATATCAGGTCTGGAGCGGTTCGGATGATCTGAAGAAAATACTCAATCGCCGGGTCCGGGTTGAGATCGAGATCGAGACAAAACAACTCAAGAGCAATCGGCTTTTCTCCGCTTACCTGGTCTATCCGACGCGGGGGATGGAGATCTCCTTTCATTACGAGGGAACGAACATCAAAAACGTCCGGGACGTCGGCTTTTTCGCCGGAAAGCATCCCTATCCGGAGGTCACGCGGGAAGAGGGAAAATCGGTCACGCTCAAACTCAGTGACCGGACATGGACCTTTCCCACAAGCGGCGTGACGTTCATCTGGGATGTAAGTTAAGGCATGGATCATATGAATAAATTGCGTGTAGGCGTCATCCTGGGGGGCATGTCCTCCGAGCGGGAGGTCTCCCTCAACAGCGGCAGAAATGTCTTTGACAACCTCGACCGGGAGTCATACGATCCCCGGGCCGTCTTCATGGACGGTGAAGGAAGGTTATGGATCATCCCCTGGCAGCTCATCTCCCAGAACACGACGACGGACATCACGGAGCGGCTCGAGAAAGAGGCACGCCGAATCTCCTATGAAGGGCTCAAGGAGGAGATCGACTTTGCCTTTATTTCACTGCACGGAAAATACGGGGAGGATGGCTGCCTGCAGGGTCTCCTGGAGCTCCTCGGGATTCCCTACACGGGGCCGGGCGTCCTGGCCTCGGCCCTCGGCATGGATAAGCACATCCAGCAGCGGATTCTCCAGGCGGCGGGAATCGGCGTCCCCGAAAGCACACTCGTCCGGGAGGAGTCATGGCGAAACGACCGTCAGGAAGTGGTCAACGCCCTCCTCGACCATTTCCAATACCCCTTCTTCACGAAACCTCCGCGCGAGGGATCGAGTATCGGCGTTACGCTCGTCCGGGACGAAGAGTCCCTCGGCAGGGGCATCGAAGCGGCCCTGAAGTGGGATCGGGCCGTCCTCGTCGAGGAGTTTCTCGAAGGGACAGAATTCTCTTCCATCATCATGGAAGAGGACGGGGAGCCGCACGCCCTGGAGCTTACGGAGATCAACCCCCAAAGCGAATACTTCACTTACGACGACAAATACATGCCCGGTCGCTGCCGCAAGTTTACGCCGCCCAAGAGCATTGCACCGGAAATTGTGGAAAAGATCAAACAGGAGGCGGTCCGCGCGTTCAAGGCGTTGGGTTTCCGCTCGTACGGCCGGATCGACGGTTTTTATCTGAAAGACGGCCGGATACTCATTACGGATCCGAACTCCGCCTCGGGCATGGCCCCCTCCTCTTTCTTCTTCGAGCAGGCGGCCTGCGCGGGGATGCTCCCGGCGATGATCATCAGCCGTCTAATCGAAAATGCCCTCGATATCCACAACAAGAAGACCGGTCCGTTGTAGTCGAAAATTGACGTATCATGAAGATCACGAGGCGTATGTATATGGGTCGTTGGTGCCGGACCGCTTTATGTATATTGCTTTTCTCATTGCCCGGAATCGCTGTCGGCGCGGAAAAGCCTCTCTGGGAGTTAGGCGCGGGGTTGGCGCTCATCCAGATGCCCGATTACAGCGGATCCGATAAAAACCGGCTTTATGTCCTGCCCTATCCCTACTTCATCTACCGCGGCGACATCCTCAATATCGACCGGGACCGTATTTCGGGGCGTGTCTTTAAAACGGACAACCTTCTGCTTGACGTCAGTTTTTTTGGTCAGGCGCCGGTCGATAGTTCGGATAATGATGCTCGCCGAGGCATGCCGGATCTGGATCCGACCTTTGAAGTAGGCCCGTCTTTAAGGATAACCCTGCTGGACAACCGGCAGGATCGTTATAAATTGAACCTCTTCTTGCCGGTGCGCGCCGTTTTTTCCACGGATTTTGCCTCCGTGCGCAGGGAGGGCTGGGTATTCAGTCCCCGGCTGGTTTTCGAAAAAAACGACCTCCTCCCCGCATCCGGTTTGAATCTGGGAATTTCCCTGGGTCCGATCTTCGCCGACAGCTCCTATCATGGTTATTACTATTCCGTCGAGCCAGCCTATGCTACCGCCGCGCGTCCGGCCTATTCCGCAGGCGGCGGATACAGCGGAACCGCGTTGACTTTGGGCTTGAGTAAAAGATACAAGCAGTTGATATACAGTGCATTTGTCAGCATTAATGTTCTCCCGGGCGCGGTCATTGAAGACAGTCCGCTGGTCAAAACAAAGTACTCCCTCATGAGCGGCTTTATGGTCTCCTGGATCTTCCTGAAATCGGCACACAGCGTTACGGTAGAAAGATAAAAGCGGCCAATCCGGCGGCGGCTTAACGGGCGAGGGATATCAGCGGAAGCGGCGGGGTTTATGTCAATCCCGGGAAAATCAGGGACCCGTCTTTCTCAGACCGGCGCGGATGAAGTTTCGGCCAGGGACCGAAATACGTCGTCGGGAATCAGGTCCACCAAATCAGCAAAATTATTGACGGTCAGATCGATAGAATCCAAATGGTCCGCAAGAGCGCCGGTGTCCAACCGTTCCAGCTCAACTCCAATATGAAATCTAGACAGCAGTAAGTCGGCGATATAGACGATGACGGCCAGGAGTTTGTGTTCGTTCCTATTGTTCGGCTGGTGATGGCTGCGGATCACATGAACCAAGGATTCGGGGAACAGCCATTGTTTGGCCAGTAGGTGGCCGACCTCCGTATGATCAATGCCCAGCAGGCGCTTCTCGGTGGCGATAACGTTTTCATTCTTTTCCATGGCTTGCCGGTAGAATAGAGGAAAGGCAGGCGCCACATATTGGTCCAGAACCACCTTGCCGATATCGTGAAGCAGTCCGGCCGTATAGGCAATACGGCGGTCCACTTTTCCGGTCTTGGCGGCCAGGGCTTCCGCCACCTGCGCGCAGCCCACGGCGTGGTGATAGAGTCCACCCTTGCACAAAGAGTATCCCGTGGTTGACTGATCAAAATAGCTTTGCACCGCTGCCGTAAGGATGCATTTGACCAGTTGATCCTGACCCAGATAGACCAAGGCATGATCCAGGGATTCGACAGGACTTCTTTTGGCGAACATGGCTGAATTGGCCAGGCTGAGCATTCGGGCGGTAATGACCTGATCCTTGCGCACCTCTTCGGCGAGTTGCTCGATCGCATACCCGCCCTGATTGATCAGGCGCATACTTTTCAAGGCGACCTGGGGTATGGGCTGCATACGATCCATAGCTGCTTTGATATCTGTGGCGCTGGGAATTCTAATATGCACCTGCTTGGTTACGGGATGCTGACCGGCCGGTTCAATGGTGCATCGTCCGGTGGCCATGTTCAGACCGAGGCAACAGGTGAAAAAGCCTCCTGTTTCGGATTGGATCAATTCGATATCCCTGGCGGACAATATGGCGCGGACGGTATCCGCCGTTCGTCCACCGATATCCAGCCCAAGATCCTGCTCGCTGATCGGACCCACCAAAGCACCGCCGGCCAGACTGGCGACCAGGGTTTCTTTTCGGGCTCCTTTGGCCAGCAGGGACTCGATGAAAAGGGGGACCCCGGTTGATGCGTATTTTTCCGGCTGGCCGAAGGAAGTGCGCGAGACAGGCTCGGGCAGCAACAGATGAATCATGCCGCCGATCCCGGTGGTTTTGCAGTATAGAGCGAGCCCTACGCAGGTCCCCAGATAGGCTTGCAACAGCAATGGCTCGCGCTCGCAAATAATGCATGTCCCCGCAGCCACTTGATACCGTTGAGTTACCGCCATCTGTTTCCCTTCAAGAAAAATGCTGATAAGGCGACGTATAGCCGGGCATGGAGTTGCGCATCCCGCTCAAGCCCCCTCGGAACCATGGTCATCCCGACACACTGATGTCCCGTACCTGAAGTGGTCAAATACCATCATTTCGGTAGAAAACTCAATACGTTTCGTTATAGACGGGAATAAACAGAAAATGGCGCCGCTACCCTGAATGACGGTCTTTCCCGTCATTCAAGAATCATCCCTGCCCTCCGAAGGAAAGCCCTTATCCGTTTCCATTCCTGCCGATGCGAGGATCGACCGCACCAGTATCCGGAAGCGTGTCGGTTACGAACCGATTGAATCAAAAGCACGGCCAAACCGCCAGCGATAGAATTCAACGCTGTCGTACAACCCGCAGCGATGGAAAGGATCCTTTTCCCAAAAGATCCTTGCCGTCTTCAGATCGGGAACGTCGATGATCATCAGGCTTCCGATCTCTTGATCACCCTGGTCTGTAATCATCGCACCCCGCGTGATATAAAGATCTGGATGACCCTCCTCGTATGCCTGCTGTTCTGCCTGCATGGCCTTGCGCAACTGGTCCTGGTTCAATTTGTCCGTGGCCTGGATCAGAAATTGGACATGGCCTTGCTTTCGCGGGCAATCCCTGAACGTATAAGGGACGGAGGGTGACCAGCGGTGGATTGTCCAAACTTCCTGGGCTCCCACACGGATATAAGGTTCTTCGGCAACGTTGCGTTCCGCGGGGGCTTGAGCGGG
>JAMDBG010000039.1 GCA_023487865.1 Deltaproteobacteria bacterium | reverse complement strand
GAAGAACCACCAGGGCGGCCCCAACCTGAGAATCGGATAATAACCGGCCAGGGGGGCCAGTTCGCGGCTGTAGGAGGTCTCGTCCAAGGTAAAGAGGATCACCGTCAGGCCCGACTCGTTTCCGAATCGATCCAGGAGCGGCTTGAGAGCCCGCACATAATCGGTCCGGGTAGGAATGTCGGCCCCCTTGTCGCGGCCGAACTTACCGGATAGACTGGCATTGTGGTTGCGATAGGCGCCGGGGTGGATCTGGATGACCAAACCGTCCTCCAGACTCATCCGGACCATCTCGGTCAGCATCTGCCCCCTGAAGAGTTCCGCTTCATCCGCGCTCAGCCCGCTCTTCAGGGCCTTGTCGAACAGGCTCCGGCAAGCGGAGGAATCGAGATCGGCCGTGACGGCGCTGGGGTGCCCATGGTCGGTGGACGTGGCGCCCCTTTCCTTGAAAAACCGGCGGCGCGCCGCCAGGGCCCGCAGATACCCCTCCCAGGAGGCCGTATCCTCCCCGGTGATCTCACCCAGACGGACCACGTTGCCCCGGAAACCCGCAAAATCGGGATCGGTGAGGAGATCGGGACGGAAAGCGGGAAGGACCCTCCCTTTCCAGCCGGACGCGGCGATCGCCCGGTGATGTTCGAGGGGGTCGAGGGGGGAATCCGTCGTGGCAATCGCCTCGATGTTGAAACGGTCAAAAAGGGCGCGGACCCGGAACTCCGGCCCGGCAAGGGCCTCCGCGATCCGGTCGTAGAGGTCGTCCGCATTGGCCGGATCGAGCCTCTGATCGAGCCCGAAGAGGAAATAGAGCACATGTTCGAACCACATGCGGGAGGGCGTTCCCCGGAAAAGGTGGTAATGCTCCGCGAACAGACGCCAGATCTTCCTGGAATCGCCTTCGACCGAACCGTCGTCAATCCGGGGGATACCGAGAGCTTCGAGAGGAACGCCCTGGCTGTACAGCATCCGGAACAGGTAATGATCCGGGATCAGGAACAGTTCCGCGGGATTGGAAAACGCGATATTGTCCGCATACCACCGGGGGTCGGTGTGCCCGTGAGGGCTGACGATAGGCAGATCCTTGATCTCGCCGTACAGACGCCGGGCGATCTGCCGCTGGGCAGGATCGCTGGGGAATAGACGATCCTCATGCATGACAATTTTTCGACCCATTGCATCTCCCTCCCGCTTTTGTCTGATCTCCTTGTGCCGCTTCAAGCCAACCGCTTACCGACGAAATGCCTTTCCAGCCGGGTATATTCGGGAAGCGGCCCCCCGATCAGAGGGGTCACGTACTCCAGAAATTTCCGGCTCACCCCGTTTCCCTCTTCGTTGATGAACTCCCGGGGAACCTTTTTTTCCTTGTTGGCGACCTCGGCGAGGGAAACGATGCCGGTCCTGCAGACATATTTTTCCCCGGCCTCCCTCTCCAGCGTGACCATACAGCCGGATTTCCCCTCTACGGCGTGCCTTACCGCCTGCGCGCCCGAGATGTACGCCTCCTCCGCATCGACCGGGGAAGCGAGCACGGAGGATACCCTCTGGATCGTCCCGGGTTTGTCCGCCCTGGCCTTGATCTTCAGGCCTTCCGCGATCATCCCGCAGAGCAGCTCCCCGACGCCGCCGAGCTGCTTGTGTCCGAACGTGTCGGTGTCCAGCGACCGCTGGGAAGCCGTCAGGTAACCGCCGCCTTCCTCCTTCAGCCCCTCGCAGCAGGTGATCAGGGCATAGCCCCGCTTTCTGTAAACCCGCTCGACAGCGGAGAGAAAATTTTCCCTGTTGAAAGGAACTTCGGGCAGCAGGATGATGTGGGGGGCGTCATCCTCCTCCTGGCGTGCCAGCGCCGTCGCGGCGGTGATCCACCCCGTATTTCTCCCCATCGTCTCCACGATCTTGATCGTGTCGCTCGTGTAGATCGCCTCCGTATCCAGACCGGCATCCCTGACCGAAACGGCAAGCCAGCGAGCGACGCTGCCATAACCCGGACAATGGTCGGTCAGCGGGAGGTCGTTGTCCACGGTCTTCGGCAGGCCCATCACATACAGTTCGTAATGCTTTTCCCTGGCCATCCGGAACACCTTATCGGCGGTATCCATGGAGTCGTTCCCGCCCGCGATGAAGAAGTACCTGATATTGTGTGCCGTCAGAACATCGAGGATCCTGTCGTAGTCCTCCTCTTTCAGTTTGTGCCGGCTCGAACCGAGGGCCGATGACGGCGTTTGCCGGAGAAGCTCTATGTTCCTCCTGCTCTCCCTGTTGAGGTCGATCATGTTCTCGCCAAGGACCCCGAGGATCCCGTTGATGGATCCATACATGGCGGTGATCTCTTCGTGCTTCCGCGCTTCCTGTATGGCGCCGCAGATGCTGCTGTTGATGACCGCCGTCGGTCCGCCGGATTGGGCAAAAATGGCGTTACCCTTCACTCCCATCGCCGCCTCCCGATCACTTCACACGCCGGGCCAGGGCGTCCATACCGACATCCCTGTTTTTCATTGGAAAATCTACCACATCACCCTTGGGAAAAACGGCGCGTACGGCCTGATGAACGGCCAGCGCCCCTTTTGGGAGGATGACCCCGGGATGGTTGATCCTCATCTGCTTCGCTTCTATCTTCGTAACTTGAAGAGGCGGCTGGCCCTTTCACGCCAGGATGGGGAACCGTCAGAGCGATGCGATCAGCCCAAAAGCCGAACTGTCGCGCTGCGGGCGGCAAAGGATCGACCGGTTGATCTGCAGGAGAACGCAGCTTATGGATTTTTCACGAAGCCGTCAGACCTGAAACGTCACCTCTTTGAGGACGCCGAGCTGATCGAGGGCCATGCCGGCGCCTCTGGCCACCGTGGAGAGGGGATCGTCCGCGACCGTGATGGGAAGCCCCGTCTCGTCGCGGATCAGAAGAT
>JAMDBG010000201.1:11191-15341 GCA_023487865.1 Deltaproteobacteria bacterium | reverse complement strand
CGAAAGGATAGTTCCCCTTTGGGCTCTTCCTATACCGTATTTACCAACCCTTATCAATCCATTTTTCCAAAAAATCATTGCTTTTTATAGATGACTATATTACTTAGCCGTGCATAATCCGGTACTGGGAAACGGGCCCGAGATCGGCATCCGCCGATGCCTATGGCCGGGTATACGGAACCAGTAAAAATTGACGATCTCGTAAAGGGCCGCCAAAGCCTTATTGGGAACGGCCGCGGAAAAAGGCCACGGGCAGGGCGCGCGAATACCGAAGCGTGGGCGTATTTTGCCGCACACCGCAACGATGAAAGATGAAGCGTGACACGGCATCCGAACTTTTACGAAGCCGTCAAAATTAAACACGGGGGAAGTTGCACATGCTCAACCTCATGAGGAAGCACGCCAGAAACTGGCTCATGAAACTCATCCTGGGGATCATCATCGTCGTCTTTATTTTCTATTTCGGATCGGTGGGCGATAAGCAGAGGGCGGAACGGATCGCGATGATCGACGGCAAACCGGTTGTCTATGCGGATTTTCAGCGGGAGTATCAGAATCTGGTGGATGTGTACCGCCAGCGTTTCGGCCAGGGGCTGACGGATGAGATGCTCAAGAGCCTGAACCTCAAGCAGCAGGCGCTCGATAACCTGATCAACCAGGCCGTCATCCTCACCAAGGCGGAGGCGATGAACGTCAGGGTGACCGATGAGGACGTCAAGGCGATGATTCTCGCCTATCCGGGTTTTCAGAGGAACGGCGCTTTCGATCAGCGGACCTACGAACAGACCCTCCGGTCGAGCAAGATGACCCCCGATGAATTCGAAACCTTCCAGAGGAACATGCTGATCACCCTGAAAGTGGAGGAACTGATCCAGGGCGGGGTGAGGGTGTCCGATCAGGAGGTCCATGACATCTACCAAATGCAAAGCGAAAAAATCAGCATTGATTTCATTGAGATTTCTCCGAAGGCCTTCACCGGCGCGGTCAAAGCGGCGCCGGCCGATCTGGAGGATTTTCTCAAGGCCCAGGAGGCACAGTTCCGCATCCCCGAGCAGGTGCAGATCAAGTACCTGGCGTTCCTGGGTCAGGATTACGCAGCGACTGCCAAGATCTCCGATGCCGATGTGGCCGATTACTACGATCGGCATAAGGACCAGTGGACGAAAGACAAAAAGGTGCAGCCCCTGTCCGAGGTCAAGGACCGGATTGCAGCCGAGCTCCGCCTGGTCAAAGGGATGTATGCGGCATCGGACGAGGCCAAGAAGGCCCACGATACGATCTATCAGGAGGAGAACTTCGACGCCTATGCCGCCCAGAAGAAGCTGGTGGTCCGGACGACCGGGCTCTTCCGTCTCAATGATCCGCCGCCGGATTTCAGGACGATGGCGGATTTCGCCAAGCATGTCTCCGGGCTGCAGAAAAACGAGGTCGGCCGCGTGCTCCAGGGGCAGAAGGGGTACTATGTCATTACGCTTGTGGACCGAAAGGCACCCTATCTCCCCTCTCTGAAGGAGATCGGAGCGGAAGTGGAAAAGCAGTATCGGGAGACGGAGGCGAAGCGCCTGGCTCAGAAGGAGGCCGAAACGCTCCTGGCCCGCTTGAGGAAAGGCGAAGCTCTGGATGCGGTGGCCCGGGAGAAGGGTCTTAAAATAAAGGAGACGGGGCTCTTCCAGCCGGGAGGCGTCGTTCCCAACTTGGGCTCTTCGATGGAACTGACGGAAGCCCTGTTCCAGGTCTCGGAAAAGAATCCTTACCCTGAGCAGGCCTATCTGGTCGATGGGGATTACGTCATCGTCCGTCTCAAGGAAAAAGGCAAGCTGAACAACGCGGATTTCACCGCTAAAAAAGACGCGATCACGAAATACCTTGAGCAGCAAAAGAAAAACGAGACATTCAAGGCCTGGATCGAGGGGAGTAAAGCCGCCCTGATCAAGGAAGGACGGCTGGAGTTCACAAAAGACTTAAAAGATTTGTAAGGATCCTTTGGTATCGGCAGGAAAGAGATCCAAGCCATTTTCTCAGGAGGAAAAAGTGGAACGGTCATTGGTTCTGATAAAACCCGATGGCGTGCAGCGCGGGCTGATCGGCAAGGTGATTGCCCGCCTGGAGCGGCGCGGGCTGCGTCTGGTGGGGGCGAAATTCATGCAGGTGGGCAAGGCGCTGGCCGAGGAGCATTATGCCATTCACAAAGGCAAGCCGTTCTACGAGGGTTTGATTGCCTATATCACCTCCGCACCGGTGATGGCGATGGCCTGGGAAGGCCCCAGCGCGGTGGCTGCCATCCGCCAGACGATGGGTGCCACCCGCCCCCTGGAAGCGGCGCCGGGGACCATCCGCCACGATTTCGCCCTGGAAGTGGGACGCAACATCACGCACGCCTCCGACAGTCCCGAAAACGGCAAGCAGGAAATAGCACTGTGGTTCAAACAGGAAGAGCTGACCTCCTGGAGTCGCGATGTGGATCGATGGATTTTTGAGAAATAGAGCGGGCAATCAGCCGTTGGCCGAGCCGTATTGCGCCTTGACCATTTGCCGATCGATGCTGCCGTCTTCTTTTTTAGGAAGTGTGTCGACGAATGCAACATACCCGGGTTTTTTATAGCGGGCGATCCTTCCGGCCACAAAATCGATCAGTTCCCGCTCGGACAAACGCGCCCCCGGATTCAGGACGCAAACGGCCTTGATCCCCTCGCCGAACTTCGGATCCGGCACCCCGATCACCGAAACTTCCCGAATACCGGGATGTTCCATGATCACTTTTTCCACTTCGACCGGGTAGACATTCTCCCCGCCGGGCTTGATCAGTTCCTTTTCCGCCTTCCGCCCGACAAACCACAGGAATCCTTCCTCGTCGAGACGACCGATGTCCCCCGTATGGTGCCAGCCCCCTCGCAACGTCTGCTGCGTCAATTCCGCATCTTCCCAGTATCCTTCAAATACCAGCGGGCCCCGGATCACGATTTCTCCCGGCGTTCCCGCAGCGCACTCCCGGTCGAATTCATCCACGATCTTCATATCCACCAAAGGTCCCGGCCTTCCGGCAGACCCGGGTCTCTCCGTGTTCGGAGACATGCACGTCAGCCCCATGGTTTCGGTCTGACCATAGGCCAGCCAGAACCGCCCGGCGCCCAGACCTTCAAACCGCTTCACCGTCTCCGGCAATTCCACGCCGATGACATTCTTCAGGGAGGAAAGGCTGCATTCGCCGGCGGCCTGCGCCTCGAGCAACTGACCCAGGATGGGGGGAAAATTGCCGATGAAGGTCACTTTCTCCCGGTCGATCGTTTTACCCGCGGCCTTGGGATCGTATCGGGATGCGAGCACATTTCTGCCGCCGGCCTGCATCATCGTCAGAGAGGCCATCAGACCGGCAATATGGAAGAGGGGAAGAATGTTCAAATAGGCGTCGTCGTAAGTCAGGCTGAGGGCGCTCAGCGTATGGATCGAACAGGCCACCAGGCCGCGATGACTGAGCAGGGCGCCGCGGGGTTTCCCCTGAATGGCCGCCGTATGGATGATCATGAGGGGATCGCCGTCACCGACGGCAACCGCCTTTCCCGCCGGATGATTCAGGAGTGTATCAAACGGGGTGAAGCTCTGTCCCGAACGGCCAAAAACGATCAGTTCTCTCGGAGACGCACCGCCGGCGAAAAGGTCGGGAACCATCTTTTCAAAATCAGTCTCGAAAAAAAACAGCTCCGGCCTGGTATCGGTCAGGATGTGCCTGATCTCCTCGCCGGAGAGGCGGAAATTGATCGGTACCACGATGGCCCCCAGGGAGGCAACGGCGCCGATCAGAGAAAAGAATTCGGGACGGTTCTTGGTCAGAACGGCGATCCGGTCTCCCCGGTGGATCCCCTTGGCGGCCAACCAGCCGCTTACCGCAGACACCTGGTCATGCAGCTCCCCGAAGGTGATCTGCCGGTCCTCCGACTGAATCGCTATCCTGTTTTTGAAAACACGCGCGTTTCTTTTGAAGATGTCATAAAGGGTAAAGCTGCGGAGGTCCATTCGCCACATCCTTCCATCCGATCAAAAGTTCTCTGCCGTAACAGTATGATCCGCACTTAGCAAAGCGGCCCAGGGATGTCAAATGGTATTAGAGAGCGCGGCCTCCTGCAGTGCATTTGGCGGGAGGCCGCGCTTCATT
>JAMDBG010000201.1:0-11181 GCA_023487865.1 Deltaproteobacteria bacterium | reverse complement strand
CATTCTTCAGCCCCGGTGATGTGGTGGCAAGGTGCCGGGAAGTGAAAGTTACCAGGTGCGCTTGGCCGACGACGCGGCGAATTGCCGGCGCTGCTGCGGACGGCGGACAGGCGCATAGCTGCTTTCGCCCCCGGTGTGGCGCCGTGCCGGTTGCTGTCCCGAAGGCTCCCGGGCGTTTACGACGCGGTCGGAACCTTTACGGGTTCGGCTGTAAGTGCGGGGTGACTGCTGCTCCCTGGTCCGGCCCGGGCGGCCCTGCCGGGCGGGGCTCTCCGAGGCGAAGCTGCTGTAATCAAAATCGGGCAGCTTGCGCCGTTCGATTCGGGCGCCCAGCACCTGTTCGATTTCGCGAACCATGGTTTCATCCGCCTGACCGGTGAATGTGAAGGCCTCGCCGGTCTGGGACGCGCGGCCCGTCCGGCCGATGCGGTGGGTATACGCATCGACCGTGTTCGGCATGTCGAAATTGATCACATGCGAGATCTCCTGCACGTCGATCCCCCGCGAAGCGATGTCGGTGGCAACGAGAATGTCATATTTCCCGTCCCGAAAGCCGTTGATCGCATCCTGCCGGCGGTTTTGCGTCATGTTGCCCTGCAGCGCCGACACGCGGTAGCTGTGCTTCTCCAGATCCTGGGCCAGGTTCTTGGCGCGATGCTTGGTCCTGGTGAAGATCAGGACACGTCCCGTCACGGTCTGTTTGAGCATCGCAAGCAGGAGTTTCGTCTTCAGGCCATCGGGTGTCGGATAGAGAGCATGGGAGACGGTCTCTACGGGGGCGTTCATGCCGATCTGAACCGTGGCCGGGTTTTTGAGGATGCTGCTCGCCAGGCTGCGGATATCCTTCGGCATGGTGGCGGAAAAAAAGAGCGTCTGGCGCTGCGCGGGCAGATGCTTGAGAATGAGGCGAATGTCGGGCAGGAAGCCCATATCGCACATGCGATCGGCCTCATCCAGCACCAGGACTTCCACGTGGGACAGATCGACGCCGCCGTCGCCGATATGGTCGAGCAGACGGCCGGGACAGGCAACGACGATCTCCGCGCCGCGGCGCAATGCCGAGGCCTGGGGACCTTTGCCCACGCCGCCGTAGATGGAGACGCTCTTCACCCGGACACCTTTTCCCAGGTCGATGATCGTCTGATGGATCTGCTCGGCGAGCTCGCGCGTGGGAGCGACAATCAGGGCGCGAGTCCGCCGTGACGGGCCTGTGGCAAGCCGCTGCAGAATGGGCAGGACAAAGGCCGCTGTTTTACCGGTGCCGGTCTGCGCCAGCCCCAAGACGTCCCGTCCGGCGAGCACGAGGGGAATGGCCTTTTCCTGAATGGGGGTGGGCGTCGTGTAACCGGCAGTCCTGATGCCGGCGACGATGCCCGGTTCGAAAGAAAACTGTTCAAAATTCACTGAAAATACTCCTTGACTCCTTCTTGCCAAGTCGCACTCTCAGCCAGATGAAGATCTGCAAATACATTTGCGGTTAGGTCGCGAACCCAGGGTTCGCAAAATGATGCGACGGCAATGGCCGTCACAGGGCAGTTACACATGTTCCATTGTATTCCGTGGCGCTCGACATGCTTTTGCAGTCGGCGCCGGGGATCGGTGCGCATTTTCGCCCGGCAGAAACAACTTCCTGCTGGTAACTGTTCCGATAAACTTTCCCGTTATCAGGGGGCTTTCCAAAGCCAAAAACAATAAAGGGGCAAGCACGCAGCTTAACCCCTTTTCATTTCTGGTGGAGCTGGCGAGGATCGAACTCGCGGCCTCTTGAATGCCATTCAAGCGCTCTCCCAGCTGAGCTACAACCCCACTTGCTTGGCTTTCGCTTAAGTTTTAAGCATCTAACACAGGCGCCAACGCTTTGTCAACACATTTATCTTGACATTTACAGGCTCTATCATAATAATCAGCGCCGTGCCGGAGTGGTGAAACTGGTAGACGCAGGGGACTCAAAATCCCCCGATCCTCGCGGTCATGTCGGTTCGATTCCGACCTCCGGCACCAGAACAAAAACAGGGGCTTGCGGATTTGTAAACAACCAAAAGCCCTTCTTTCTTTCCTCTGGTTTTTGTCATTTTTTCGCCACTTTTATATCTCCTCTCTTTCTTGTGGAATGATCGTGTGAAGGAGGTCTTCTAATTATATGTCACGGTGTGACATGCCATGCAGGAATAACTTGTATTCGCTGCTTGCACACATAAAGAGACTCTGCACAGGAACGGGAAGCAGCTGTGATGCCTACGTTACTTTGCTTCAATCCGTAATTCTCAGTTCTACTGAATCATTACGGCTGAATAGTAGCTGGAATCAAGCAACCAGAGTCTCTCTCGCATCGATGCCTGCCACTTATTCCGTTGACATCATCTTCTATTTTCCATATCCTCAATCCATAAAACCCGATTAATCACGACAGTATTATGGAGGAGAGTCCAGGAAGACCCTGAAGGGCAAAATCATGGGGCAGCCGATCCGGCTGGACAGCACCGATATTGACCGATATAGGCACACGGCGGGAATAATCTGGATCGGCAATCAGGAATATCGACCTGGAGATGCTTCAAGAGTGGTATGAGAGGCATGTGGTCATTGAGGATTAGCGAAAAACGATCAGAGACGGGAGTCATGAAAATTTAACAGAGGGGAGATGTATGCCTGACATTGCCGCTTTTTTCCGGATTTGTATTGCATGCATTGTTTCTACAATTCTATCATTGCTTCCTTCGTATCTGTCAGCACAGGAATTTGACCGTTCCCATGGGCTGAAGGAGTTAAAGCCCGGTTACTATGTCTACCTTCACGGCGATGATACGCCGGGTGTCTCCTCCACCTTCAACAACGGAGTCATAGTTACCAATGAAGGTGTTGTCGTTATAGACACCCAGCGGACAGAGGCCATTGCCAGCAGGGTGCGAGAATCCATTTCTCGGATGACCTCACAGCCGATACGCTTTCTGATATCCACTACCCCTCATGTCCCCTTCACCGGAGGAAACGCTATCTATGCGGATACCATCAAAATCGGACATGAGAATTATCGTATCAGCCTCTTGAAGCTCATTGAGAAAAACTCGCCTGAAGAAATGAAAAAGAAGCTTCCCAATCAAACCTTCCGCGAACGCCTGACGCTCTATCTTGGCGGTAAGGAAATACAGATCATCTATCTCGGCAAGGCACATTCACAGGCAGATACGATGGTGTTTATACCGGAAGATCGGATAGTCTACATGGGTGAAACCTTCTACAGTAATGAGTTCCCCTATATATCTGAAGGCTATAGCTCCAAATGGATGCAGGCGATCGAAGCCGCTGAAACATTGAAGGCCGACATCTTCGTGCCTGGGCATGGCTTTCTTCCCAAAAACCTGAAGGATACACGTGCCGGATTGCGCAGCCACTGGCAGATCCTAAAGGATGTTCATGATGCCGTGCAGAAACAAGTGGCGACAGGTGCCTCGGAAAGTGAAACGGTAAGTGCCATTGATCTCCCCCAATTCAAAAAATTCAAAGGTTACGAAAGAGCGTTGGAGATTGCCGTGCGTCGAATCTATCGTGAACTGACGACGAAACTGCCCTAAGCCATATGACGGGCGTTTGAATCACATCATGTTATGATGCTTTCAAGGCATCAAAACATAAAAAATGCGATTACCGGCGCTGTGCAACGGAATGGTGACTGAGAGCCGGCATCCGGAAGAAGTATAACCAATTCCCATAGGCCATGGATTCAGGGAAGCAAGGAGGACGGGAGATGAAAAACGTACTGGCAGTCAGCCTGGGGCTCCTTGTTTTGGTCCTTGCTGGGATCTATTTCCTGTTTCCAGACACATTGTTCAAGCTGACGGTAAAGGCTGGAAGATATAATGCAGGTTTGGTCAAGAAGGAAATCCAGGTAGACGATCACAAAATTGTATATCTGGAAGGTGGAAAAGGGCAAACAGTGCTGTTGCTGCATGGCTTCGGTGTGAATAAAGACACCTGGATACAATTTGCAAAGCACCTGACCGGTGATTATCACGTGGTGATCCCCGATATTCCCGGTTTTGGTGAAAGTTCTCAGATACAAAATGAAAGTTATGCAGCGGAAAATCAACTGACCCGGATCGATCGGTTCATGGCGGCGCTAAAGATCGGAAGATTTCATGTGGCAGGGAATTCCATGGGAGGGATGCTTGCCGGAATGTATGCCGCAAAATATCCTCAAAAAGTTGTAACTGTCGGATTGTTGGCTCCCGGCGGCGTCGGCTCTCCTCATCCGAGTGAGGTGCTCATCCTTTTACAGAGAGGTATTAATCCTTTATTGACAAACAATACAGAGGATTTTGATCGATTCCTAAAACTATGTTTTAAAAAACCACCATTCATACCCTCCCAGTTTAAGAAAGTCCTGGTTGCAGATGCGATTGCGCATAGGAAATTCAACAAAAAGATATGGAACGAAATGGTAGGAAACGTTACAAAAGAAACATCCGCGTCAAAAGAGAACCTCCTGGAACCCTATTTGCCTAAAATTGAGGCACCGGTCTTAATTATCTGGGGTGATGCCGACAAGATTTTGGATGTGGGAGGTGTATCGATTTTAGAGCGGAACTTGAAAAACTACAAAACTGTCATCATGAAAGATACGGGACATGCCCCCATGCTGGAAAAATCCAAGGAAACGGCGTCATACTATGTAAGCTATTTGAAGGAGAAGAGGGGACCACCATGAGGCTGACAAAGATTGAGATCATCGAGTCCCCTTACGATCAACTCGGCATGTCCAAGAAAGACTGCATCAGGATCGTTGATCGCCTCTTTGAAATCGTCAAGGATGGGCTGGTGACGTCATGATCTCTAGTTAACCCGTTGAGTTAAAGGAGGGCTTATATGAAAAAATTATATTTATCCGATAGCGATCGTAAGATTGGTGGCGTGTGTGGAGGCATTGGAGAATACTTTGATAAAGATCCCACCCTGATAAGGATTATCTTTATACTGCTCGTTCTATTTTCATTCGGCTTTGGTATTCTCGCCTATCTGGCAATGTGGCTCATTGTGCCGAAGAAGCCTAAAGAGATAATAATCAATGATTAACAAAGGACATATTTACACCAAGTTTCTATTGGTTGTACTCGTTATAGCGCTTTTGTTGCCGACCGAGCTGATGTCCCAAGGATCAGATAAGAAGAATAATCTCGATGCAAAGGCAACAACCTTTTTGAAAAAGCGACAAGGGACATGGAGAGATCTTAATGTTCCGGCATCTGATGGAAAGATTTTATACGATCTGATTATCAAAAATAAATATAGAAAGGCGCTCGAAATAGGGACCTCTACGGGCCACTCTACGATTTATATTGCTTGGGCACTCAGTAAAACAGGCGGGAAGGTGATCACGATCGAGATAGACAAAGAACGGTATCGACAGGCGCTGGCAAACTTCAAAGAAGCCGGCCTTTCGGACTATATTGACGCCAGGCTTGCTGATGCACACACATTGGTCAAAGAGCTTCAGGGACCTTTCGATTTCATTTTCTGCGATGCGGATAAAGAGTGGTATAAAAACTACTTCATCGATATATACCCTAAGCTTGAAGCGGGAGGGTGCTATACGGCTCACAACGTTTCTCTACGAGGATGGGGAATGGGAGAAGGGACCAAGGAGTTCTATGATTATATAAAGGGCCTTCCCTATATGAAAACGACGGTGGATGAAAGCGGCGGTGGAATATCGATCAGCTATAAGCAACCCTAACATGCCTCCTTTCATCTTCCTGATTTCATGCTTCCGATGAAGTGGAATGGGCTTACAAAAATTATTGAATAATGCCAGATCCGGATAGGACGGCTTAGGGAAAGAAAATCGCCAGAAAAGAGATATTGTATGGCCAGCGATGCCCCAAAAGAAGCAGAAATGCTGCAAAGGAAGTTCTTTCGCCAAAATGTCCATCGTATCTGGAAAATGGTTACATCCGGCAGACAAGGTGAATTATCTGAAAAAGACGGCAATTTGGCGGAAATCTTGATGGAGCATGAAGAATACAGCGACCATTTTGAAAACACCGATATTCTCGACGGTCGTGAATATGAAGCCGGTGCGAAATTCAATCCTTTTTTGCATATCAGTACCCATAAAATGGTAGAAGACCAGCTATCGGCAAATTCTCCTATAGAAACAACCTTATTCTGTGAAACAATGGAGGACCGGGGATTCTCTCGTCATGAGGTCATTCATTTCATTATCATGATCATGCTTCACGTGATGTACGCATCGGCATCAGCGCAACGACCTTTCGATGCCACCCGCTACAAACGCTTGCTGATCAAATGCAAGGAGGTTGAACCTTCGGAAATGGATAAAACCATAGAAGCAGACTTCGCAAGCAACGAATATAAGCAGGATCTGCATTGAATAGGTGATCGAAGCTGATCGCCGCTCTCTGATCTTCCTGTCAATCATTCCTGTGGTGGGCCAAAATATCCTCTCGGGAGAGGATTGCGAGGTACTCCAAGAGGCAGTGATATTTGCAAGAAAGGAGAGAACCATGGAAGAAAAGATCTGGTGGAAGTGCAATGGTTGTGGCTACCTTATTCAGCAGGATGTCGGCAAACAACCTCCCAAACCTTGTCCGGCTTGCAAGAAAGACTGTACCTTTACGAATGTGACTTGTTACAAACCGGAATGCGGTGGTCCACAATCAGGCAACTTTGATCCCACAGTCATCTGAATGCCTGGCAGCTATTGATTATGAGCGGCTTGCCGCGCTATCGCTGCTGGGGGGTTGCCTGCAGATGATCCGAAAACACCGGGGCTATCGTGATTTACGAAATATGCTGCCGAGCACTTCATCAACCTGTTGATCCGTCATCAGACCCATGTGAAAGAAAATTTCTCCGAGAAAACGATGCGGAATCTTCCTTACATCCTCATAGACCTGCACGGTCAATCCCTTGATGAGATCCTCGGTGGTGATATAACCCTTCTCGATGGCGATGATGCCGAAACGCTTTTCATAATGTTCTAATTTGCTGGACTTGTCCGGCAGTACGCCAAAATCAGCCGTGGGATTCTTTCTTCTCAAGGGCCACCTCGGGTTGGAGTCCATTCATATTGTTGGATTGACAGGGCATGTTTTGTGCGCTGTGAGTATACGGGGAACGCCAGGGTGTGTCAATGGAGTTTTGACAGAAAATATACGCTGTTGACAATGGCCCGGATGTCTATAAAATGGCGTCCGAAAACGGCGGTGCGGTGAAGCGTGATGCCAGGGTCTTTGTTGACGGCACCTGAAACGGATGAACTGCGGATAAATCAGGGGGCGATTGATGTCCGTGCTTTTGGGATGTATCGGGGATGACTTCACCGGATCGACGGATCTGGCCGGCTTTTTGGTCGCGTCGGGGATGCGTACGATTCAGCTGACCGGCCTGCCGAAAGAAAAAATTGACCTCTCCGGTGTGGATGCGGTCGTGATATCGCTTAAGTCCCGAACCCAGGAGACCTCAGCCGCAGTGGCCGATTCGCTCAGCGCATTGAGATGGCTGCAGTCCTATGATTGCAGACAATACTATTTCAAATACTGCTCCACCTTCGATTCCACCGAAAAAGGCAATATCGGACCGGTGGCCGATGCCCTGCTCGATGCACTGAAAGAGGGCTTCACCATTGCCTGCCCTTCGTTGCCCGTCAACGGACGCACCGTTTACAACGGCTATCTGTTCGTCAACGGCGTATTGCTCAATGAAAGCGGCATGCAGCACCACCCCTTGACGCCGATGAAGGATGCCAACCTGGTCCGGGTGCTCGGCCGTCAGACCAGAGGAAAAGTCGGCCTGGTCGATCAGGCAACGGTGTCAATGGGGGCGGAGGCGATCCGGAAACGGTATGCCGAACTGGCCGAATCCCATCGTTACGCCGTCGTTGATACGCTTTTTACCAAAGACCTCATAGAGATAGGGCATGCAAGCGCCGAGCTGAAGCTGTTGACCGGGGGATCGGGGTTGGCCATCGGACTCGCGGACAACTTTGAGAAAAAAGGTCTGTTTGCCAAGGGGCCCAATGCGGCGCAACTTGACCGGGTTGAGGGAGACGCCCTGATCCTTTCGGGGAGCTGCTCCTCGGCCACGCTGGAGCAGGTGGCCGTCTTCAAGGCGGGGCATCCCGCTCTCCAGCTCGACCCCCTGGCGCTGCACCGGGGATCGCAAACACTCGATCAGGTAATGCACTGGTTTGAGACCCATCGTCATCGGGGTCCGCTCATGATTTATGCGACCGATCGCCCGGAGACAATCAGGCGGTGCCAGGAGGAACTCGGCATTGAACAGGCCGGGACCATAGTAGAGCGGATGTTTGCTGAGATCGCCCGCGCGGCGTCGACTTTGGGAGTGACCCGATTCATCGTCGCCGGCGGCGAAACCTCAGGGGCCGTCGTCCAGGCCCTCGGGATAAAAGCGATTAAAATAGGCCCCCCCATCGCGCCGGGTGTTCCGGTCACGCAGGCGCTCGGGGACAGGCCCCTGCTCTTGGCGCTGAAATCCGGCAATTTCGGCGACAGGGATTTCTTCGCCAAGGCGCTGGTGATGATGCGCTGAGTCTATTTCAGGCGTTTCTTCAGCTTGGCAAGCTCCCCCTCCACCATCTTGTAGGTGTGCTCCTCCTGGGGGAATTCGCCGCTCCGGACCTCCTTGGCGTACTGGGTGAAGACCTTGAGCGTCCTTTTGCCGAGGTTGTCGTATTTTTTCACGAATTTCGGCGTAAAGGCCTGGAAGATGCCCAGGATGTCGCTGCAGATCATCACCTGGCCGTCGGCCTCGACCCCCGCCCCGATCCCGTAGACGGGGATCTTCAGATCGTCGCGGATGATCCGGCAGACCTCCGGCGGCACCGCCTCGACGAGGAGCGAAAAGGCACCCGCCGCCTGGATCGCCCGGGCGTCCTCGATCAACTCCAGCGCCGTGTCGGCCGTCCGTCCCTGCGCCTTGAAACCGCCGAGCTGCCCGGAACTCTGCGGGGTCAGTCCGATATGACCCATCACCAGCATCCCCCCGTCCACGATCGCCCGGATCTGGGCTTTCATGCGCCGCCCTCCCTCCAGCTTGATCGCGTCTACACGGGCCTCCTTGAAGAAGCGGCCGGCGTTGCGCACCGCCTCCTCCACGCTCACCTGATAGGAGAGAAAGGGCATGTCGCCGATGATGAACGTGTTCGGGGCGCCGCGCCGGACCGCCTCGCTGTGGGTGATGCACTGATCCATCGTCACCGGCACCGTCCCCTCATAGCCGTAAATGCACATCCCGAAGGAATCCCCGACGAGGATCATGTCCATCCCCGCCTCTTCGGCGAACCGTGCGGTCCAGTAATCGTAGGCCGTCACCCAGGGCAGCCGCTCCTTCCTCTCTTTCATCTGTTGGATATCGATGCGTGAAAGCTTCTTCTTGGCCATTTTCTCTTCCTCCCGTTGATCTGTCTGGTTAGACCTCCACGTCGTTCTCCCGCTTGAGGATCCGGGTGACACGCAAGACCTCCTCGATCGTCGTGGTCCCCTCCAGGACCTTCCTCACCCCGTCGGACAGGAGGTTCGTCATCCCCCTTTTCATCGCCTCGTCGTTGATCTGATTGGAGTCCGACGTCTTCAGGATCAACCGCTTGATCGGATCGTCCAGGATGAGGATCTCGAAGATCGCTGTCCGGCCCCGATAGCCGGTATGGTCGATCTCCTCCTCCAGAAGAAGGTCCTTCCCGAGGTGGAGCTGCTTTCGGCCATGAGTGCCGAATACGGCATCCCCTTCTGGGAGGCGCTTCCCACGGACCACATGAACACCGACTTCACCGGCCTCGTCTCCATCCAGTACCTGAAAAAGCAGAAGATCGTTCCCCTCGATACGCCGCAGGGATTCGTCGTGGCGGTGAACGATCCCTCGAATTTCCCGGCGGTGGACGACCTCTGCCGTCTCCTCGGCCGGCCGGAGCGGCCGGTGGTCCTGGCGACCCAGGAGGCGATCCAGGCGGCGATCAACCTTGCCTACGACCTGAGCCGGAGCACGGCCAAGGAGTTTTTCCAGGAAATGCACGACGAGTCCACGGACAGCCTCATCTCCGAGATTGAGGAGACCGGCGACCTGCTCGACGAGACAAGCGACGCCCCGATCATCAAACTGGTCAACCTGCTCCTGTCCGGGGCGACGAAGGACCGGGCGAGCGATATCCATATCGAGCCCTACCAGGCCTCCGTGAAGGTCCGCTACCGGATCGACGGGATCCTCTACGATATCCTGAGCCTTCCCCGGAAGATCCAATCGCCGCTGGTATCGCGCGTGAAGATCATGGCGAAGCTGAACATCGCCGAAAAAAGGCTCCCCCAGGACGGCCGGATCGAGATCAAGGTCGCCGACCGGAGCGTCGACATCCGCGTCTCCACCATCCCGACGGCATTCGGAGAGCGGGTCGTCCTGCGGCTCCTCGACAAGACGGCATCGATCCTCATGCTTTCCGATCTCGGGATGGACAGCCGGAAGGTCGGCATTTTCAACCGGCTGATCAAGTCGCCTTACGGGATTGTCCTGGTCACCGGACCCACGGGAAGCGGGAAGACGACGACTCTTTACGCGGCCCTTTCGAGCATCAACTCCCCCGAGGTGAATATCATCACGATCGAGGACCCGATCGAGTACCAGATCGACGGGATCGGCCAGATCCAGGTGAACCCGAAGATCGACCTGACCTTCGCCCAGGGGCTCCGCTCGATCGTCCGCCAGGACCCGGATGTGATCCTCGTCGGCGAGATCCGCGACCGGGAGACGGCGGAGATCGCGATCCAGTCATCGCTCACGGGACATCTCGTCTTTTCCACCCTCCATACGAACGATGCGGCAAGCGCCGTGACGCGCCTCATCGACATGGGGATCGAACCCTTCCTCGTCACCTCGTCGGTCATCGCGATCATCGCCCAGCGACTCGTCAGGGTCCTGTGTCCGAAGTGCAAGGAGGCCTATACCCCCGACGACGAGTCGCTTGCCAATCTGGGAATGGAGAAAAAGCAGTTCGAGCAGCACCCCTTCTATCGGAAGAAGGGGTGCGCAGTCTGCATGAACACCGGCTATCGGGGCCGGACAGCGATCTTCGAGATCCTCATCCTGGACGATCCGATCAAGCGGTTGATCCTGAAGACGTCGGACTCCAATCAGATCAACGACGAGGCGATGAAA
>JAMDBG010000128.1 GCA_023487865.1 Deltaproteobacteria bacterium | reverse complement strand
GCGGGACCCTTCTTACCCTTGACCCAGGAGGAAAAAGCGTTTTGGGCTCCTAAAGAGGGGGACGAATCATCAGCTGCGTATCTTACGTCTTTAAAAAAGCTTTTTGAATCCGATAAAGAGCGATGATTTTCTTTGGCAATCCTCAGCAGAGAACGGATCAGTTGAAAACCTCTGATGAAGGCAAGATCAGACAAAGCAGGATGTACAGGTACGATTGGATTCCTGCAGTGGAAAGACACCATCTATCATCGACATTAACGCAAAGGGGGGAGTTATGGCATTAACAAAGATTGATCTCGTTGGTCTGGTCCAAGAGGAAATCGGTTTGACAAAGAAAGAATGTGTGGCCTCAGTCGACAGTCTCTTTGAAATCATGAAGGAGGATCTGATTCAAGGGATTCCCGTCAAGATCTCAGGATTTGGCAAGTGGACGATAATGAACAAACACGCCAGAAAGGGCAGGAATCCCAAGACCGGCAAGTCGATTACCATCGATGCTCGCAAGGTGGTATCATTCAAGGCGTCAAACGTACTGAGAAAAGCATTAAGTGAATGATTGACGGACTCGTCAAGGGTTCCTTTTGTTTCAGGAAGGCTGATGACCGTCCGTCATTTTCTGTTAAAAAGAACAGGAGGTAGATCCAATGAAAACCGTTCCCAAGCTGACTCTGGATGATGCACGCGTCATGATGGCCGCGGCGGAGAAGAAGGCATCCGAAATCGGAGTCGATATGGATATCGCCATCACCGATGACAGCGGCAGTCTACTGATGTTCCATCGGATGGATAATGCCCGAATCACCAGTATCGATATCGCGATCAGCAAGGCTTTTACGGCTGCGGCCGCCCGCAAGTCCACACGCGCGTACGGGGAGACAAGTATGCCGGGAGGTCCATCCTATGGCATTCATGTCAGTAACCATGGGCGGTTCATGATCGTCGCCGGCGGTCTTCCAATTTTTGTCAACAACCAGATTGTCGGTGGAATCGGTTGCAGTTCAGGCCATTCCGATCAGGATGAGGTCGTCTCCCAGGCGGGCATTGATGCGCTGCTGACGTACCTGAAACGGTAAAACAGCCGGAAGGAAAAGGAATGCCCGAAAAACCGACAACGGTTGCTTTTCGGTGCCAGGGGGCTTTCACCTGCGGGATTATGCCCCAAATCCTTGGCGCATTTTTGATCATGGGCAACAGATGAATATAGAAAAACAAGATTGACCGTCTCGGGAGGAACAGCAGATGAAAGTCATCGCCTTTAACGGCAGTCCCAGAAAGGATGGCAATACCGCTATCCTTATCGGACATGTCTTCAGCGAACTCAAAGACCAGGGGATTGAAACCGCTCTGGTACAACTCTCGGAAAAGGAAATTCATGGCTGCATCGCCTGTTACAAGTGTATGGAAAATAAGGACCAGCGGTGTGCCGTAAAAAACGACTCCGCCAATGAGTGCATCGAAATGATGCTCGGTGCGGATGGAATCATTCTGGGTTCGCCTGTCTATTTCCAGGATGTGACACCCGAAATGAAGGCCCTGATTGATCGTACCGGTTATGTGGCCAGGTCCAACGGCAGAATGTTTAGAAAGAAAGTTGGTGCCAGGTGCCTTCTCCTATGCCGGTCCGGAGCGATTCACACTCTTGACACCATGGACCATTTCTTCCTCAGCGGTGAGATGATCCTCGTCGGTCGGGCTATCGGCATCGGTAGGGAAAAGGGAGAAGTGGAGTCTGACGAAGAAGGGATCCGTCTTGTGAAATCACTCGGCCAAAGGATGGCTTGGCTGCTCGGGAAGATACACACATAAAGGAGGGGCGGAGAAATCAGCGGCATCTCTTCATCGACACATGAAGGAAACTGAAAGGGATGGGAATACCCGTTTCCGGCAGATACGCGCGAAGGAAGAAAAGGTGAGTTTTTTCTCCCCTATAAATAAAGGAGGGAGAAGGGGCGCAACCGCGGCCGCCGTCGGTTCGATCCTCCTGTGGTGCACCAGCGGTGTCTGCTTTACCAGCGGAGCACGACTCTTGGGACCGATGGTCTATCTGACACTGATGACGGCCACCGGTGTGATCACGGTTGTCCTTCTGCAATCCTTCCGGCGCCGCCCCTTGGGCGACTTGATTCGTCTCCCTTTCCGGGTCATCATTGCCGGTTTCTGGGGAGTCTCATTCTACACGGTCATTCTCGCATTCGCTTTTGGCACGGCCCCGGAACAGGCCATCGGACAGGTGAACCTCCTCAACTACCTCTGGCCGGTCTGGATCGTCCTTTTATCCACATTCCTGATCCGGGAGAAAATCCGCCCGATCCCCATGTCGGCCGGCGTCCTTTTAGGTTTTTCGGGAATCGTCAGCGCCCGCGGCGTGTCGGATCTGCTTCGGATGCCGGAGGCGCCGCTTCCCCTGGTACTGGCGCTCCTCGGGGGCTTTCTCTGGGCACTTTATAGCGTTCTGCTCCGACGCTGGCGGATCCCCGAGGAGCAAGGCGGAACGGCGTTTCATTTCACCCTGTGCGCGGCAATGGCGGCTGCTGTTGCCGCCTTCCAGGGAGAGTGGCAGAACCTGCCGCCGGTCGGACCCGAAGCGTTATTCTGGGTCCTCTTCGGCGGAATCGGTCCGGTGGGGCTCGCCTATCATTGGTGGGAGATCGGTGTGAAACGTGGTAATGTGCCGCTGATCAGCACGCTTGCCTACTTCACCCCTATCGGCTCGACCCTCCTGATATCGCTGCTCTTTCGGGAGGCGATGGGGCCGGGACTGATATCCGGATCAGTCTTGATTGCCGCAGGGGCATGGCTGGCCGGCCGTTCCGTTTCCAACTGACGGTTTTTCGCTGCATCCTCTTTGCTGGAAACACTCAAGCACGTCGCCCCAGAGAGCAGGCGGTCCATAAAATCAGCATTCGCCGCGTTGACCACGTAACGCGAATCA
>JAMDBG010000171.1 GCA_023487865.1 Deltaproteobacteria bacterium | reverse complement strand
GCTTATTCCCCACTGCCGGGGGTGTACCGCCTCCGGAGGCGGCAACGTGCTCCATACACTATAGCCGCTTGCAGATGCCAGAAAAAACATGCTATGGAAACAGGGAGGTGCTGAGCGTCTGCCCTCTGCGGGGATGAGGCGATACGGGATGATTCTTTGTAAAATGGCGCCCCAGTCAAAGAAAGGGGGAAGAAAATCCCCATGAAGGTTCTGGTCACCGGAGCAACAGGTTTCTTGGGAAGCCGCCTCGTATCGGCGCTGGCGGCGCGCGGCGACGCCGTTCGCGCCCTGTCCCGCGGGACCGACGGGGAAAGTCGACTGCAAGGGACCAATACCGAAATCGTCCGGGGGGATATGAAGGATCGGGAGAGTCTGCGCCGGGCGCTTGCCGGGGTCGATGCAGTCTGTCACGCCGCCGCCGCCATGAGCGGATCATGGCAGGAACATGTGGAGACGACCATCCGGGGAACCGAGTGGATGCTCGAACTGTCCCGTGAAGCGGGCGTTAAGCGGTTCGTCCATATCAGTACCATCACCGTTTATCGGACGGCGGACCTCGAAAGAGGGGCCTTCATTGATGAAACCTCCCCCCTGGATCCGGATCCGGGACGGCTGGGACCTTATGTCCACGCGAAGGTCGAGGCGGAAAAACACGCCTGTCGCCATCTGCAGCAGGGATTGCCCGTGGTGGTGATCCGGCCGGGAATCGTCTTCGGTCCGGGCGGACGGCTGCTGCATCCCAACGTGGGATACTTCCTGACGAAAAAACTCTTTGTGCTCGTGGGCGACGGGACCAATCCGCTCCCTTTGACTTACGTGGACAATACGGTCGACGGGATCCTGCTCGCCCTCTCCGCAGAGCAGGCCGTCGGACAAACCTACAACCTGGTCGACGGTGCCGCGGTCACGCAGAAGGAATTTCTTGACCACTACCGGGCAGCGGTCGATGACCGGTTCGTCGCCATCTCCCTGCCTTTGCCCCTGCTCCTCGCCGGAGCAGCGCTGGCCGGGCGCCTGAAACGGTTCGGCTTGCCCTCCATCGACACGACGGTTTATGGATTCAAGGCCCAGTACGCGAATGTCCGTTTCGATGCAGCCAAGGCATCCCGGGAACTCGGATGGCGACCGCGCATCTCCCTGAAGGACGGACTCAGGCGCACTTTTTCCATGCCCTCTCTCGACGCTCTCCGGGACGGGCATAGATAATGTTTTTCGGGGGCTGAAAAAAGTGAGGGTTTTCATGCGTAAATTGTGCATCGCATTACTTGTGTTTCTGACCATTGGTCTGCTCGGCGGCTGCGCCTTGGTGAAGTTGAGGGAGGATGTGCAGTTTTCAAAAGACTCCTGCCTCATTTTTGGCGAAATCATCAGCAAAGCCTCTTTGAAAAAACCCATTATCGTCGTCGTTTATGCGGGAGAGGGTGAACAAGTCATCATCGGGGATTATGCCGTGCTGTCTGCACCGGGACCGTACGAGCTGCTGGTTCGGGACGGGCGGTACCGCATTTTCGCGTTTGAGGATGCCAACGAGAATCTGAGTTTTGACCCAGGTGAACGGGCGGGGCATTATGGAAAACCGGAATATGTCGCCACCCAGTCGGGCGGGGTGTTGTGGGGGTTGGATATCGAGCTGTCCGATACCCTTGATCAGCCCGCCCCATCCCTGGCCGACCGGCTGTTGTTCTATTCCGAAGGGAAGAGAAAACCCAGCACTTCGGCCGGCGCCCTCGCGGATCTGGATGATCCGGCCTTCTCGGCTCAGCAGGGTGAACGGGGATTCTGGGCGCCTCTGGATTATTTCAAGCTCAACGGCGCCAATATCTACTTTCTTGAACCTTACGACCGCAAAAAAATACCCGTGCTGCTGGTACATGGCGCTGCAGGTTCTCCGCAGGACTGGCGGTATTTTATCAGGGCCATGGACCGTTCCCGCTATCAACCCTGGATTTTCTATTATCCCTCGGGCGCCCGGCTGAACACCCTGTCGCTGTTCCTGCGCAAGAAACTCTACGATCTCGAACTGAGATACAACTTCGAACAGCTGTATGTCGTGGCGCACAGCATGGGGGGATTGGTATCCAGATCCGCCCTGATCGAGCCGGATCAGCACAACCGGGCCGTGAAACTCTTTGTCTCCATATCGACGCCGTGGGGAGGGGAGCAGAGGGCCAAAACAGGCGTCGAACATTCGCCTGCCGTGATTCCGAGCTGGAAAGACATGGAGCCGGACAGCGATTTCATCCGCGAGGTCTTCGCCAGAAAACTTCCCGATAGGATGCGGTATTATCTCTTCTTTGGTCACAAGGGAGGCGGAAGCCTCTTTCGGCAGAACAATGACAACACCGTCACACTGGAAAGCATGCTCGACCCGAGGGCGCAGGCCGGCGCCCTGAAGGTGATAGGCTTTAATGAAGATCATATCAGCATTCTCAGCAGCACGGAAGTGATTTCCCAGTATAAGGCGATCGTCGAGACGACCGAGGCAAACCTGAAAAAGACCATGGCTTCCACCAGCGGATACGTGGATATCCGCCACAACTTTCTGCCCCCCGATGTCAAGATTCCTCTGCAAATGGCGTTCGTCCTCGTTCCCGCCGATGGGGATGAAAAAGAGACGCAACTCAAGGTGAACCCTTACCTGACAAGACAGGAGACCGGGGCGGTCGCGCCGGGTGATTACGAAGCGAGTCTCTGCGCGCTGGGTTTCAAGACCGAGCCGGCGAATCATCCCCTTTCCGTCAAGGGTGGCAAGATCACCGAGGTCGGCTTTACCTTGAGCCCCCAGGGTATGGTGGCCGGCGTGATTGCGGCGACCACGGCGGCCGATGACAGCTATTGGGGATATTTCCAGGCTTTGCCGGCAAAGGTCAAAATCCGCACCATCCAGCTTGCGGGCGCCGGTCTCTTCCGCGTGGTACGTCCCGCGGACGGGATGAGCGACAGGGAAGTGCTGAGGACCTTCCTTGCATCCAAGGATTTTGCCTACCGGAATCAATTCGCTTTCTTCGATGTCCCCGCGGGAG
>JAMDBG010000148.1 GCA_023487865.1 Deltaproteobacteria bacterium | reverse complement strand
CCCTGAGCACCTGCGGACTGGAAGACCTGGCAGCCGTCCTTCCGGCAGGACCGGATGCGATTGTCGTTCCCAAATCTGAAAACCGCGAGGGTGTCCGGACCGTGGAAAAGGCAATCCTCCAAAGCCATTTATCGAAGAGAGTGGCGATCCTGCCGCTGGTCGAATCGGCGAAGGGCATTCTGAACGCCTATGAAATCGCCGGCGCTTCGCCTCTGGTCGATGCGATCACGTTCGGCGGCGAGGATTTTACGCAGGATATCGGTGCGACCCGCACCCGGGAGGGACGGGAGATCTTCTTGGGGCGGAGCATGCTCATCATTGCCGCAAAGGCGGCGGGGGTGCAGGCCCTCGATACAGTCTTTTCGGATTTTAACGATGAGGAGGGGCTGCGTAATGATACCCTGGCCATCAAGCAGATGGGATTCGACGGCCGCGCAGCCATTCACCCGTCCCAGATTGCCGTCATTCATGAGATTTTTACCCCCGCGGAAGCGGAGATCCAGCATGCCGTCAACGTGATCCGGGCCGCAGAGGTCGCCCGCGACAAGGGCAGCGGTGTGGCCGTCGTCAAGGGGAAAATGATCGACAAGCCGATCATCCAAAGGGCTGAGAAGATCATCCGCATTGCCGAACGTTTGGACCTGCCGATCCCTGCCCCGGAAGGATAAGGAGAAAAGACATATGACCGAAGCGCACTGTGCCGTCAATGCCGTCGGCCGGGAAGTGCCCCTGGAAATCGACGGCCGGCGTTACCGTCCCTATGCCGGGGCGTTTGCCGAACCCCCAAAAGAGGACAAGCGACGCGTCGGGCCGCGTCTCGGCACCATATTGCATCCCGGCGACGAATGTCTGGTTCCCACCCTTCGGGAAGCCATCGAGCGTACCGAACTGCGGGACGGCATGACCGTATCCTTTCATCACCATTTCCGGGAGGGGGATAAGGTTCTAAATATGGTCATGGCGGAAATTGCCGCCATGGGGTTCAGGGACATGACCATCGCACCGTCCTCTCTTTATTCTGTCCACGAACCGCTGATCGACCATATCAAAAACGGTGTGGTCACCTGTATCGAGGGGGGGAGCGCCCGGGGAAAGGTGGGACGGGCCGTCTCCCGGGGGTTGATGGACCGTCCCATGGTCATTCGCTCCCACGGCGGGCGGGTACGTGCCATCGAGAGGGGGGATCTTCACATCGATGCGGCCTTTATCGGCGCCCCCTGCGCCGACAACATCGGAAACTGCAACGGCGTCAAGGGTCCCTCGGCCTGCGGGCCGCTGTCCTATGCCCTGGCGGACGCCATCTACAGTGAAAAAACGGTTGCTGTGACCGATTACATGGAAGAGACCCCCGTCATCCCCATCAGTATCTCCCAGGAGTTCGTCGGGACCATCGTCAAAGTCGACAATATCGGCGATCCGTCCAAAATCGTTTCCAACACCCTGCGTCTGACTCGGGACACGGTCAATCTCAACATTGCCAGAAATGCGGTCCGTGTCATAGAGGCCTCCGAGGTGTTTCGCAATGGAATTCGGTTTCAAACCGGCGCCGGCGGGATATCCCTGGCCGTGACCAAATTTCTGGGTGAACGGATGAAAAAACGGGGCATTGTCGGCAGCTTCGGGATGGGAGGCACGACAGAGAGTATGGTCAAACTGCTGGAAGAAGGCGTCATCCATAAAATTTTGACCGTCCAGGCTTTCGATCAGTACGCGATCAAATCACTGCTGAATGATGTCAACCACATCGAGATCGGCGCGGGCTTCTATGCCAATCCCCACAACCGCGGTACGGCCGTCAACCTGCTGGACGTCGTCGTACTGGGCGCCACTGAAATAGACATCCACTTCAACGTCAACGTCAACACCCATTCAGACGGGATTCTCCAGTATCCTACGGGGGGGCATTCGGACACGGCGGCGGGTGCGAAGCTCACCATCATTACCACCCCCCTCATCCGGGGACGCATTCCCGTTGTCGTGGACGATGTCATCGTGGTTTCCACCCCCGGAGAATCGGTCGATGTCCTTGTGACCGATTACGGTATCTCCGTGAATCCCCGTAGGCAGGACCTGATCGAGCAGCTCAAGACGGCAAGAATCCCGCTGAAAACTATTGAGGAGCTGCGGGATCTGGCATATAGCATCACGGGAAGGCCGAGCAAACCCGAGTTTACGGATAAGATCGTGGCCCTCGTAGAGTACCGGGATGGAACCTTGATCGACGTGCTAAGAGAGGTAGCGCCCGGGAGTTGATCTACAAATACGATCTTAAGACTTCAGAACGACCAGGGCGTCGACGACGATGGGCCGGGAACCCGAAATAATGACGGGATTGAGGTCGATCTCGGCGATCTCCGGATGGAGGAGGGCGGCAAAACCGACCGCCTGGAGGATGCCGGCAAGCGTCGGCATGTCCACGGCGGGAAGGCCCCGAAAGGGGCCCAGGAGCTCTTTTGCGCGGATGGCCGAGAGCATCTCCTCCGCCTCGGTTGCGCTGAGGGGGGCGGATCTGAAGGCGGTGTCCTTCAGCGCCTCGGTAAAGACGCCGCCCAGGCCGAACAGGACGCAGGGGCCGAAGCCGGGGAAGCGGGTCATCCCCGCGACGAATTCGCGGTCCCCCGCGACCATCTCCTGAACGAGGATCGGGACGGGTTGTCCCGCGGCCTTGCGGATGGCGTGGAAGGCCCTGCGGAGGGCCGCTTCGGTCCGGATCCCCAGGGCGATAAGCCCCTTTCCCGATTTGTGCAGGATCTCCCATGAACAGGCCTTCACGGCGACGGGGAAGCCGATTCTCCGTGCCGCTTCCAGGGCCTCGTCCTCGGTTTTTGCAAGCCCTTCGCGGGTGACGGGAACGCCATAGGCGGCAAAAAGCTGTTTTGACTGATGCTCGTCCAGCGCCTTCCGGCCGGCGGCGAGCGCCGTCCGGATGATCCGCGCGGCGTCCGGACGTTCGGCGGGCGGGATCGGGGTCACGACGGGCCTCCGCTCAAGGATCTCCCTGTAGCGCCGCAGGGATACCATCCCCCG
>JAMDBG010000090.1 GCA_023487865.1 Deltaproteobacteria bacterium | reverse complement strand
ATCGGACTCTTGCCGGGCTCCGCCCATATCTTGTCGAGTTTCGTCAGCTACATGACGGAAAGAAGGCTGGCGAAGAGGCCGGAAGAGTTCGGAACCGGTCGTATCGAGGGGGTGGCCGGGCCGGAGACGGCCAACAACGCCGCCTCGGGAAGCGCGATGATCCCGTTCCTGAGCCTGGGCATCCCTACGGGACCCGCTCCCGCGGTCATGATGATCGCCCTGCTCATCCACGGAATTCAGCCGGGGCCGCTCTTCATCTCGAAACATCCCGATGTGTTCTGGGGGCTGATCGCCAGCATGTATATCGGCAATGTCATGCTGATCATTCTGAACATTCCCCTCGTCAGTATCTTTGTCAGCCTGCTGAGGATCCCCTTCCGCATCCTCTTTCCCGTCATCCTGCTCATCTGTCTGGTCGGGACCTATTCGGTCAATACCAGCACTTTTGAATTGTCGATCCTGCTGTGCTTCGGCGTCCTGGGGTACTTTATCCGGAAGATCAAGTACGATGTGGCGCCCCTGATCCTGGCGATGATCATCGGGCCGACGATGGAGTTGAGCCTCCGCCAGGCGCTCATGCGCAGCGACGGTTCTTTCCTGATTTTCTGGGAGAGTCCGATTACCATGACGCTCATTGCCGCGTCCTGTCTGCTGCTCGCCTGGAACATCTATCGGGCCGTACGGCCGACGGCGGCCTCCTGGGAAAAGGCGCTGGAAGAGGGCAAATAGCGATTGACGCGAGGCGCCCGTCGCGGGCTGCCGCCGATGTGTGAAGAGGAGGTGGGAAGATGGTCGAACAGGGCAGGCAAAAAGGGATTATCGGCAGGGAACTCGGCATCGCTTTCGTCGGCGCGGGCCGCATGGGGTCGCAGCGGGCCACCATCGCCTCCACCCATCCCGCGGTGCGGTTCCTGGCGGTCGCGGATATCGACCCTGCGCGCGCCCGCACCGTCGGGGAGAAGGTGAATGCCGATTTCACCTCGGGGGACAACATCGAGGTGATCTCCCGGCCGGAGGTGAACGCGGTCGTCGTTTCGACGCCCGAGCATGAACACACCCGTGCCGTCCTCCAGGCCCTGGAACTGGGAAAGCCCGTTCTGGTGGAAAAGCCGATTGCCCTCGATCTCGGCGATGCGAGGAAGATCGTGGCGGCGGTCCGGGAGACCCAAGGCGATCTTTTCGTCGGCTACACCAAACGCTACACGCGCTCTTACATCCTCGCCAAGGAGTACATCGCGAAGGGGTGTCTGGGGCAGACGCTCGGGGCGACGACCCGCGTCTACAACTCGCGGGCGCAGGCCTTCCAGATCCTCAAGCGCTCCCCCCATGCCTCGCCGGTCCTCGATGTCCTTACCTACTACGTGGATCTCGTCTGCTGGTTTCTCGCGGGGAACGCCCCGGTGGAGGTGGTGGCGCGCGGCCAGAAGGGGGTGTTTCGTGCCGCGGGATACGGCGCGGACGACGTGACCTGGGCGATCGTGACCTTTGCCGACGGCGCGGTCGCGAGCCTCGGTGTGGACTATGCCCTCCCGGAGAAGTACCCGAGCCTCGGCCAGAGCCCGCGGATGGAGGTGCTCGGAACGGAGGGGGTGATCCTCCTTTCCGAGGAACACAAGGAGCATATCATCTACACGAACCGGGGGGTCTCCCACGGCTACGTCCCCGGCCACGACGTGAACATGGCCTTCCTGGGCACGTCTTCTTCGGGGGACTATGCCCTGGGCGATTTCTGGGGACCCCAGGCCGATGAAACCCGGGGCTGGCTCGACTATCTCTCGACCGGCCGCCCCTGCATCCTCCCCCGGGCCGAGGAGGGGCTCCGGACGCTGGAGGTCACCCTGGCGATCGAACGGGCCGCCAAGACAAAAGAGCCGGTCACATTGCCGCTCCTGTGAGAAAGGGCCAACCTGTTTTATAGAGGCTTTTCCTGTCGCTCAAGGCGATCGGCGAGGTATCTCAATCCCGACGCTCGCCTTGAGCGACAGGAAAAGAAAAGCATGTATCGTGTTAATCTCTCTCGTCTCGATCCTGACCGTGGTCAATCTGTCCCTGGCCGCCGAGTATCCGGCCAAAACCGTCACCATCATCAATCCAAACGCCCCCGGAGGAGGTCATGACGTAGCGGCGCGCGCCTTCGCCACGGTTGCGGAAAAGGTGACGGGACAGCCCTTTATCGTGGTGAACAAAGCGGGCGCTTCCACGATGCTGGGGATGACGGCCGTCGCCCAGGCCGCCCCGGACGGATACACCCTCGGCATGGACTCGACCACGACCACCAATGCCCTGGCATGGGAGATCGCCAACGGCCGCAAGCCGCCGCTGACCCGGGATGATCTTCTGCCCGTGGGAGGGCTGAGTGTCAATGTGCCTCTGGTGATCGTCCCTTACAACAGCCCCTGGAAAACCATGACCGACATGGCAAAAGACCTGAAGGCCAAGCCGAACCAATACGCCTTCTGCTCCGGGGGGCTGTATGGAGGAACCCATCTGCCGGCCGAAGTCCTGCTGCAGGCGATCGGAACAAAGGCCCGGCACGTGCCCCACAAGGGCGGCGGCCCCTGTCTTGCGGCCGTGGTGGGCGAGCATGTCCATTTTTCCACCCAGTGGCCGGGCACATCGATCCCTCTCGCACAGGGCAAGAAGGTGAGGATCCTCGCCGTTCAGGGTGATGAAAGGATGAAGTCCATACCGGACGTGCCGACGATCAAGGAAGAGGGGGTCAATGCGGAGTGGATCCAATGGTTGGGGATTTCCATCCCCCGAAAGACTCCCGCACCGATCGCGGTGCAGGTCAGGGCCATGGTGAAAAAAGTCGCCCAGGATCCGGCCTTCAGTAAAATATTGGAGAACCAGGGAGCCGAGGCGCGCTACCTGAACAGCGAAGAGGTGGAGAAATTCATCAAAGAGGAATCAGCGGTGGTGGCGAAAATCTACTCGTCGCTCCTTGCCGAGGAGAAGAGCAGGAAATAGGGCTCGCGCCGCTTCGCTGGGGCGCTGGGGCAGGCCGGAAGACATGGCGAACATCTCCGGAGGGCCGAA
>JAMDBG010000088.1 GCA_023487865.1 Deltaproteobacteria bacterium | reverse complement strand
AGGCCCCGGAGGAGGGCCATGATCTTTTCCTTCAGGAGGCCAGGGACCGTCCAGTCCAGAGAAGCGGCCGGCAGGGTGGGAATGGCCTGCACGGGGATCTTCAGTGTGATCCCATCTTCCGGTTTCCCCGGTACGAAGTGATAGACACAATCCAGCCGCCAACCGCCTGCCGAAACCGCTTCTGGAAAAAGGTCTATCTCCTCCGGATCAGGGGTTTTGACCAGAAGGTCCGCTTCTTTCATCCGGAGAAAAAGGTCGTTTCCCTTTTCCCGGATCATGTGCTGCAGTGTTCGTATATCGCAGATCCCGGGAAGGCGCTTTTCATAGAACTGCGCCAAAGTTTCCGTATCGACGAGCAAATCCCGGCGGCGGATCTTTTCCTCAATTCCCTCGATCTTTGCGATCAGTGACTGGTTGTGGAGAAGGAAAGGGAGAGGCTTTTTGACTTCCCCTTCAACAAGGGCGCTGCGGATGAAAATCCGGGCCGCTTCGGCGGGATCGATACGGCTGAAAGAAACGGGCCGGCCGGCCACAACGGTAAGACCAAAAAGTGTGACCTGTTCGGAGGCCATGACTTCGCCCCGGTCCTTTTCCCAGTGGGGCGCGGAATAGGTGCGCCGGCAGAGGCGGCCGCCGAGTTTTTCGAGCCAGTCGCTCTCGATGTTCGCCACGGTCCGGGCAAAGAGTCGTGAAGTTTCGACCATCTCAGCGGCAACGATCCAGTTCCCTCCCCGGTTGAAAAGGCCGGAGCCGGGAAAAATCATCGCCTGCCGCCCATGGGTGGCCGTGTAGAGATTTTTCTCCTTCTTTTGAGCGATGTGGCCAAGATAACCGCTCAGGATGGAACGGTGCAGCGCGGCATAAAGGTCGTGTCCCTGCTTTTGCAGTATGGCTTCCTTTCGTGTGGCGAGCTTCTTCTCGATCAAGATCGAGAGGATCTGGTCATGGATCTCGCGCCATTCTTTCATCCTCCGGTAGGAGAGAAAATGTTTCTGGCAGAAACGGCGCAGACGGTTCGGGGTCTGAGGAGAATCGCCTCGGGCGTAACAGCGCCGCCAGAGACCAAGGAGAGCGGAAAAATCGGATGCGGGATCCTTGAATGCCGCATGTGCCTGATCCGCCTGGGCCTCTTTATCGGCGGGCCTCTCCCGGGGATCCTGGATGCTGAGGGCCGCAGCGATGACGGCGATCTCCGGAAGACAACCCTCCTTTCGGGCGTCGAGAATCATCCGGGAGATCCGCGGATCGAGAGGAAGCTGTGCCATGATCCGCCCCCGCTCGGTCAGACGGTGGTGAGAGGGGGGGCCGCTGTTATCATTTTCACCGGTCTCGATGGCGCCGAGCTCCAGAAGGATCTCGATCCCGTCCCGAACGCCCTTTGGGGCGGGGCAGTCGATGAAGGGGAACATGTCGATCTCACCCAAATCCAGGGCGAGCATCCGGAGGATGACCCCCGCGAGAGAGGAGCGGAGGATTTCCGGCGCTGTATAGAGGGGGCGGCTGAGATAGTCCTCCTCACTGAAAAGCCGGATGCAGATCCCGTTCTGGACGCGACCGCAGCGGCCCTTCCGCTGGTCGGCACTGCTTCTGGATATCGGCCGGATGGGAAGGCCGGCCGTCCGTGAGCGGGGATTGTACTGAGAGATCCGGGCCAGTCCCGTGTCGATCACGAACCGGATGTTCGGGATGGTGATCGACGTTTCCGCAACATTGGTTGCGACGATGATCTTCCGGATCGTTGAGGGTCTGAAGACCCGTTGCTGTTCCGCGATGGTGAGTCTCGAGAAGAGGGGAAGGATCGCCACCCCTTCCCGGAAACGTCCGGTAAGGAGTCCGCAGGTTTCGCGGATATCCTGTTCCGTCGGCATGAAGATCAGGATGTCCCCCCGCTCACGCCGATCCAGGAGATCTTCGACCGATCGGACCGCCGCATCGACGGGGGTGATTTCGCCTTTTTCTTCCAGTTTGGGATCGAGGGGTTCATACCGGACCTCGACAGGATAGAGACGCCCCGATACTTCGATGATCGGTGCGTTGCCGAAAGCCCGGGAGAATTTATCCGTATCGATGGTTGCCGAGGTGATGACGATGCGAAGATCCTGCCGTCGGCCGCTGAGGGTTTTAAGGATACCGAGGATGAAATCGATATTGAGGCTCCGCTCGTGGGCCTCATCGACAATGATCGTGTCATAGGCGCGGAGGAGCGGATCGTGGTGGATCTCCATGAGGAGGATCCCATCGGTCATGATCTTCAGGAAGGCATCGGGCGGTGTCCGGTCATCAAAGCGTATCTTGTAACCGACCGATCGGCCGATCTGTTCACCCATCTCTTCGGCGATCCGCCGGGCAACGGTGGTCGCAGCGATCCGTCGCGGCTGGGTGCAACCGATCAGACCCCCGAGCCCCCGACCGGCTTCCAGACACATCTTCGGGATCTGGGTGGTCTTTCCAGAACCGGTCTCTCCGGTGATGATGACGACAGGATGCTTCCGGATGGCGGAGATGATGTCATCCTTTCGCTCCAGGATGGGCAGGGACAACGGGTAGGCAATCCGGGGGAGACGCGCGCGCCGCACCGCTAGTTTATTTATTCTTCCATTGTACCCTGACAAAGGATTACCCTCTTATCGTTCCCCTCTTCGGCCCATTCCCGGATAAAACCGCCCGGTTGGAAGAAGGATCATACCCATCCGGGCGGCGGATGTCAAAGGTTCCGAGATTGCTTTCTTCGATTCATTCCGGTATATAGAGGCCGGAGGGAAATGATTTTCTGCGAGGTGGGTATGCCGCTTGTCATCTTTTATTTCCAGCTCCACCAACCCTTCCGTCTCCATCCGGAGAGGGAGAAGTTTCTCTGGGAGGAGAAGAACCGGTCGGTTTTCCTCAAAGTAGCGGAAAAGTGCTACCTGCCTGCGACCCAGATGTTTGCGGAACTCCTTACCGCCCACCCCTCCTTTAAAATCACACTTGGCATGTCCGGCACCTTTCTGAAACAGGCGGAACTCTACAAGCCCGAACTCGTCACCCTGCTCAAAGAGCTCTATGCAGCAGGTGAGAAGAACCATCAGGTCGAATACCTTGATGAGACAAACTATCATTCGCTGACCAGCCTATTCGAGGATCCCCACAAAACCGAATTCAGAGAACAGGTTGCACTGCATCGTGAGATGATAAAACGGATGTTTGGGATCTTTCCAACCTCTTTTCGCAACACTGAGCTGATGTACAATAACGACATCGCCGCCGTTGTCGCTGATATGGGCTATCAGTCGATCCTCTGCGAGAAGAGGGATGATATGTTCACGAACGGAGAGGCTGCGATTTCACCCAATGCCGTCTTCCGGGCACGCAATACAAACCTGATTGCCATCCCTCGGAACAGGGAATTGAGCGACGACGTCGCTTTTCGGTTTCCCCACAGTCCTTTGACACCCGCACAATACGCCCAATACCTCTCACTCATCGACGGAGAGGCCGTTCTGCTCGGTTATGATTATGAACACATCGGCGAACACATCTGGAGCGAACGGGGGATATTCGAGTTCTGGCGGGGCTTGCCGGGGGCGCTCGAAAAGCATCCCAATCTGCTTATGGCGACGCCGACCGAGGTCGCCATGAAGTTTCGGGGAGCCGAATGTCCTTTCCTGGACATCCACGGCCTCTCGACTTCGTCCTGGGCGGATGCGGGCCGGAATACCTTCGGCTGGCTGGGAAATCCCACTCAGTACGAGCTTTTTCGTGACATTGAGCGGATGGAAACAGCGGCCCGCCGTGCCGGGGGAGAACTGCTGACCCGCTGGCGGCATCTGACGACCTCGGATCACGTCTATTTTCTCCATGAGCGGATCGGAGAGGATCATGCGGTCCATGCCTACTTCAACCCCTACGAAGGTTCCATCGCCCGTCCCACGCATATCCTGACACGCAAAATCGATGATCTGGAAGCCGCCGTCAAACGTTTCGTGATCCTCAAGAAACATGAAAGGACGGCCATCCTTATCATTTCTCCCGAAACGGGGAGGCTTCCGGAGGATATGGGCAGTCTCGCCCGCTTTATCTCCGGAAAGAGCGGCGGCCAGGGGGAGGTGGTCTCAGCACTGTGCGAGGGTCTCGGTGAACGCGGTCTGGATGTCCATCTGGCGATCCTCAATCTCAAGAAGAGGTTCCAGCGGGAGGCTCAGATGACCGAAATGCAGTGGAGGGATGTCCGCTACCGGATCGATTCCGAAATGATCCATCTGGTCAGTTCTTCCGTCTTTGCCGACAATCTGAGCGCCTATGCCGGCGATCCGATCCTCACTGCCGTTGAATTCCAGAGGGAAATCGTAAACAATACCATCAAAACCGTCCGGGCCAGGCACGAAGGAAGGTTGATTATCCACAGCCATGACTGGATGGCGGGAGGGGCGATCACCGCTTACGCCGCGGCAACCGGTTTACCCATCCTCCATACGGTGCACAACGTTTTCACCGCCTGTCTTCCCCTGGATCTTTTGGGGGGAATCGGCCTGAAGAGCATCGCCGACCGTCTGTTTTTTACCGAGCACGAAGGCAGAGCCGGTATCGACTGCCAGGCGACGGCGATAAAAAACGCCACAATGATCAACTTCGTCGGTGAGCGGTTTCTTAAGGAAGTCGTCGAGGACTATTTTCTGGACAGGAACCTTGTCCCGCCCAGCGTCCGTCAGGAAGTAAAGGAGAAATACTATCATGACGCGGCCCGGGCAATCATCAACGCCCCCTCTTCTCGAATCTATCCGGAGCGCTGCGAGGCGCTGATCCGGAAGTATGGGCCTGAAGATCCGGTTATAGAGGCGAAGCGCGATAATCTCGTTGAATTCCAGAAGAGGACCGGTCTCACCGTCAATCCGGAAGCACTTCTGTATTTTTGGCCTTCCCGTCTTGATACCTTCCAGAAAGGGGTCGAGCTTTTCGAACAGATTATTCAACCGTTCGTCGATAAGCACCCCGATGTCCAGATTGCCATCGTGGCGGACGGGATCGGGAATGATCGGACGCATATGGACATCTTCGGCGGGATCGCCTATCATTCCGGCGGTCGGATCGCCTATCAGCCCTTTAACGAAGAGCTTTCTCTTTTGGGATATGCCGCCGCCAATGATGTCTTCGGGGCATCCCTCTATGAACCCTGCGGACAGATCGACCAGGTGGGGAATATCTTCGGGGCAACCGCCACAAACCGCGATACGGGGGGATACCACGACAAGATCCGCGAACTGAGGCTTAAGGAAGACGGTTTACCGCAGGATGTCGGGAACGGTTTTTTGTTTCGCGATTATGACACCGGCGGCCTCTGGTATGGTTTGGAGAAGAGCGTGGCTTTTCACCGTCTCTCACCCGAGATCAGGGAAAAACAGATAAAAAGGATCATGCGGGAAGCCCGTGAGCGGTACAGCCTGGGCCACATGGTTGCCGAATATATCAGAATTTATGAAAAGCTGAATAACGGGAGACCCCTGGTTTAGACCGTCAGAACCCATTTCCAAGGCTCTTCTTCACACCCAGAGCGATAATGCGAACGCGCCGCATTGCCTCCCCTTCGTCAATGGTCAGAAGCCGCCGGTTCTTCATAACCAGTTTTCCGTTGATGAGAACCGTTTCCACATCAGCGCCCCCGACGGTATAAACCAGATGGGAGTATTCATCGTAGAGGGGTGTCAGGTGCGGTTTGTCCATGTCGACGATGCAGATATCCGCCTTCTTTCCCACTTCCAGAGTACCGGTCAGTGCATCCAGCCCAAGGACCTTCGCTCCGTCGCAGGTCGCCATCCTGAGGACCGTTCGAGCCGACATGACCGTCGGATCGAGAAGTGCCGCCTTTCCCAGTTTGGCGGCGGTATCCATCTCCTGGAACATGTCGAGATCGTTGTTGCTGGCGCAGCCGTCCGTCCCGAGGCCGACAACGATTCCTTGCTTGCGCATCGCTGAGACGGGCGCCACGCCGGAGGCCAGCTTCATGTTGCTCTCCGGATTGTGGACCACTTTGCAGCCGTGGTCGGAAAAAATGCGCATATCCTCCTCGTCCATCAAGACGCCGTGAAAGGCAATGAACCGCTCATCGAGAAAACCGTTTTCCATCAGAAATGTCGTCGCCCGCCCACCATATTTATCCTCAAGTTGTTTCGCTTCCGACTTGTTTTCCAGAAAATGTGTGGCCAGAGGGATCTGATAACGATCTGCCAGGATTTTGGAGCCCTTCAGGAGGTCCAGAGAGCAGGTGTAGAGTGCGTGGGGCTCCACCATGATATTGACGAGGGGGTCATCAGCCCATGTCTGAGCGAGCTTTTCCGTATAGGCCAGACCTTCCTCAGGCGTCTTGAAGTTCGGGGAGGGGAAGTCGAAGAGGACTTCGCCGATGAGGCAGCGCATGCCGGCCTGTTTTGCCGCTCTGGCAGTTTCCTGCTCGAAGATGTACATATCGGAAAAGGTCGTCGTCCCCGATTTGATCATCTCTGCGCAGGCGAGCAGGCTTCCCCAGTAGGCCAGTTCCGGATTTACATGCCCGGCTTCGGCGGGAAAGATGTATCGGTTCAGCCAATCCATCAGCTCCATATCGTCGGCAATCCCGCGGAAGCAAGTCATTGCGGCATGGGTGTGGGAATTGACGAGACCGGGCATGATGATTGAATTCGAGGCGTCGATCGTCTCCCTGCCTTTAAAATCCTTGCGAATCTCTACATTTCTTCCCACGGCGATGATCGTATCTCCGTCAACGGCCAGGGCGCCCGATTCAAATTTGGTGTCCTGTCCATCCATTGTAACGACAGTTCCGCCGGCGATCAGGATATCTACAGTTCTCGACATCTAGCCTCCAGATATTCGTTCATGAGAAAGGGATACGTTTTCTAACAAAGTCTCAGGGGAAAGTAAATGTGAATTCATCGGTGATCACTATCCGCGCGCAGACCGACGATAATCTCTATCATCGCGGATCGCCGCGCCGATCCTTCGCACCTCGCCCATGATCTCATTCAGATCAATGCTCAGCAGCCGACGATTCCGCATGACAACCTGCCCGCCGATGATGCTCGTCAGCACATCGGCTCCCGAGGCGGAATAGACCACATGTGAGAAGGGATTGTATAAGGGGGTCGAGTGCGGCTGATTCATATTCACCAGAATGATATCGGCGGATTTACCAGGGGAGATGGAGCCTATCCGGTCGGCCATTCCCAGAACCCTCGCCCCACCGAGCGTGGCCATCTCCACAACCTTTTCCGCCTTCATCACAGTGGGATCGGATGTGAAGACCTTATGGAGTTTGGCACACATTCCCATCTCTCCAAAGAGATCAAGATTGTTATTGCTGGCACAACCGTCCGTTCCCAGCCCTACGTCAATTCCGCGACGCAGCATCTCCGGTACGGGAGCGACACCGGCGCCAAGTTTCATGTTGCTTTCCGGGTCGTGGGCCACCTTGACACCGGCTTTGGCCAAAAGGTCAAGCTCATCATGTTCGAGCCAGATGCAGTGTGCGGCAATCGTCGCTTCATCGAGCAGATCCAGATCTTGCAGGAGATGGACCGGCTTTTTCCCGTAGCGCTCCCTGAGCAAGGCGACTTCCTCGCGGGTTTCCGCCAGATGGATGAGAAACAGCGATTGATGGTCTCGAGAAACCGCCTTGATCGTCGTGAGGGTATCCGGCGAACAGATGTAGGGGGAATGGCAGATAAGTGCCGGAGTGAGAAGCGGTGACCTGTCATGCCATTTTTGCAGGAACTTTTCCGCCACGGTGGCATGTCCGGAAGAATCGAAGCGATCGGACGATGGAGAATCGATAAAACCTTGAGAAACGACAGCTCTTATTCCCGATTCGATTGCCGCCCGCGCAACACTGCCTTCGAAAAAATATCCGTCACAGAAAGTTGTCGTTCCGGAGAGGATCATTTCGGCGATGGCCAGGAAGGAGGCGGTGTAAACCGTATCCCGGTTAATGTAGCGTGCTTCGGTGGGGAAAATATGATCATTGAGCCAGGTCATCAGGGGAAGGTCATCGGCAAGACCCCGGAAAAGGATCATCGGAAGATGGGTGTGCGTGTTCACCAGGCCGGGCATGACCAGACAGCCGGAGGCGTCAATGACTTCGTGCGCCTCCGGAATATAGCCGGAAGGAGGATCCATTGGTTCTACGAAAAGGATCTTTCCGTCCCGGATGCCGATCATTGGTGTTTCGATAATATCCGCAGGAGCCGCCATGGTAAGGAGGGTTCCGCCGGTGATCAGGATATCAAGTATTTTGTCCGACCTGTCCAAAGAAAAATCTCCCCTTGATTTTTTAAAACTCGCATATATCAATGCAAATTTCCAGTAAAGATCGGGTGCGAATATCCGGGCCAAACAATGGCTGTTATGAGAACCGTCATCAACATTTGGTCGAAAATCAAGCCGGATAGGGTCAGGAACGAATTTCTTGACACCCTTTTTTAGAAAGCATATAGATTCCACACTCTGATTGCACTGCCTGGGTGGCGGAATTGGTAGACGCAAGGGACTTAAAATCCCTCGGTCCTTGAGGCTGTGCGGGTTCGATTCCCGCCCCAGGCACCAGAGCATCACCTGCTGAAAACTCTATAGGCTTTTTCTCTTGAGCTTTTTTTCTTTTTGTATTCGGCGATGGGATCGAAACATCTATTTGTTATACCCGACAGTGGGTACTCGTCTTTTCATATTTCGACCCGGACATTTTTAGCCTCATCAAAGGCGTGGTGATCAGCAGGGATAAAAAATAGCTTGACAAATTGTGTATTGTGTACAAAATCCAACCCACCAGATGGACCCGATCGCAGTGGATAACGTCTGCCCAAGTTATTGTGTCAAGGAATGACATAGGATCCTTTGGTTCGGTCTTTAATCATTTTCCCGGTCACGTAAGACTGGATGGTGATACAGGCAAGGGTGGGAATGCTTTCCCGTTACATTCACTTTTGAAAGGAGTCATCAGATGAAGAAAAGATTAGCGGTCCGAAATGTTGTGTGTATGGTGCTTCTCCTGGGGGCAATCAGTCTTCTGTCTCATGCTACGGCATTGACAGGCTATGCCGCGGGAGCGAAATTCCCTGCGAAGCCGATCCTTTTTGTAGTGCCGTATGCACCGGGAGGTGGCACCGACATCATGGTGCGCGTCATCGACAAGGTCGGCACCCAGCTCAAGGTCCTTCCTCAGCCACTGGTGATCGAGAACAAGAGTGGGGGCAGCGGTGTAGTGGGCAAGTCATACGCCAAGGGCAAGCCTGCCGACGGCTATACGATCACCTGTGCCGATGACAGCAGCACCGTGGTCGATCTGTTCGGCAATTCACCCTGGCCTTACAACGATTTCACCTACATCGCCAAGCTGAACCGGGATTACCAGATGATCGTGGTCCGCATGGACTCTCCCTTCAAGGCGCTGAAGGATCTCGTGACGGCGGCCAAGGCCAAGGCCAATACGGTAAAGGTAGCCGGAACCGGCGTTTCACAGATCGATGTACTTCATATCGCCATGTTCGAAAAGGCTGCCGGTGTCAAGTTCAACTATATCGGCTTCGACAGCGGCGGTCAGGTGATGACCAACCTGCTGGGCGGCCATGTCGAAGCCGCTATCGCCAATCCCGGCGAGGCGTACGAGCAGATCCGCGCGGGGAAGGTCAGGTCGCTTGGCGTCTCCTCCGAAAAACGCCTCGGTTTCGACTCCGCCGTATTCAAAGACATTCCCACATGGAAGGAAGCCGGTGTCAATGTCTCGCTCTCTCAGTGGCGGGGTGTTGCGGGACCGAAGGGAATGGCCAAGGAGCCGCAGGACTGGCTGATAAACGCCTTGAAAAAGATCACCGACAGCAAGGAGTGGAAAGAACAGTATCTCGACAAATTCCTCCAGGTTGGCGTGTTCGTGACCGGGGACGACATGAAAAAGGAAGCTGAGGAAGAATACGCGGCCTACAAGACGATTATGGAGGGAGCCGGGCTTTTAAAGAAGAAATAACAAAATTGTTTCTTAAGCGAGGGCGCAGGATTGAACTGCGCCTTCGCCGTATCAAGGGGGAGAAATGACAGAGAGAACCGCCGATACGATCAGCGGCCTGTTTTTGATTGTCCTGGCGCTCGTCTTTGGAGTGGCCGCGCAGTTGTTGCCGGGCACTATCGCAAAAGAGTTCGCCGGCCCGTCCTTCATGCCGACATTGCTCTCGATAGCATTGGCCATCTGCGGGGCGGGCATCGTATTTCAGGCCCGTTCCCTGCCTCCGGCCAACCGGATGCCGGGCTGGTTTGCGTCTGATCGAGCGGGCGCCATCCGGATTGCCGTGGTTGCCGGAGCTACCGCTTTTTACAATTTCCTGCTGGAACCACTCGGGTATTTGATTGTTACCTTTATTTTCCTTACATTCCTGCTCTGGTACCTGAAGGTATCGTGGCACATCAATATCGCAATCAGCCTGATCGCCACCATTGGAACTTATGCCCTGTTCGTCATCTGGCTCAAGGTTGTTCTGCCGATGGGGCTTTTGGAGTTCTATTTTTAGCCTGGAGTCATACCGCGATGCCGGTCAACTGCGGATAAGGAGGTCATGCCCACAAAATGGATATCATTCAAAATGTTATCCTCGGATTCAGTATTGCGCTGCAACCGATTAATTTACTCTACTGTTTCATCGGCGTCCTGGCCGGCACTCTGATCGGCGTCCTGCCGGGGATTGGTCCCGTAACGGGGGTTGCGATCCTCATCCCGATCACATTCGGGATGGATTCCATCACCGCGACGATCATGTTGGCGGGTATTTACTGCGGTGCGATGTACGGCGGTTCCACGACATCCATCCTCATCAACGTACCGGGTGAATCGGCCTCCGTCATGACCGCGGTTGACGGTTACCAGATGGCAAGGCAGGGCAGGGCTGGCGCAGCCCTCGGCATGTCGGCGATCGGCTCCTTTCTCGGCGGCACACTCTCCGTCATTGGACTGATGCTCATCGCTCCCCCCATAGCCAAACTTGCCCTCTCTTTCGGTCCTCCGGAATATTTCGCCCTCATGTTGCTGGGACTCGCCACACTGACCCGACTGGCGGGTAAAAGCCTTTATAAAGGTCTGGGGATGGGATTTCTGGGGATGCTGATCGGCACCGTGGGTCTCGATCCGGTGGCCGGCGTCCAGCGTTTTACTTTTGGTCGGCCGGATCTGTTGGACGGTATCGGATTCGTTTCCGTAGCCATGGGACTTTTCGCCCTTGGCGAAATATTGATCAATCTTGAGGGATCGCTTAAAAAAAGCGTCTATTCCGAACAGATCGGTTCTCTCTTGCCTACCAAGTCGGACTGGCTGGCCTGCAGATGGACGATCGTTCGTTCGACAATCATCGGTTTCCTGATCGGATCCCTGCCTGGGGCCGGGGCGACGGTTTCGGCCTTTATGGCATACGCCGCCGAGAAGAAGGCATCCAAAACACCGGAGAGATTCGGGAATGGGGCGATAGAGGGCGTCTGTGCCGCAGAGACGGCGAACAATGCCGCGACCGGGGGAGCGCTCGTGCCCCTGTTGACGCTGGGGATCCCCTCTTCTGCCACGGTGGCGATCCTGATGGGCGCATTGATGATGTATGGATTACGCCCCGGGCCGCTCCTTTTGACGGAGAGGCCGGATTTTTTCTGGGGTGTCGTAACCAGCATGTATATCGGCAACGTCCTGCTCCTGATCCTCAACCTTCCCATGATCGGTGTCTGGATCAAAATACTCAAGGTACCCTATCCGGTCCTCATTCCGATCATCCTTTTGTTCATATCACTGGGCGCCTACACGGTCGGTGGAAGTTATGTCGATCTTTGGATCATGTTCGTCTTCGGTATCGTGGGTTACCTGATGCGCAAATTTGATTATCCGGCGGCACCGCTGCTGCTCGCACTTGTGCTGGGGCCCATCATGGAAAAGAACCTTAAACTCGCCCTGAAGATGTCGCAGGGGAGTCTCGTCATTTTCTTCGAGAGACCGATCACGATCATCCTTATCGCACTCATTGCCGTTTCACTCTTATGGCCGCTGATGGTCGCTCGGTTCTCAAAGGGGAAAAAGGCTCTCGAACTGCCTGTCGTGGATGAAATGTAGTGTTATTATGTATGAAATTCATCGTCAAAGCCTCTCGGATCAAGTCTATCATTATGTTAAGCGCTTGATATTGTCCGGGGTAATTCGTGGTGGAGAAAGGATCCCTGAAGAGAAGGTTGCCCAGCAGTTCGGCGTCAGCAGGACGCCCATCCGGGAAGCTTTGAACCGTCTGGAAGAATACGGTCTTATCCAAATAAAACCCCGTTCCCATGCGGAGGTTGTCTCACTTGCACCGCAGGAGGCAGGCCAAATTGCGGTGATCAGAGCGCAGCTGGAAACCCTGGCAGTGAGTCTGTTGGCGGATTGTGGAACAAAAAAGGATTTCCGAGAGCTTGAGCTTTTGGCAAAGGAATGCAACGGATTGATTGCCGATGGCGATATTGCTTCCACTTTTGAAAAAGACAGCCTTTTACATCTGGAAATCGCACGGCGTACTGGTAACCGTCATCTATATGAAATATATGAAAAACTTGACGCAAAGGTCCAATTGTTGCGACTTGTTCTGCGGCTTCCTTTGGAAAAATTAAAATTATATGTCAGACACCACGATGAAATCATTCATGCGATGAAACTGCACGATAAAGAGTCAGCCGTAGCCCTGATGAAGCGGCATGTCATGAACCAGTTGGATGACTATGAAAAAGTGAATAAACGGTGATGGCTGTTGATATGATCCAGCCAAATGTACAGAAGAACAGGTTTCAAAAAAAATCTTGCACCTTTTATGACTGGAGACGATCGTGAGTAAAAAAAAACCGACGCTGGGCGTCCTGTTGGGGGATTCTTCGGGTATCGGCCCGGAAATCGTTGCCAAACTTATCAGCCGCCCTGAGATTTACGAACAGGCCAATGTCCTGATTGTTGGCGATCACTGTGTTTTCCGGATGGGGCAGAAGATCGCCGGCCTTTTCCAGCCTGTCACTTTAACGGACCATATAGAATCTGCCGGGTCCGCCATCGGCCAGCCTTTCTTTTACGATTATCCTGCGATTTCCGATGAGGAAGTCACCCTGGGAAAAGTCAATCTCAAATCAGGCAAGGCGGTCGTCAATACACTCTCTTTCATGCTGGATCTCGCGATTGACAAAAAAATTGACGGATTTATATTCGCTCCTTTTAACAAGGAAGCGATGATCCTAGGGGGGTTGCCCTATCATAGCGAGCTTGACTTCTTCAAAGCCAAATTCAACCGGCCGAACATTCCCGGTGAGGTGAATGTGTTGGATGATCTCTGGACCACACGGGTCACCTCTCACATCGGGATCAGTCAGGTCAGCGCCTTGATTACCAGGGAAAATGTCCACAACACAATCCGCTTCATGGACGGCGTGTTGCGAACCTTTGGAGTGAAAAACCCGCGTTTGGCGGTCTCGGCGCTCAATCCGCATGCCGGCGAGGGGGGAATGTTTGGATCGGAAGAAAAAGAGGCCATCTCGCCGGCCATAGAAATGGCAAAGGCGGAAGGAATTAGTGCCGAAGGTCCCTTTCCGGCCGACACCATCTATCTGCGCATCAAAAAAGGAAACTATCATGCAGTCGTCTCCATGTACCATGACCAGGGTCAAATCGCGACCAAGCTGATGGGTTTCGACCGGGGCATCACGGTACACGGAGGACTGCCGATAGCGATTGCCACACCCGCTCACGGTTCGGCATTCGACATTGCAGGTCAGGGCAAGGCCAATCCCGAGGGTCTCATCAGAGCCTTTCTGACAGCCAGCCGTCTTGCAGCCAATCTTAAATTACAGAACAAAACCCAATCCATTACCGGAGAGATAAAAGCGGGCTGAAAGAAATGCGGGTCCTGGGGCTCATCCACTCAACGCGTTTGGTTATTGAATCCATCCATCATGTGATCGCTTCACAATGACCCGACATCGATTATTTTTTCATGTCATGGACGAAGGCATCCTCCGGAAACTGACCGCTTCCGGACAAATCACACCGGAGATCGTACAATGGCTCACGGATCCACCCATCGACCCTTTCAGCATCTGTCGGTAACGCCGTTGACATTGACGGCCGTCATTCAACTTGAGGTATGGTGATTCATGAAACACGGTCCGTATTTGCTGGGCATCGATATCGGGGGAACCGGCTCCAAGGCTGGCGTTTTCACCATTGAAGGCAAACTGGTGGGAACCGGTTATGGTGAGTATCAAATGATCAGCACCGTGCCGGGGCAGGCCGAACATGATGCCGAGGCGTGGTGGAAGGCGACGGTTAAAGCGGTTCGGGAAGCCGTCCGTGATGTGCCTGCCGACGAGATTTTGGCTGTCGGCATCGGATGCACCAATGGGCTCGTCGCAGTCGATCGCCAGGGAAAGCCCTTGAGACCGGCGATCATGCTCTGGGATCAGCGCGCCCTGCCGGAAGTCGACCGAATCAGAAATATTCTGGATGCGGATATGGTTTTTAAGATCACCGGAAATCCAGTGGCCCCGGGTGCTTATTCACTACCGACTCTACTCTGGTTGAAACACCATGAACCGGAAACATTTAAAGCGGCGCACAAACTCATGGTTCCCGGCGGGTACCTGGTAGCCCGTTTCACCGGGGAGTTCACGATCGACTATTCACGAGCCTCAACGACATTGCTTTTTGATATTCGCAAAAAAAAATGGCACCAGCCTTTCCTCGCTGCGCTTGATATTCCCGAGGAAAAGCTCCCCAAACCGGAGCCCTCCGATGCGGTGGTCGGAAGGATAACTGCTGAAACCGCGCATTTGACCGGGCTAAAACAAGGGACTCCCGTTATTGCCGGCTGCATGGACACCATCGGCGCCTCAATCGGATCCGGAGTCATCAAGCAAGGCGAATGCTTTGTCATTATGGGGACTGCGGCAAGGGTTTCCGGTCCGTTGGGAAAGTCTCATTTCGACAGTCGTTTTATGAACTGTACCCATGTACTTCCAGACTTATGGCTCTATATCGGTGCCGTTAACGGGGTGGGTTCGTCATTGAGGTGGATTCGGGACACCTTTTGCCAAATGGAGCAGACGGTCGCAGGTTTTAGCGGTCTGGATGTATATGACCTGATTACCGACCAAGCCGCCAAGTCTCCTCCCGGAAGCAAGGGATTGTTGTTTCTCCCCTATATTTCCGGTGAGCGGACCCCTATTTGGAATCCCTATGCGCGGGGGGTATTTTTCGGAGTCACCCTGGGGCATAATCGTAATGATTTTTTCCGGTCGGTATTGGAGGGGGCCTCCTTTGCCATCCGGCATGTCATCGAACTCCTTGAAACCGATGATGGCATTGACATTAAGGAGTTGCGGATCGGCGGTGCAGCCGCTACAAGCAAGGTCTGGAACCAGATCATCGCCGATATTCTGGGGAAGAAAGTAGTCAGTCTTACCCAAAGCCACACGGAAGTGCTGGGTGCGGCAGTCCTGGCAGGTATCAGCCAGGGCATCTATCCTGATCTCGCGTCTGCCATAGAAAACATAGTGGTTCCGGGAAAAGAGTTTGAACCAAACACAGAGGCGCACGCCGCCTACAATCGGTTATATCCTATGTACAAAAAACTCTACACGGAAGTGCAGCATCATTTTGAAGAACTTGCCAGGATGGATCTTCCGCAAGTTTGGATAACACATGGAAATAATAACAAATAAGGAGAAAAGACCTATGTCCGATTTTACCATTAAGCGAATATTTCACACAGGATTATGTGTGGGCGATCTCGACTGGACCATCGGCTTTTTCCAGCAGGTATTGGGATTCAAATTGATTGACAAGGCGCCGCGTGATCTCAGGAATCAGTCATTTGTCACCGGCGTTCCAGGTACTCAGGTGATGATCGCCTACATGGACTGTGCAGGGCATTCACTGGAGTTGCAAGATTACAGCGGTCCGTCGGATCGGCATGAATATCGACCCCGAATGGTGGATATGGGACATTTTCACCTGTCCTTCGTGGTTGATGATGTAGAGGCGGTGGTTAGAGCGTGTAAACAATACGACCAGCGAATCCAGACCCTGTCGCCTTATCCAATGGAGGTGGACCAGGGTCCCAACAAGGGCAACAAAATTCAGTTTGTCGTCCTGCCCGACGGCGTTCATCTTGAGTTCACGACGCGGATCAACGAATAGCCCGCAAGCGCTGGTTGAAACATCCCGTGTCTGTGTTTCCCACATCGAGATATCTTCTCAGAACAACCTGTATCTTGGGATGGTCGGGAGAGGGCGGGTGATTTGTCACCGACTCGTGCCCTGATTGCCACCCCGATCCTTTCCATGATATAGGTTTTCTGCACATAGTTGTCCGCGCCGAATTCCTGGAATTTCCCGACTCTCTCGGTTTCGGAAAAACCGCTCACAATAATCGCCTTCTGCCCCGGTCTGATATCGAGGATGCGCGGCCAGGCTTCCAATCCATCCATCCCGGGATCCATACTCATACCCTATACCACAAGGTCAGTCAGGAATAGGCGATCCCAAAGAATATATCGGTCATTATGCAAAAGGTTGTGAAGGGTATTCTCGGCGGAAATTATTGCATCGGACAGTACCCACGTTTTACAACTACCGCATCTGAAGTATATAAAAATTATACAGATTGACATTTTGAATCACCGGGAATAAGAAAGCGCACAAACTTTCGATTCCGATATTTTGTACGTATTTTTTACCGATGCTTTTTTGTTGAAAGATGCATGACGTGGAAATACCGCACCATCATCGGGTATCGCCGGGCCCGACCGTTATATGCGGCAGACATACTTACCAATCCAATACGGCATGAAAGGTGAGAAGGAAATGACAGAAATGGTTGTCAAGAACAAGGGTTGGACTGTGACTTTTGCAGGGATGGGTGTTAATTTGGCACTGGGTGTGCTTTATAGCTGGAGTGTCATTAAAAAAGCAATCCCTGCCGAGTGGGGATGGGATGACGCGGATAAGGCTCTTCCCTATTCGATTGCGTGTATCACCTTTGCCCTCATGACGGTTCCCGCAGGTCGCCTGCAGGATAGAATAGGGCCCCGCTGGGTGTCGACTGCCGGAGGGGTCTTGACGGGGATCGGCTGTATCATTGCATCCTTCGCGACATCTGTGCTCTGGTACGTCATCGGTTTTGGCCTCTTGGCTGGTGCCGGAATCGGTTTGGGCTATGCTGCCGCCACGCCCCCTGCCGTGAAATGGTTTTCGGCCAAGAAAACCGGTCTGATAGCCGGAATCGTAGTAGCAGGATTCGGTCTGGCCTCGGTATACATTTCTCCGCTGGCCAATTATATTACCGGTTACAACCTCAGCGGGAAACCGATGCCGGTAATGGAGAGAATGATTACTGCCAAAACCGATGCCGAAACCGCACTCAAGGAAGCGCAGAGTCACTTGAACTTGGCAAAATCAGATCCGGCCAAGGGTGCTGAAGCACTGGCACTGCAGAAAACCGTTGCCGAAAAAGAGACTGCGGCACAGGTTGCCGCGGGACAACTTCTCGCACTCCAGGAGGCCAACATCCAAAAGACATTACTTATATTCGGGATCGGATTCCTCATCGTCGTTACCCTCCTGTCTCAGCTGCTCACTCCACCACCGGTCGGATACAAACCGCCTGAAGCAAACTCAGCAAATGCCATCACGGCCGCTGCGGTAAATATCGGGCCGGTTGAGATGCTCAAAACCCCTCTGTTCTACCTTCTCTGGGTTATGTTTACCTTCGGGGCAGGTGCAGGATTGATGATCATCAGCATGGTCACAACGATTGCCAAGATCGGGAAGATTGAGGCGGGATTCATTCTCGTAGCGCTCCTTGCGGTAGGCAATGCATCAGGGCGCATTATTGCAGGGATGCTCTCCGACGCGATAGGCCGGCTCTGGACGATGTTCATCATCTTTGTTTTCCAGGCGGCCCTCATGATGGTGCTAAGGACAGGGCTTTCCGATATGGTCGCCTTTATTGTTGTCTCCATGTTGATCGGATTTAACTACGGCGCATGCCTGTCAGTATTCCCCTCTGCAACCAAGGACAACTTCGGGCTTAAGAACTTCGGGGTCAACTATGGACTTGTGTTCACCGCATGGGGCGTTGGAGGATTTTTGCTTTCTTTTATCGCCGGCAAGATGTTCGAGGCGGCGAAGCAGACCACCGGGGCAGGAAATTATGACAACGCGTATATCATGGCGGCAGCCCTTTTGGTTGTAGCGGCGATACTCACCTTTGTGACTCGCGGGATCGAGCAGAAACACAAGAAAAAGTTCTCTGTCTAAATCAGAATACCGTCTTGGGAACGTCCTGACTTTCAGCAGGGCGTTCCGGATTTCCTGTGTTCGACTTTTTTCGCTCGGCTTCACCGCTGCCGCTGTTAGTGCAAGAGGACGATTTTGGAGAAGAGGGCGCTTCCGAAGGGAAAACGAAACGGACAGCCCGTTCGTAGAGCAGATAGTCCCAGGCCCAATTGATGAGAACCATCAACCGGTTTCGGAAACCGATCAAGTTGAAAAGGTGGATAACCAGCCAAAGGAGCCAGGCAAAGAAACCCGTGTAGGAGCGAGAACCGATGGCCACACCTGCGGAGTTGCGGCCGATCGTGATCATCGAACCCCGGTCACGATAGTGGAAATCGCGGGGTTCAAACCCGGCTATCTGCCGTCCGATATTCTGCGCAGCCACAACAGCAGATTGTATGGCCACCTGGGCAACCATGGGCAGTGCATGTCCGTTTGCGTCGATACTGGCGAGATCACCGACAACGTATATTTCTGGGTGAGCAGGTATTTGCAGTGTAGGCAGGACCGACACTCGTCCGTCACGACCGGTAGGTATGCCGGAAAGGGATGCCAGAGGTTCCCCCTGCACGCCGGCCGTCCAGACGACGGTCCGGGTGGAAATAGTCTCATCACTATTCAGAATGACCGATACGGGAGTGACTTCCACGACCTTCGTTCTTAAACGCACTTCCACACCCATTGTTTTGAGCCTGTCAAACGTATAGGAGCGAATAGACTCCGGCATGCCGCCAAGCAGACTGTCTGAGCCTTCCAAAAGGATGATCCGAACAGAACGAAAATCGATCTTCCGATAATCACCGACGATAGGTCCATGAATGAGCTCGGTAAGGGCGCCTGCGTACTCAACCCCCGTGGCACCGCCTCCTACAATGACGAACGTCAAAATACCCGCACTTCCCTCCGTATCGATCTGCCGGGATGCCCTTTCAAAACAGCAAATGATATGGTTCTTCAGAGTGACCCCTTCTTCAAGGGTCTTGAGGAAAAAGGCGTGCTCACGTACTCCAGGTATACCAAACGTATGGGGGATACTCCCTGTGGCGAGAATCAGGTAGTCGTATGGAAATGCCTGATTGTCCGTTTCCACCAATCGTCTTTCCACATCGATGCGATGAGCCTGGGCTAAAGCAAAATCGACAGAGGGGAATTTCTCTAAGATACTGCGGACGGGATATGCGATATCTTCCGCTTCCAACTCGGCGGCAGCTACTTGGTAGAGGAGTGCAAGAAAGGTGTGGTAGTTATTGCGATCCATAACGAGGGTATCACAAGGCATCCCGGCCAGGGTCCGAACGGCCCAAAGACCGCCAAAACCGGCACCGATCACGACTACGCGGGGTTTTTGGCTAATGTCCATTGATCTTCCTTTTAAAATTCACCTTATTCTAGGGTGAACAATAATGGATGGTTATTTGCGTGTCAAGGAAATGAACCCAGTAAAATACATTGAGCAAAACCTTCTTTAACTTACGAGAAATTTGAAACAGATTGACGTTTATGTGATAATAAAAAATACAAATTATCAATTGGAAGGTGAGGAGAGGATAAATCGATTCAAAAACCATGTTTTACCGGGGCATCAGATTGAGTCAAAAAGAAGGATCAAATGGCCGTTATCATCTCGGATGATCATCCATATTTTCAGTCGCCGGCAGCGGATTCTCTTTTCTGTCATGACTTGCCTTCAAGGCCGTTGCCGGGAATGGGGAAAATTTTGGTCACGGGCGCCTCCGGTTATATCGGTGGACGGCTGGTGCCCGAATTGCTGGCCAGAGGCTATAAAGTCAAAGTGATGGTCAGGGCCTATTCACCGGGATATGCAGAACTATGGCCCGATGCGGAGATTGTCGCTGCGGACGCCCTTGATTTGAACCAACTGACCATTGCACTGAAAGATATCGATGCTGCCTATTATTTGATACATTCACTTCGCTTGGGACATAAGGAATTCGCTTCGGCGGACATCAAGGCGGCTGTCAATTTTCGAATTGCCGCAGAAACAAATAAAATTAACCGGATCATTTACCTTGGCGGCCTTGGCGACACCCAATCGAAACTATCGCCCCATCTGCAAAGCCGGATACAGGTGGCCGAAGAGCTGAAAAAGGGAAAGGTGCAGGTCACGGTGCTGCGAGCAGCCATCATCATCGGTTCAGGGAGCGCTTCGTATGAAATTATTCAGCATCTGGTCAAAAGATTTCCTGTCATTTTGATACCCCGTTGGGCCAAGACGAAATGTCAGCCCATCGCAATACGTGATGTGGTCAAATATCTGGTGGGCGTATTGGAAACTCCCGCCACTGCGCGGGAATCTTTTGACATTGGAGGAAAAGATATCTTGAGTTATGCCGAGATGTTGAATATCCGCGCCGATCTGCTGAACAAGAAGAGATTTTTCTTGCCGTTTTTTTCCTACCTCCCCTTGTATTCCTATATTGGGAGTCTTATCACTCCCATTCCTGCTCCGATTACCCGCTCTCTCATGGAGGGGCTCAAGAATGAGGTGGTCTGCCAGAATCACACGATTAGGCAATACTTGCCTTTTGAACCCTTGAGTTATAAAGAGGCCATCATCCGGGCGATGAACCGGGAAGAACAGGACAGGATTCATACCCGTTGGTCGGACGCCTATCCTCCGGCTCACGTACTGGCTCTGAAGCTGAATGAACTCGAAAACGGCCCCCGATATATGAACACCTATTTCCTTTACACCACCAAAGAGGCCTCCTCGCTGTTCCGGTGCATCTGCAGGATAGGCGGAAAAGAAGGTTGGTTTTCGAACAATTGGATATGGCGTCTGCGGGGAATGGTTGATAAAATCCTTCTCGGAGTCGGAGCAGCAAGGGGAAGAAAGAGCCGGACCAACCTGAGGATAAATGATGTAATCGATTACTGGCGAGTTGAGGATCTGCAAAAAGATATCCGTCTTCTCCTGCGTGCAGAGATGAAATTGCCGGGAAAGGCATGGATGGAATTCAAAATCGATGATGACGGTTCCAAAAGAAGACTTGCAGTGATCGCCCATTATCAACCGCAGGGTTTTTTGGGCAAGGTATACTGGTATACCTTTTTACCCTGCCATCAATTTCTTTTTAACGATCTGATCATGCAGATTGAAAAAAGATCCGACTAAAACCTACTGATGAGGTTGCCTATGTCCGATGTTCTCAAGGTTTCCGGCCGCACACCTGAAGCACTGCGCCAGCTGCTGGATGGCATGATAAAACCTTTTACTCCCGGTGATTCGGTGGGAGTAAAGGTTCACTGGGGGGAGAGGGGGAACGAGGGATTTCTTCCCCCTCTCTATACCAGAGAGATCGTCCATTGGCTTTTGGAATCCGGGATTAAACCCTTTGTCTTCGATACTACGGTTCTTTATTCTGGAGGGCGCCGGACTGGTACGGACAGCCTGCAGACGGCAGCGGATCATGGTTTCACGGAGACCTACCTCGGCTGTCCCGTCCTGATTGGAGACGGCATGGATGGCCGTGATGTCCTGGAGATCCCTTCCGGTTATCGCCACTTTCCGACGGTACAGGTAGCAGAGATCATTCGGAAAGCCGCCGGATTCGTGATCTTTTCTCACTTCAAGGGGCACATTGAATCGGCGTTCGGCGGTGCTATCAAAAACATCTCGATGGGATTAGCCTCCCGTGCACAGAAGCAGCGTATGCATGCGGATGCCCATCCCCGCCTGGTTTCGGGAAAATGCACCCGCTGTGGTCTCTGCGCTGAGGTTTGCCCGACTGGTGCGGCCGTTCTCCCCCCGGATGCCGAACCGACGTATGACTTAAAGACCTGCATCGGGTGTTCACAGTGTATTGCCCTCTGCCCGGAAATGGCCTTAAAGATCTTCTGGGGGACGGATGTCAAGATCTTTCAAGAGCGGCTCGTGGAGACGGCGGCAGTGATCTGGAAAGAGATCGGCAAGAAGACACTGGTGATCAACGCCCTTCTGAACATCACCGCAGAGTGCGACTGCCTCGAAGGGAAGCATCCCGTCATTGCAGCGGATTACGGATTTATCGGCGGCACCCATCCTTTGACAGTAGATGAGGTTTCACTCACACAGATCGGCACAGAGCCCTTTGATCGTGCCCACCCCGGATTACCATGGCCGAGACAGTTCGAGTTTGCCCGGGAGATCGGCTTTACTCCCTGAAGCCAGAAGGGATTATTTTTCGATAGCGGCCGTTTTCATTGACAACTATCCCGCGTTTTTGAAGATCCTCCAGGTGTTTTTTCATATGGACCCGTTCTCCGAAGGCAAAAAACTCCTTCGGGATTCGCCGTTTCCCATAGATGATCCATGACTCGACGATCGTTTCCAGAGTTTCCGGCTCTTCCAGAAAATCGAGGAGCTTCTGCTCCCTTTCCGCAATGACCGCACCATACCTCTCCCAGAGTCCATTGGACGGTTGAATGAAGATGCCGGTCTCATGGCCCGTCACAACGATCGCGGCCGGTATCTTTTGAAGAAGACGAATGGACGCCCTTGTCTGATCGATGCTGGAAAAGAGATCACCATACCAGGGACCGAAGCGGGTAAGATCGTAATCCCCGGCAAAAAGCAGTGATGGTTCCCGGAAGAAAAATGCCAGATGACCGGGGGTGTGGCCGGGGGTTGCGATGACGTCCACTGAGAGCGAACCGAAGTTGATGGTTTCTCCGCCTGTGAGATGGCGGGACGGTTGCCGGGGTCTGAAATGGAACTGATCGCGGAGAATCGGATCCCAGAAGCACCGCTCCTCTTCTGAAAATCCATACCATTCAAGGAAGGTTGAGAGATCGGCCAGAGGCGGTGCATCCAGGGACGACACCCAGAGAGGAACGTCGTCGAAGAGATCTAGATGCATAAAGTGATCCTCATGCCAGTGGCTTAGCCAGACCATTTTTACACCATGCTCGGCTCGGAGGCGGATGAGTCTTTCCCGGTTTGAAGCCGGATCGATAAGGATACCTGCTCCTTCGATATAGATGGAATTGCAATAGGGATAGCGTCCCCGATTTTCACCGGGAAGAAAACGGACCGGTCCGAATAGTTGCTCTTCCATCGCTTTTCCTTAAAAAGGATAACCGAACACGAATAGAAAATACGCTGCTATAGAAGCAGAAAATAAGGAAATGTCAAGGAAAACAAGCCGATTCGATTTCCTTGACCGGTTGGAAAAATTGCCCTATAGTCCGTTCCGACTTGTATCCATTCATCTCTTGAGTCCAAAATATTCGGGAAGTGATGACTGTAGATCCACCAGCCGTCGCTGTCATCATCGCAAGGAAAGGGTCGATGATCTACTATGATAAAGAATTAAACCGGGAACAGCTCCGTGTGGTCATGGAAGAGGGAGGCCCGCTTTTGGTCATCGCCGGCGCCGGGAGCGGGAAAACGCGGACATTGACTTACAGAGTAGCCCGTCTCGTGGAAAGCGGTGTACCACCGGAACGGATTCTCCTTGCCACATTTACAAACAAGGCAGCCCGGTCGATGCTCATGCGGGTGGAAACACTGATCGGCCGGGCAATCGGCGGGCTGTGGGGTGGAACGTTTCACCATTGTGCACATCTAACGCTCCGGAAGCATGCCCATTGCCTGGATTACACTCGCAATTTCTCAATCCTGGACAGCGAAGATGCGCGGCAGCTGATCAACACCTGCATCACAGAAACCGGAATCGATAACAAGGCAGACAAATTTCCCCGTGGAGACGTCATCGGAGATATGATCAGCCTCGCCGTCAATACGGAAACACTTTTTTTCGATGTCATTATCTCCCGCTACCCCTTTTTTTCGCACCGTGCAGAGGAGATCGCCGCCGTCGCCGAACGATACCGCATGCGAAAGAAAGAACTCGATATGATGGACTTTGATGATCTCCTCTTTAACTGGCGGGAACTCCTGCTCAAGTTTCCCGATATACGGGAGGCGTATGCCAGTCGTTTCCTGCAGATTCTCGTTGACGAGTATCAGGATACGAACCGACTCCAGGCAGATATCATGGATCTGCTCGCTTCCGGACACCGGAACCTGATGGTGGTAGGTGATGATTCCCAGAGCATCTACTCATTTCGAGGGGCGAATTACGAAAACATCATGCGCTTCCCCGACCGTTATCCTGACTGCAGGATCTTCAAATTGGAGACGAACTATCGCAGCACTCCGGAAATTCTTCATCTTGCCAATCTAAGCATCACAAATAATGAGAACCAGTTTCAGAAAACGCTCCTGGCGGTCCGGGAAGGGGGGGTGCGACCCGTCCTTGTCCCGGCCAGAAATGTCCTGCAACAGGCCGATTTCGTCGCCCAGCGGATCCTCGAACTCCACCGCAGCGGTATACCCCTCGGGGAAATGGCCGTCCTCTATCGTGCCCATTATCACTCCATGGAGATCCAGATGGAGCTGACACGGCGGGGAATCCCATTTGAAATCCGATCCGGTATCCGTTTCTTTGAGCAGGCCCATATCAAAGATGTAACAGGTTATCTGAGGATTCTCGTCAATCCCCGGGATGAACTCGCCTGGAAACGGATCCTGGGGCTTTACACAAAGATAGGCAAAGCCACAGCGGAGAAGATCTGGCGTTATGTCTCCGCCCTTTCCAATCCCCATGCGGCGGTCTCAACAGCGGATTTTCATAGATGTTCCACTAAGGGAGCAGTTCCTGGTCTCAGCCGGTTTCAGGAAACCTTCTGCACCCTCAATAGCTCCGGCAGCGCCAGCCCGCCGGAGCTCATCGACATCATTCTAAAAAATGGTTATCTTGATATTTTAAGGGAAAAGTATACCGATGCCGCCTCTCGAGAGGAGGATCTTCTGCAGTTGGCAAATTTTGCCTCCCGGTTTTCCTCCCTAGAGGATTTCCTGAGTGAACTGGCACTTCTGACCGGTATAACGGAAGAGAGCCGTCCGGAAAGGAGTGCCGAGGACAGTGTTGTACTCTCTTCCATTCACCAAGCGAAGGGACTGGAATGGATGGCGGTGTTCATGGTCTGGTGCAGTGAAGGGATGATGCCGCTCGCCCGAGCTCTTAAAGAGCCCGGAGGGGCGGAAGAAGAACGCCGTCTCTTCTATGTGGCAGTTACCCGGGCCAAGGATGAACTCTATATCTGTTATCCCCTGACCGATTATGCGCGGGGGATGGGTCATCTGCCCGTGAGCCCCTCGCGGTTTATCATGGAGCTTTCACCTTATTCCGCACCGGCCAAGGATCGTCCCTATGATCAGTGGCGGATTGATGGAGAATAAAATGTCGCGAAATCTCCGTCGCAGTCTATTTACAGCCATCGGTCCGATCGCGATTTTGCCTCATACTCCCCTCGGAGGGCGATCTGTGTCGCCTCGGCAATATCTTCCGCACGCTTGACCCAATCCTCGAACTTGATGTCGACACCAAATATCCCTACCATCTCATCCCGCTCGTCCATGATCGGCGCAGAGACGGTAATGCAAAGCGCTCCGGTCATCTTGGAAATATAGAATTCAGTAACATGGATCTTGCCGGACTGAAGCGGTTTGATGAACCATTCGCGGTCCGATTGATCCGTGCCGATCCCGTAGTTTTCATACTTGGGACGGTCGGCAATATTGGTGATGTTTCGTGTTGTTTTGCGGCCGTTCATGTCGACGACATAGGCGAATTGGATCGAAGGATTCTCTTCCATGAACTGCTGCATGACCGGCTCCTGTAGTTCCGGTTTCATAGTCTTCATGTCCGGATGGTCGATAACCTTTTTCACCACCGAAACGGCCGCCTGAGCCGCCATGAACTTGATTTTCTCCAGATCGGACATGAAAAGCTCGGGCAGGTATTTTCTTACCCGCTTTTCCAGTTCCTCGTTCGAGATGCTGGTCATCCGACCGCCCTCATATTCCTCGGTAATCCACTTATGGATTCGGGAGACACCTGGGTGACGCTTATCGATGGTGTTATCGCCCGTGAGTCCAAGATGGGTGTTGATCCAGAAAGCGATCCCCGCCTTACCCGACTTATCGGTGATCATCGGGATAATCGGTCGCTTCAGGAGTTTTGTCGTGTCGAAGATATTGTAGATTTCTTCACACTTGATCAGACCGTCGACATGAACACCTGCCCTGGTCACATTGAAATCCGCCCCGACAAGCGGGAAATTCGGCGGAATCCGAATCCCGATTTCCTTCTCGAAATAGCGCGCAATATCAGTGATCACGGTCGTATCTATCCCGTTTGCGTTTCCGCGGAGACTGATATATTCGATGATCAATCCTTCCATGGGCGGATTTCCCGTCCGTTCACCCAGACCGAGCAGGGTGGTATTTGCCGCGCTACAACCATAGAGCCAGGCGGTGGTCGCATTGATCATCGCCTTGTGAAAATCATTGTGACCATGCCACTCGAGAAGATGACCGGGAACTCCCGCGTCCTCAATGAACGCCCTGACGAGTTTGTCGACGCTTCTGGGAAGGGCAGCACCAGGATAGGTTACACCGTATCCCATCGTGTCGCAGAGTCTGATCTTGATGTCGATACCGCTTTCCTCTCTCAATCTCATCAGTTCGATGGCAAAGGGGATGCAGAAACCGTAAATGTCACCTCTCGTGATGTCTTCAAAATGACAGCGGGGGATGATGCCTGCAGCGAGGATGGAACGGACGATCCCGAGATAGTCCTCCAGCGCTTGTTTACGTGTCTTGCCTAACTTAAGAAAAATATGGTAGTCGGACACGGAAGTGAGAATCCCGGTCTCCTTCAGTCCTGCCTGTTTGACCAGAGGGACATCGTCGGTGCTGGCCCTGATCCAGCCGGTGATTTCCGGATAGCGTAAGCCGAGGGACTGGCATTTTTCCACCGCTTCCCGATCTTTGACGCTATATAGGAAGAATTCGGACTGACGGATCACACCGTTGGGTCCACCCAATCGGCTCATCAGGGAATAGAGATCCGCAATCTGCTGCACCGTATATGGAGGTCTTGCCTGCTGTCCGTCCCGGAACGTCGTGTCGGTAATAAACATATCCTCCGCAGGATTTATGGAGATGATCCGATGGTCGAAATCGATCCGGCAGACCTCATCATAGGGAAAGACATCTTTTTGAAGGTTTGGCTCCGACACCTCCTTGAGATCAAACTTCCAGAAGTTTGTATGCTCATGATCGAGTACTTTTTTATCTCTGTTCCATTTTGCCATGACTCCGGACCCCCATTGTCGTGAGTGTTCAAATTCTCAAATAAAAAAAGGGCACATAAATAAATCGTGCCCTCGCTGCCCCGATCCCGGATGCTTTCATCCGGATATCAAAACGGTGCGCGATGGCAACGCCCCGCGGGCGGTCGCGCATGCACGTTGTCTGTTCTTATTATTTTCTCCAATGATCGTCATATGGTCACTATAATCGGTTAATCTTAACGGCTTGGCGATCGATATTCTCTGCATGTTAGGAGAATAGGCATATCGTGGTGCTTTGTCAATAAAAAAGATCAGATCACGATCTTCAGCGAAAGTTCCATAAGCTGTTCCACACTAACCTGAGACGGAGCATCCGTGAGCATGCAGGTGGCCTTCTGGGTTTTGGGGAAGGCAATCACATCCCGAATAGACTCCGCTCCTGTCATCAGCATGACCAGCCGGTCAAGACCGAAGGCAATCCCCCCGTGGGGAGGAGTCCCGTATTCAAGGGCATCGAGGAGAAACCCGAATTTGTTTTTCGCCTCGTCGTCGCTCAGGCCAAGGGCCTTGAAAATCAGCTTCTGAACCTCTTTCCTGTGGATCCGGATGCTGCCTCCACCGACCTCTGATCCATTGAGGACCAGATCATAGGCCTGGGCATGGACTTTATCCGGATCCGTTTCGATTAGGGGAATCTCTTCCGGGACCGGAGATGTGAAAGGGTGGTGTGTGGAGACAAACCGCTTTTCTGTTTCGCTGTAATCAAAAAGGGGAAATTCGGTCACCCACGTAAATGCCAGCTTCTCGGGATCAATCAGCATCAGCTTCTTCGCCAAGTGGATCCGCAGATTGCCCAGGGCGTCTCGGGCGACGTTCGGTGAATCGGCTACAAACAGGAGAACAGCGCCTTCGCGAGCATCCATTTTTTTATTGATGGCTGCTACCTCATCCGGCGTAAGGAATTTAAAAATCGGTGAAGTCCAGCCTTCCGGGGTAATCCTTGCCCAGGCCAGACCCTTTGCCCCGTACTGAGCGACATAATCCCTGAGCTCGTCCAGATCCTTGCGGGAGAGAGAGGTTCCGTTTTCTATAGAGATAGCCTTGATTACGCCGCCGCCGGAAACGATCTCCGCGAAGAGCTTGAATCCCGAATTCATCAAGATATCCGTTAGGTCGTGAATTTCCAGACCAAAGCGCATATCGGGACTGTCTTTACCGAAGCGGTTTATCGCCTCCACATAGGAAATCCGGGGGAAGGGGAGGGACAGCTCTTTCCCAAGGCAGACCGAAAAGAGGTGGGCCATCATCCTCTCCATGATCTTTATGATATCCTCTTGAGTAATGAAGGACATCTCCACATCGATCTGGGTAAACTCAGGCTGCCGGTCGGCCCGGAGGTCTTCGTCCCGGAAGCACTTGACGATCTGATAATAACGATCGAAACCTGAAACCATCAGCAACTGCTTGAAGATCTGCGGCGACTGGGGCAGGGCATAAAACATCCCCTGGTTGACGCGGCTGGGAACCAGATAATCGCGGGCACCTTCCGGGGTACTCTTTGTCAGGAACGGGGTCTCTACTTCGATGAACCCTTCCTGGTAGAAAAACTCCCGAGCAGCAGCAGCGACACGGCTTCTCAGGATGAGGTTTTTCTGGATTTCGGGACGCCTGAGATCGAGATAGCGATACTTGAGTCGCACGTTTTCTGAGATTTCAGCCGTATTGTCGAGAAGAAAAGGGGGGGTCTTCGATTCATTGAGGATCTCAAGATCACTGGCCATAACTTCAATCGCTCCGGTTTTCAGATCTGGATTCTCCATCCCTTCCGGCCGCTTTCGAACAAGACCCTTTATCGCAAGGACAAATTCAGACCTGATTCGTCCAGCCTCGCTATGGCAAGCGAGGCTGATTTCCGGATTGAACACGACCTGCACAAGTCCTTCCCGGTCTCTGAGATCGATAAAGATCACTCCGCCATGATCTCTTCGCCGGTGGGCCCATCCCATCAGGATCACCTCTTCACCGACATGGGTGGCATTCAGGTCGCCGCAGTAATGGGTTCTTTTTAAAATCCTCAAAAAGTCAGACAATACTTCTTACCTCGCTATCTTCATGATGGTTTCTTCAAGCTTATCAAGTCCGATCTCTTCCTGGCTGCTGGTATGCATATTCCTGAAGAGAGCCCGGTTCTCCGAAACCTCCCTTTCACCGATAATCAGAACAAAGCTACTTTTCAGTTTGTCCGCCCTCTTCATCTGACTTTTCAGACTCCTGCCGGAATAGTCCGTCTCTACGCGAATTCCCCTCATCCGCAGGCGGTTGGACAGGAAAAAAGCCTTATCAACAGCTTTGTCGCCAATGGCAGCGATGAAGAGGAAAGGACTGTCCGCTGGATTCTTTTCCTTATCCGGGATCAGGGCTGCCAGACGTTCCATGCCGATGGCAAAACCGATACCGGAAATATCCGGCCCGCCAAGATCCCGGACGAGATGATCGTATCGTCCGCCACCCAGTATGGCATTCTGTGCGCCAAGGGATTCCGTTTTTACTTCAAATGTCGTTCTTGTATAATAGTCGAGTCCGCGCACCATTTTTGCGTTCACAGTATAAGGAATCGCAAAGAGGGTTAGACGATCCTCGACCTGTGTAAAATGTTCCCGACAGTCCACACAGACAAAATCCATCAAGCGGGGGGCCTGCGAGATGATCTCCCCGCATTTTTCCACTTTGCAGTCGAAAACGCGTAGCGGATTCGTTCCAATCCGACGCCGGCAGTCTTCGCAGAGTTCCTTTTCTGTGCCGCGGAGAAATTGGACGATGGCCTCCCTGAAAGTGGGGCGGCATTCATCACAACCGAGGGAATTGATTTCCAGAGTGAGGTTTTTCAACCCGAGGCGGTCGAGAAAATGCATCAGCATCAGGATAAGTTCGGCATCGGTGCGTGGATCATCCGGACCGAGAATTTCGACGTCAATCTGATAGAATTGGCGGTAGCGGCCCTTTTGTGGCCTTTCCCTCCTGAACATCGGACCGATGGTAAAGAGCCTTGTTACGGATTCGACTGCATGGAGTGTGTGCTCCAGATAGGCGCGAATGACCGAAGCAGTGGCTTCCGGACGGAGTGTCAGTGACTCTTCGCCCCGGTCGAGGAATGTGTACATCTCTTTTTCGACGATATCTGTGGATTCACCTATTCCCCGTCGAAAAAGTTCGGTTTTTTCTATAAGGGGAATACAGATCTCACTGAATCCAAAAGTACGAAAAACATTATAGGCCGTATTTTCGATATGCCGCCACTTGTCTGTCTCGGGGGGGAGAATGTCCTTGAAACCCTTGACGGCGGTGATGATCTCCATTAGTCAAACCTCTCCGAAGCTGAATACCATTTAAGGGGGATTCTAATAGCATATCGATCCGACAAACGCAACAGAAATGACCGGTCATAAGGGAATGGATACGATCAGGAATTGCCGGGTCGGAAAACACTGCTTTGGAGGTCATTTCCGTTTGTTACAATAGTTACAGCACCATTCAGGTCGGTCCGATAGATACGGGACTGAAGGCGCTCATACCTTCCCAGGGTCTCCGGATGCGGAAAGCGAAAGACATTATCGAAGCCACAACTGATGACGGCAATCTGCGGTCTGACCTTTTCGAGGAAAGGAATTGTACTGGAACGAGAAGCGCCATGGTGAGGTACAAAAAGCACATCACTTGTCAGATCGACAGGAGAGTCGACTAAGCGCATTTCTGAGGTTTCCATGATATCACCCGGCAGGAGAAAGGTCCGACTGCCGAAGGAGAATTTCATCACAACAGAACGCTCATTGATTGGATCGGAAGGGATGTATGACCTCTTGAGTGGTACAGGCGTGTCCTTTAGTGAAGTGGCTATGCTAGGGCGGGAAGTTGAAGGTATTTGAGGATTCAAGATACGGATTTTGACTCCGGAGATATTTATCTCAGGAGTCAAATCCGATATGGTTCTCAGAACAATCCCCCGATCCCGGATGATCCGAAGGAATGAGAGATAGACAGGCGAATCTGATCCTTCTCCGTTCGTCCACACTTCGCCTACATGAAAATTTTCGAGGACAAATAGCAGACCTCGAAGATGGTCTGGATGGGCATGAGTCAAGACAACGATATCGATGCTGCTGATCCTTTCATACCAGAGAAACGGCGCCAATACATATTTCCCGACGTCAAAGGTCTCATCAAAAAAACCGCCCCCGTCCACAAGTATCCTCTTTCCGCCGGGAAGTCGGACCAGAATGGAGCTTCCTTGACCCACATCCACAGCCGTGAGACTAAGTTTTCCCGTATGAACTCCCTTTAAATGGATCCAAATTCCGTCAACTATGAAAAAAAGGATGAGAAAGACCGGAATAGCTCTGAAAAGCAAGGCTGTTCTATTCAATTCTATCATTCTGGCTTTGCCCCTCAACTGATCCAACAAGAAACCTGCCGAGATCAGAAGAAGATAAAAGACAACGATTTCCAGAGGTGTGGGTGTGGAGACAAAGACCGACGACCAGGGCAATGACGCCAGTCTTTCTATGAGAAAAAGGGATATTTTTACAAGAACCATGGAGATATAAAGGATGATTTCGGTTAGATAGTGTGAAATCGGCGCGGTAAAAACGATGAGCAGACACAAAGGGATGGCCATCACACCAAGAATAGGAACGACAAGAAAGTTTGCGATAAGGGTCACGAGTGACAACCGATTGAAATAGAAAAGTATCAGTGGAAGTGTGCCGAGCGTGGCACTGAGAGAGGCAAAGAAAAACAGGACCATGGTGCGCAGGATTTTCTTAAGATGCTTGAGAAGCCATTCCTTTCGAGTCAAACCTGGGGAGTCCGATGTAATAAGAGATGAAGGGAGGAGATTCACCAGTCTGGGTGTCAGAAAAAGGAGCGATATCACAGCAACAAAGGAGAGTTGGAAAGAGATGTCAAAAAGAGAGTAAGGATTGACAATCAGGATGAAAAAAGCGGCTAAGGATAGGATATTGTACAGATCTCGTTCACGATTGGCCATAATAGCCACCATGAATAGCACCACCATGACGGATGCCCGGATAACGGAAATTCCTGACCCTGCGATGAATGTATAGAGAATAACGAGAATAATCGCAAAAAGTGTCGAGATCAGAACCATGTTCCATCGCAGCAAGAGATACTCTGAAGATTTCAGGAGTAGGCGAATCACGAAGAAAGAAAATAGAGCCACAATACCGATGTTGAATCCGGAGATAGCGATGATGTGTGTGGTACCTGTCCGGTTAAATTTCTCCCTGTCCTCCTTCGGTATTTCTTTTTGATCACCGAGGATCATCGCCTGGATTATCTTTCCTTCTGTTCCGGGTGCTGTGTCCCGGATAGTTTTTCGAATGAATTCACGGAACCGCTCCAACCAAATACGAAGCGGATTCCCTATTTCCCTGCGGAGAACAACAATTCCTGCCGTTTCATTTATAAACCCACGAACCAGTATCCCCCGGAAACGAAGATATCTTTCATAATCAAAACCGCCGGGATTGGCGAAGTTACGGGGAGCCCTCAGTCTCGAATGAAAACGGATGGAGTCTCCATAATGGAAGGTATAAGGCTCCCGGACATTAAGGAGCACACGCCCCCAGACAGGGGTATATTGCCCGTTGTTAAGTATTCTGTTGACACAAACAACCAGTTCAGTTTTTTCGGGTGATACTTGAGGATTCTCGCATATGACACCTTCGACTTTAACTTTTTCAGATCCGATATAATGATTGATGTGGCTTTTATTGATATGAGGGTGGAGATACATATTCATCTCCATGATACCCAGTAAGAATAATGAAAAAAGAAGAGCAGGATAAAAAAACCGTTTCGATTTCATCAGGGTCACGAGAATAAAAGACAGTGTTGCGGTCAGAGTGACTTGAATAAGCAGGGCGGGTATTTTAAAGAGATAGCTGAAGAAAATACCCGCTATGAAGGCTATTAATAAAGGGATAATCGGTCTGGACATGCTCTACCAACGTTTCACATACAGCACGGATTTATAGACAGCTATGTGATGCTGTATAAAAATAATTAGGATATCTGTCAACATCACAACTGTTCGATTTTTCTTACCCCTCATATCATGTTTCACCATGATAAAATTGAACCATTCGCTCATCGGTTTGATATCAGCAAATTTTGGATGAGGCCGCAACCGTGTTGACTTTTTCTGCGAGTGAAAGTAGCTTACGCATAGCATAAATACAATGTGGCGGATTCAGCATATGAAGAATAGTGTGAATCGAGAACAAAATGGCCGATAATTCAAAATACCCTGAATACCTGACATCACCCTTTCGTTGGCTGATGTTGGCGAGGGTGATGATCGTCACTTTTCTCCTGGGGTTGGCCACATTCATAGAAATCATGAAGCTGGAGTCACAGTCGGCAATATCCGTTTCCATCCTATTTAACACGATTCTTCTGACATATATCCTTTCCATAATTTACCTTTTGCTTCCGAAATACCTCCCGAATATCATTACGAATATATACATTCAGAGCATCTGTGATATCGCATTGGTTACAGCGATGGTGTATGCCACCGGAGGCGTCCGCAGCATCTATTCTGTTTTCTATCCCCTTGTTGTCATTTACTCAGTCATTTTTCTGGCAAGAAAGGGTGGTTTTATCATCGCCTCGATTGCAGGTATTTTTTACGGTTGTTTTGCTGATCTGGAATTCTACGGGATGATATACCCTTTCTTTGCTGATCACCTATCGGATTATCCGCTAAATGCCGGTTATGTGTTTACCAGGATCATTACCCATATCCTTTCCTTCTATCTCATCGCCTTTCTAGCGAGTTTCGTCGTCGAGCAAGAGAGGAAAACCAGGACCCTTCTTGCGGAAAAACAGGGAGCCTTTGAACAGCTCGGTCTTCTCCATCAGAGTATCATTGAGTCCGTGGATACGGGCATTCTGACCGTTAACCTTAACGGGCAGATAAAATCATTCAATCGAGCCGCCACCGAAATTACCGGTCTGTCTTTTCGTGAAATAGAAAATCGTAAATTATCAGATTTTTTTATATATCCTCCCCCTCTGCAAAGCAAATTTGATGAAAATGGGCAAAGATCGCTGACAAAAACCCGCTTTGAAACAGCCTTTATAACCTCTGAAATGAAAAGACTGATTCTCGGCGGCTCTGTTTCACCGCTAAGGGATCCCTCTGGTGTAATGATCGGAAACATCATCGTGTTTCAGGATCTGACGACCATCAATGAAATGAAAGAGTCATTGGAAAAAAGCCGAAGACTTGCCTTCATCGGCGAGATGGCAGCAGGTCTTGCACATGAGATCCGGAATCCGCTGGCCTCCATCGGTGGCTCGATTCAGATGCTACGAGGTGACTTTGCAAGTAATGAAACCAATGCGAGATTAATGCAGATTATCCTTCGTGGAAAGGATCAGCTGGAGAGCTTCCTGAAGGATTTTCTTTTGATTGCCAGACCGGCTCCCGGCATCCGTGAGTTACTCGACATCAGGGAAACCATCCGGGAAGTCATAGAATCATTGCGTTGCGTTGCCGACTGGAACGATCGGCTGGATCTCGTTATGTCTTTAACCGATGAACCTCTCAATATCAGAGCCAATAAAATGGAGATCAGGCAGGCTCTGTGGAATCTGATTCTCAACGCGGTTCAGGCCATGCCGGAGGGCGGATTGCTGAAGATTGAAGGACATCTGGCCCGGTACGGAGCAAGAGAAGGTATAGAAATTAACATAGGCGATACAGGTGTCGGTATCAGAATGCAGGATTTTGAAAAAATCTTCGAACCTTTTTATACAACCCGGGAAACCGGAACAGGACTTGGTTTAGCAGTAGTCAGCCGGATCACGGAAGCTTATGGGGGCAAGATTCATATGCAAAGCGAATCGGGAAAGGGGACACGATTCACCATATGGCTCCCGGCAATTGATACATAGAATTTGCAGCGGTTTTAAAGGAGTTAGGGAGGTTGCATATGGTAAAAATCCTTGTGGTGGATGACGACCAGGGGATGAGAGAACTACTGGAGATTATGCTGACGGAAGAAGGATACAAAGTCAGCACGGCCGGCGATGGGGGGAAAGCCCTCGCCCGATGCCGGAAGGAAAATTTCGATCTGATCATTACAGACCTCAAAATGCCGAAGATGGACGGAATCGCTTTTCTCCGCGAGGTCAAAGATCTTTCTCCGGAAACCACGGTTATTCTGATTACGGCATACGCCTGCGGAGATACGGCAGTAACCGCCATGAACGAAGGGGCTTACGATTACATCGAAAAGGATTTTGCAATCGAGGATCTCAAGACAATCATCCGCAATGCCCTGACCAAAAAAGGCGTAAAGCGTGACGATGCACTTTTTCTCAAAGAGGTGGGCCAGACAGCAGGTTTCGGAAAAATGATCGGCAACAGTCGGGAGATGGTCAAGCTCTATGCGACAATCAAAAAAGTGGCCGATACCCCGGCAAACGTCCTGATTTTAGGAGAGAGCGGAACAGGCAAGGAACTTGTCGCCCGAGCGATTCATGAAAACAGTTCCCGCAGACAGATGCCTTTTGTGGTGATCAACTGCGGCGGTATTCCGGAGAATCTCCTCGAAAGCGAGCTGTTCGGTTACATCAAAGGATCTTTTACCGGAGCTTACACCGACAAAGCCGGACTGTTTGAAGCTGCTCGCGGAGGGAGTGTATTCCTTGATGAGATTGGTGAGCTCCCCCCGCTTCTTCAAGTCAAACTCTTAAGGGTTGTCCAAGAAAAAACATTCCGTCGTATCGGAGACGCAGAAGACATTCATGTTGACGTCCGCATTATCTCGGCAACAAATAAGAATCTGGCTGATAATGTAAAATCGGGCTTGTTCCGGGAAGACCTCTACTACCGTCTGAACGTCATCCCTCTCCATCTGCCTCCCCTCAGGGAAAGGAAAGAGGATATTCCTACCTTGACCAAACACTTCATCGAAAAGTACTCTCATGAATTTGAAAAGGAAATCAAGACGATATCGGCATATGCCTTAGAATTGCTGATGCAATACCCCTTTCCGGGAAATATCCGTGAGCTGGAAAACATCATCGAACGTAGTGTTGCCTTAGAGACGTCAAATATTATCCTTCCCGAAAATCTTATTTTGTCACAAGAGGTATCAAAAAAAGAGAGGGACGTCCTGTCCGAACTCCCGGATACCGGCATCGACCTGAATGAAGAACTTGAAAAATTTGAAAAAACCCTAATTGAAAAAGCCATGCTGAAGGCACAAGGATCCAAGACTCGAGCCTCCCAGCTGCTTAAGATCAGCTACGATTCGCTGCATTACCGGACTGAGAAACTGGGAATCGGCTCCCGATGAACATATTTGATCATTTTTTCCTTGACATTAGTTACGGCCTGTTTTATACGCGTCACGGGAGATGCAGATGTCAGAATGTAAACAGATAATGAAAGACATTCGGCGGTGCTTTTTTATCGGCTTTAATAGCTTCTTTATTGGGGTCTGCCCGCCGCGTCTGTAAAACCTTTCAGGAACGTCGGCCGTGGGCAGACCTTATGCCGCCCACGGCTTTTCTTTTGTGGAGGCCGTGGTTTCATTCACGGCCTTTTTTATTAAGGGAGGGAGAACGATGTACAGTGCATGCAGAAGGATCCTTTTGGCGTTACTTGCTGTGGCGTTGATCTGGCCGAATATAGGAACGGCCAAGACGATCAAGGTCGGTGCAGCTATCAACCTGACCGGTCCTGCTTCTACCTGGGGACAGTTTCATGCCAAGGGTCAGCAGGACTATTTCCGTTATGTCAATGAGGTTAAGGCCGGGATCGCCGGTAATAAAATCGAGATGATCCTGGTGGATACCGCTTACAAAGTTCCTGAGGCTGTGGCAGCTGTGAGAAAATTCGCTGTACAGGACAATGTGGACATGATCGCTACCTGGGGGGCAGGTGAGGGGCTTGCAGCTAAACCGATCATTCAGCAATACAAGATTCCGACAATCAACTACTCTACAAGCTGGGAGATATTAGAACCGCCGATTGAATACATGTACCTGCCCTTTGGAAGCTATCGCATGGACTGTGAGGCTGTGCTGGATTATATCCGGACTATCCATAAGGGGAAGGAAGCGCCCAAAGTGGGGCTCCTGACTTACAACAATGCCTATGGTCTCTCCATACACAAACCGAGTCGCGAATACGCTGCGAAGAAGAACGTCAACATCGTTGCTGTTGAAGAATTTCCACCGAAAACAGTCGATCTGACAACAGAGCTTCTCCGTCTGCAGAAAAGCGGTGCTGAATATATCTTTATGCAAATGCTTCCCGCCTCCATCATAACTGCTTTCAGAAGCGCAGACCGTATCGGTTACGATCCGCCGTTCTTCGGGACGTGGACATCAACCGATCCCGATTTTATCAAAATGGGCCAGGGTCTGATCAGGAATCGTCTCCGCATTCAATTTCCGGGCGGTCTGCCCTCAGACAAAAACACGGGGATGAAGGTGATGCAGGAATTGTGGAAAAGGTATAAGACTGTCGATAGATTCGACGCATCCTATTGGGAAGGGGTGGCCGTGGCCATGATCATGGAGCGAGCGATGACCCGAGCAAGCGAAAAATCCCAAGCGATCAACCGCGAAACTATCAATCGTGCCATGGAATCTTTCAAACAGGAGGATTTCGGCGGCCTGATTCCCAACGTCACATACTCCCCGACAGATCACGGAGCCTCTTTCAGCGCCAGGATCGTCCAGGTAAAAGAGGATGGTTCCTTCACGCCTCTGACCAATTTTTACATTCCCGGCAAGGAAAAGATTCAACTCCAAAAGTAAGAGACATCATGATTCAATCCTGCAAGCCCTGCCCGCAGGGCTTGCAGGGCATCGGTGCGAGGTAAGGGGAACAGGAGATGAAGGCGTTCCGGGGAAAACCGTCCATATATGAAAAAAGCGGTACAGCTTTGCGGAAGGCTGAACTGGAGATCCGCGGCATAGCGCTCCGTTTCGGGGGGGTGATTGCTCTAAGCAATATCGATCTCTCCGTCCGGAACGGTGAACTGCTTGCGGTCATTGGACCCAACGGTGCCGGAAAGACCAGCCTTTTGAACTGTATTACTGGATTTTACCGGCCCCAGGAAGGAAAGATTACCTTCAATGGAGAAGATATCACCTATCTCCCTGCTCACGAGTTGGTTGGTATAGGAATCGGACGGACATTTCAAAATATAGAACTTTTTCCAGGAATGACCGTTCTCTCTAATCTCTTTCTTGCCCGCCATACCCACTGTAGTTATGGGTTAGGTCCGGCTAGCCTCTTCTTGCCGTCCGTGCGTCAGGAAGAAATCCGGCATCGACGGATACTGGAAGAGATTATCGACTTTCTGGAAATACAGTCCCTACGCAACAAACCGGTTGGTTCTTTACCATACGGGATGATGAAACGTGTTGAACTCGGTAGGGCCCTTGCACTCGAACCTACTCTCCTTGTCCTGGATGAGCCATTTGCCGGTATGAATCTAGAGGAGAAGGAAGACATGGTCCGTTTTCTATTGGAACTGAACCGTGCCTGGGGGCAAACGATGATCCTTGTCGAACATGATATGTCGATTGTGATGAGTATCGCCAAGAGAATTGCGGTGCTCAATTTTGGTGAAAAACTTACGGAAGGAACACCTGAAGAGATCATCCGTCATCCAGAAGTGATCAAAGCCTATCTCGGCGATGCAGATACTATATAATGAAGGGAACTGAGTTTCTTTGCAACAGGAACAAGGACAACGGGATCCATCTTTTAATGGAACACTTCCCCAGCTTCTGGCGGCCCAAGCGGAGCGTTACGGCACCGCAGGAGCAGCTATAAGGGAAAAGGCCTACGGGATCTGGCAGACCTATCACTGGGAAGATTACCTGCGGTATGTAAGGCATACCGCTCTGGGATTGGTTGCCTTGGGATGTAGGCGTGGTGAATCGGTGGGGGTGATCATCAACAACCATCCGGAATGGCTTTTTTCGGAGCTTGGTTCACAGTCTATTGGTGGTGTCACCCTGAACCTCTTCACATCAGCCGTTGCGGAAGAGTTGTCCGTCTCATTGAACCGCATCCAGGCGGCGTATGTTTTTGTACAGGACCAAGAGCAAGCCGACAAACTGATTTCTTCCCGTCAAAAACTGGATCATGTGCGTAGGGTCATCTATATTGATCCGACAGGAATGGGATCCTGCGCAGGCGATCCATGGCTGATTTCTTTCCGTGAGTTGTTGAAAATGGGTGAAGAGCTGGATCGGGAACGACCTAGCCTTTTTGATTCGGAATTGCAGCAGGGGAAGCCGGAGGAAACGGCTCTGATGATTCAGACCTCCGGTACGACGGGTCTTCCCAAGCTTGCCATGCTGTCGCACCGAAATCTGACTGCAATAGGGGAGAGCTGGGTCAAGGCGGTTTCCATCATGCCCGGCGAGAACTGGCTCTCGATGTCGCCGCCGGCATGGATTGTGGATCAGATGTGGGGTTTAGGTGTAGCGCTTCTTGGCGGCATGACGATGAACTTTCCGGAAACACCGGAAACGATCATGGAGGACTTCCGGGAAATCGGTCCAGCGCGAATCATCACCGCATCACGTTTCTGGGAGGAGCTCGCCTCCCGGATAAGGGTCAAAATGTCGGATGCGGGCTGGATCAAACGCCGACTATTCAGGGAAGCGGAAAAGATCGGACGGGCTGTTTTGGCCAGACAGATCAAAAAGGAACCAATACCTCTTTTCCTTAAAGGCCTTCATCATCTCGCGGGATTGATGATCTATCGACCGCTTCTTGACCGGATCGGCTGTTCACAATTTCAGAGCGCCTATACGGGAGGTCATCCCATCAGCCCCGATGTGATCAGTTTCTTCAGGGCGATCGGTCTCAACCTGAAGCAATGCTATGGGTTGACTGAAGCGACAGGGATATTTCAGATCCAACCCGATGATGAAGTGAAACCGGAGACAGTCGGCAAGCCGCTTCCCGGAGTTCAGATACGAATTGCTGAAGACCAGGAAGTTCTGGTTTTCAGCCCCTCCGTCTTTCAGGGGTATTATCAGGATTATCAGGCCACTGAAGCGGCCTTTGTTCAGGGTTGGCTCCGGACTGGCGATGCAGGGTACATCGATGGTGGTAGGCATCTGTTGATCATCGGCCGCAAAGAGGAGATCATCCGTAACAAGAGCGGAGATGCCTTTTCTCCGGATTTTATAGAAACGCGTCTCAAGTTCAGTCCCTTTATCAAGGAGTCGGTAATCTTTGGTGAAGGCCGGCCCTATCTGACAGTCATGATCAACATCGATTTTGGAAATACGGGAAGTTGGGCTGAAGAAAGAATGATCCCCTATACAACCTATATGGATCTCTCACAACAGCCAGCCGTTGAGGAACTGATCCTGAAAGAGGTGCGCAAGGTCAATGAACAATTACCGGAGGTCATGAAGATACACAAATTTATTTTACTCTATAAGCTTCTGGATGCGGATGACGATGAACTGACACGAACGGGTAAAGTGCGTCGTCGTTTTGTCTATGGTCTCTATCTAAAGCTCATCGAAGCGATGTATTCCGATGCTGAAGAGATCCGTGTAAAAGGGAAGATCCGCTATCGCGATGGACAGGTGGGGGAAATTGATACCCTCGTACATATAGTGCAGGTTTTTTGAAACTAAAGGGCAGATATGGATTTTTTTATTCAGCTTTTGGTCGGTGGGATCTCCGTTGGCTTTCTATACGGGCTTTCGGCAATGGGATTTGTCATGATATTCAAATCCTCCAGTGTACTCAATTTTGCCCATGGGGAACTGCTTGCGATCGGGGCCTATTTTTTTCTCGCTTTCATTGTCTGGGCAAAGCTCCCCTTTCTTCTTGCTTTTCTATTGGCCCTCGTCGGCTGTTTTCTCCTCGGTATAATGATTGAAAGGATCTTTCTCCGGCCTTTGATCGGCGAACCACTGATCTTTGTCATCATGTTGACAGTAGGATTGGCAGCAATGTTCAAAGGGATCATCCTGCTCATCTGGGGTGGGAATCTTCATACCTATCCCAATTTTCTCCCTGAGACGCTCGGGATAAACTGGGGAGTAGTTCGTATCCCGCCTGTTTACTCGGCAACGTTGGTCATCGGAATGCTCTTTTTGCTGCTGTTCGGCCTGTTCTTTAAATTCTCCTCACAGGGGATCTACATGCGGTCCGTAGCTGACAACCAGAGAGCCGCCCTCTCTCTCGGGGTTCATGTCAAGCGTGTTTTCGCCCTTTCCTGGGCGATTGCTGCACTTGTCGCCGGGATGAGCGGGATGGTTTTGGGAATCATCAACGGGGTCAATGTCCACGATCTGTCAGCTATCGGTCTTAAGGTTTTTCCTGTTGTCATCCTGGGAGGACTTGACAGTATAGGCGGTGCCATCATTGGTGGGATCATCATTGGTCTTTTAGAAACTTTCACCGGTGGCTACCTCTCGCCATCACTTCGTGACGTCGTTCCCTATGTCATACTGGTGCTCATTTTACTTTTAAAACCTTATGGTCTTTTCGGACTGAAGGAGATTGAACGGGTCTGAATTATGAAAAAATTTCATCTTCACCCCTGTGGTAATTTCCGTGAGCGCTATACACAGGAGCTGACTGTCTTTACAACCGATTTTGGCCGCCTCTGGGGTGTCATCGGCTTTGTGCTTCTCGTTACAACGGTTCCTTGGCTTGCAAGCCCTTACATGCTTTATATCATCAACATGATCGGGATTGCAGCGATTGCCGCGATTGGTCTCAACATACTGATCGGTTTCACAGGGCAGATTTCACTGGGCCATGGCGCGTTCTTCGGCGTTGGGGCCTATGCCGCGGCTATCCTTGCCACCCGATTCCATCTCCCTTTCTTTGTCACTATCCCATTGGCAGGCCTGATAACGGCAATGATCGGTATGATCTTCGGGATCCCCTCCGGCCGTCTGAAGGGGCTTTATCTAACCATCGCCACTTTAGCCGGTCAGTTTATCATCGAATATTTACTTATCCATTGGGACACCTTAACGAAGGGGACGGCAGGCATAACACTTCCTCCAACAAAGCTGCTGACCTTTTCCCTTCAAGGCGATCTCGGATTTTACTACCTCATCTTTCTTGCTCTGGCAGGGATGGGATGGATAGCAGTCAATTTAATGCGCACCCGTTACGGGCGGGCTTTCATCGCCATCCGTGATAATGATCGCGCCGCGGAAGGAATGGGGATACCGATCTTCCGATATAAACTCCTCTCTTTCGGGATCAGTTCATTCTATGCCGGTTTTGCAGGCGCCCTGTGGGCATCCTACATGGGCAGCATCACTGCTGAGCCGTTCAATCTCAGCCTATCTGTTGAGTATATCGCTATGGTCATTATTGGCGGACTGGGTAGCATCTCAGGATCTATTTATGGTGCGGTCTTCATCACACTGCTCAACGAATCGCTGCGTTTCATGACCGGTATCCTTATGAATTCTGGCATTGTCGCAGCGTCTGGCCTGAACATGGCACCGTTACGAGAATTCATTTTTGGTCTGGCCATTGTCATGTTCATTCTCATCGAACCACGCGGGTTGGCGGAATTATGGCGGATCACGCGTTCGAGTTTTCGTCTCTGGCCGTTCTCTTATTAAAGGTCGTTATATGGAAAACCTGCTATTGCAGTTGAATAATATTTCTGTTGTTTACTCCGATGTGATCCAGGTTCTCAAAGGCGTGTCCCTCTCCGTCCAGAAGAACAGAATTGTTTCCCTCCTGGGAAGCAACGGAGCGGGGAAAACAACAACCCTCAAAGCCATTTCGGGACTCCTGAAGCCGGAGAACGGCAAGGTAACGGATGGGACGATTCTCTATCAGGGAAGGGAACTCCAGAATCAAGCACCGGAAACAATAACCCGAAATGGGATCATACAGGTTTTGGAAGGACGCCAGCCATTCAAGTATCTGACGATAGAAGAAAATCTCAGGGTCGGGACGGCCACCAGATGGGGCAAACCTTACCGTTCAGACCTTGAAAAGGTATACCACTACTTTCCGGCTCTTTGGAAGCGGCGCCGGGGGCTTGCTGGCTACTGCAGCGGTGGAGAACTCCAGATGTTGGTCATGGGCCGCGCCCTAATGGCACACCCAGAATTGCTTCTTTTGGATGAACCTTCGCTGGGTCTTGCTCCTTTGGTTGTAATTGAAATCTTCCGGATCATCCGCCGGATCAACGAGGAAGAAGGGACCACTATTATCCTGGTAGAGCAGAATGCCCGGATGGCCCTCCAGATTGCCCACCACGGTTACGTCATGGAGAACGGGAAAATCGTCATGGAGGGATCGGCTGATATTCTACGGGATAATCCGGACATCCGTGAATTTTATCTCGGTATGTCCGCAGCAGGCAACATCAAGTCATACGCAGATGTGAAATCCTATCGGCGTCGTAAACGATGGTTGTAAATCACCTCTCATATATTGATTTCATTGGTCTGGCTTGACACAGGTGCTAAGATCCTATAATTTTACGAACAACCGGACGTTTTTGCAATCCAGTCTCCATTACAGACGAGGCTTGATGGAAACAGGTAATAACAACAAGATACAGTGTGTATTTCTTCGGGAACCGAACGAAGAGCAGATCCGTCAGATCATCGCGCTTTACCAGGCGCAAGGGTGGTGGCATGTAGAGGATGACTGCAGAAAAGACTTGGTAATGAAGTTAATTGCCGGCAGTCATTGTTTTGTTATTGCTTTGGAGGAAAATGATATCGTCGGAATGGGAAGGGCAATTAGTGACGGTATAAGCGATGCGTATATTCAAGATTTAACGGTTCGTATCGACCGCAGGAGGCAGGGAATCGGGAAATTGATTCTTCAGACACTCCTGGAGCGACTATACACCGACGGAATTGCTTGGATCGGACTTATCGCTGAGCCGGGTTCCGACATCCTCTATCGTCATGCTGGTTTCCAGGAGATGTGCACCTCTACCCCGATGTTAATGATGAAGAGAAAATGAACTTTACGCCTCTTACGGTTTCCGATTATAATATTCTGAAGACTTATTTCGAAGAACAACCTTACAGCCTCAGTATTTATTCACCAGCGCCCCTCATAGCCTGGAGTACTCTCAATTTCAGAAGCCGTTATGCTGTAGTTAATGAGGTTCTCTTCATCGCCGGTGAACCGGAAGACCATCCAGAGGACCGACATCTCATACTCCCCGTTTCACGGGGAAGGGTATTCTTGCCAGCGGAAATGCACCGGTTTGCCAGTGAACTGGGATTCACTCAGTACTGGTATGCCCCGGGAGATTATCTGGACATGCTCGAACGATCTGAACTTGAGTCCTTCTTCTCCATAGAAGAGCAAAGAGAATTTGCGGATTACGTCTACCTTACAGAAGACCTGATCCAACTCAAAGGCAACAAATTTTCAAAGAAACGGAATCTTATCCATCAGTTTTCACGTGAATACTTGAGGAAAGGTCGCGTTTCGGTGGAGAATATTCAACAGAAGCATATTGATGAGTGCCTGCAGTTTTTAGATATCTGGTGTTCGGAACACGACTGTGACGTCGATCAGAATTCCAGCCTCGCATGCGAGAAGGCGGCTCTGATTACAACACTTAAAAATATCGAACACTTTGAATCGATAGGGATACTGATTCGCATTGACGGTGCTGTCTCGGCATTCGGTATCGGCTCTCGGCTGAACAGGACGACAGCAACGCTCAATTTTGAAAAGGCCTTCTCGGAAATCAAAGGTCTGTATCAGTTTCTGGATAATGAATGTTCAAAAAGACTCTTCAGTGAATATCAATATATCAATAAGGAAAGCGATATGAATCTTCCCAACCTGGCGGAGTCGAAGCAGTCCTATAATCCTGTCCTACGCGTCAAATCATTTGCCTTGATTCTACGCTGATTCATTTTTAGTGCGCCTGAATCGCAATATCTCTCATTTTGAGCTGGATATCCGATGAGCCATTCCAATAATTGATCTGAGGGGTGAACACGATATCCAGCATAGCGGCAGAGAGCTCCGGGAGATATTGGCCATTACTGAACCAAATTGAATTCCGTGTCACGCCGTTGGAACTGACCCGCATTTTGAGATGGTTATTACCCACAATAGAAGGAGAAGCCACACGGACGTTTCGGACACATAATATCGGCTCTGGATTACGACTACCGAAAGGGGCCAGTTGATCAAACTGCGAAAGGAGCTCATGGTTGATCTCCGTAAGGCTGCACTGAGCATCGATGGTTGTAAAGGCAGTAAAGTCTGTTTCCGGGCTGTTTTCGTGAACGACCTCCTTAAAAAGAGTTGAAAATTTTTCAATATCTTCCTCTCTGATAGAAATACCTGCGGCGAAATGGTGGCCGCCGTAAGAGAGCAGAAGGGATTCACAGCGCTTCAATCCTTGATAGATATTGAAATCAGCGATGCTGCGTCCCGATCCCTTTCCAATGCCGTCTTTAAGACTGATCAGTATGGCCGGTCTTCCGAAGCGATCGACCATTCGGGATGCGACGATACCGATGACTCCAGGATGCCAGTTTGCCGAGGCGAAAACGAGTGGTCCGATTTTTTCGGTATCAAATTGATCTCCCACCTGTTCGAGAATTTCAGCGAATATTAATTTCTCCATGGCCTGACGTTTCCGGTTGAATCCATCGAGCTTATTGGCGAGTTCATCAGCCCGTATCGGATTTTCCGTTAAAAGAAGTTCAACAGCCTCTTTTGCGGAATCTACCCTTCCGGCAGCGTTGATCCTTGGTATCAGGCAAAATGATGCTTTTGTGGTATCGATGACCTGATGTTCAATCCCCGATACCAGCTTCAGGGCGCGAATACCAATCCGCCTGTCTTCGGTCATCAAATCCAAGCCCATTTTGACGAATATCCGATTTTCATCCATAAGAGGAGCGATATCACCAATGGTGCCCAAGGCGACAAGATCCAGATACTCCTTGAGGTTAGGATAGAGATCATTTTTCCAAAACCCTTCCTGCCTCAGCGCACCGCGTAAGGCAATCAGAAAGTTAAATACGATACCTACTGCGGCCAAATGTTTAAAGGGGAAGCGGCAATCCGTACGATTCGGATTGACCACCGCTACAGCTTGGGGAAGGGTATTGGATAGTTGATGGTGGTCAAGGATGATTGTGTCTATACCTAGCTTCCTGGCATAGGCGATCTGTTCATGGTCGGATATACCGCAATCCACTGAAACGATCAGGCTGACACCTTCAGAGTGCATTCTTTCAACTGCCGCAAGATTGAGCCCATAACCTTCTGTAATACGGTCGGGAATATAGTAGATTACGCCCCCATAGATCTGTCGAAGAAACCGGAGAAGAACGACGACGGAGGTTATACCGTCAGCATCATAATCACCGTAAATAACCACTTTCTCTTTCTGATGAATAGCGCAGATGAGACGTTGAACCGCCTTTTTCATATCCTGCATTTGAAAGGGATTGTGGAGGTCGCGGAGTGAGGGTGAAAGATAACGGCGTGCGTCATCGGGATTAACGATATCGCGACTGATGAGGATTCGGGATATGATCTGGCTGAGCCCCAGTTCCCTTATCAGTAACTCTTGACTCTCTTTATTTTCATCCCGCAAACGCCAGCGGGTTGTGGGCAGTTTTCCGGTCGAAATTGCTTTGTCCAGTTTGAATTCCCTCCCGATGTTTCGATGCAAATGCCTCTTAGCGTCATGATCATATCAAGGCAGGTTTTGATGTCAAGAGAAGATTGTACGGCATTTTTCAGATTAAACTTATGGATCTAAAAAAGTTTATCATAGCGGCAGCTTCCAGGGATAATAAGTGATCTGGCAAGAGGCGAAATGACAAAGGCCGGAAGAGCCTCCACAGGCTGTCCCGGCCTTAATTTGTTCTGCAGGAGATTTCCGCTTAAACCGCCTTCTTGAGAAAGCCGGAACGGATGCATCGGGTGCAGGCCTTCACACGCTTCACGGCTCCTGATTTGTCGTCGATACACCGGATCTTCTGCAGATTGGGGTACCAGATCTTCGCGCTTTTATTATTGGCATGGCTAACTTTATGACCTTTTATCGGTTTTTTCCCACATATCTCACAGATTCTCGACATACGTAAAACTCCTCTCTGAAATGCTGGTGGTTCCTAAACCAAATCTCTTCAGATTGCAAGCATTTTTTAAAGAATCTATAAAAATCAATATAATATACTGTCAATTGGATAGTTCTGCAAACAGGATCAGAGCAAGCCAACTATCAATGGAGTTGATGCCGTATCAATTGACCTGCCGATTGATTCTAACTGTTTTTCATTGATGGCGGCTGCCCTGTCGTTTCGAGCACCCGCATCCATACATTTCCGCCGGTATCCACTTTTGTTCCAGAAGTAACCATTTTAAGGGGAATGTGAACGTATTCGTCCTTCATCAGACCAACGAGCATGCCCGTTTTGCCCGCCATGCCGGCATGAACCGCATACTGACCGAGAGCGCCGCAGTACATGCTATCACTGGCGTTTGCCGGTACGCTGCGGATCGTATAGCTAGGATCGATATATTTAAGATTGATTTCGATGTTTTTCTTCTGAAAATAATCTTCAATTCTGGCTTTCAGGAAGAGGCCGACATCTAGCAGACGAGGATTTCCCGAGGCGTCTGTCTCAATCACTTCACCCAATTTTCTAATGTGTTCCTGTCCGGCACCTTCGGCCACAAGGATCACACAATGCGAGCTTACTTGTAAGCGATTTTCGAGTGTCCTCAGAAAACCACTCTCGCCTTCCAGATCAAAAGGAACTTCAGGAATCAGGACGATATTGACATCGCTTTGCGCAAGAGCGGCACCGGCAGCGATATGACCAGACTGGCGTCCCATGATCTTGACCAGCCCGATTCCGTTTGGTGCCCCCTTGGCCTCGACGTGAGCGCACTGGATTGCTTTAACCGACTCGGAGATGGCTGTGTCAAATCCAAATGTCTTCTGGATCAAATTCAGGTCATTGTCGATGGTCTTTGGTATGCCGATGACGCTGATATTATGACACCGCCGGTTGATTTCCTCCGTGATGCATTCCGTGGCCCTCATCGTACCATCCCCTCCGATACAAAACAGGAGATCAATATTCATACGTCTGATGGCGTTGGACATCTCTCCGATATCCTGCCTTCCGCGTGAAGAACCGAGAATGCTCCCGCCTACAGTATGGATATCCTTGACGACTTCCGGGGTTAATTCCATAAAGGCATGCCCATATTTTGGGATCAGACCCTGAAAGCCGTATCTTATTCCGACAATATTCTCAACCCCATAGCGGTGATAGAGCTCCATAACCAGCGCTCGGATCACATCGTTGATGCCCGGACAGAGTCCGCCACATGTTACTACGGCCGCCTTGGTCTTGGAAGGATCAAAAAATATCTTCTCCCGCGGCCCAGCCACTTCAACAGAAAGAGGGTGCCCGTCCGATGACTTCAATCGTTCGTATTGATTGAGGTAGATATTGAAGAGTATCCTTTTTTCATTGGATGTGAAATAACTGACGCTTACGGGGGAAGGGATGGTGCACTCTCCCAGGCTCTGAATGGTAAAATCGTACTGCATTTTATCGTGCATGGCTTTGAATCTCCATTCCAGTCAAAAAGGCGGCGTCCAAACCAGCGTGGATTTCTCCCTCAAAACCGAGTCCGGCCCTCAATATCCCTCCGGTCAGTAGGACATTGTACAGAGGGGTTTTCGGTGAGAGGGTATTTATTCCGATAACCGTTCCCTTTCGGGGGCGATACTTCTGGCAGACAATTTCCTGTAAAAGTCTAGATAATTCAATTGATTTTTCAATATTGACAAAATCGATGCTCTCCCGAAGAAACGGTAGAAATCCTTCAAGAGAATCGATGATGGACTTGGCGATTCCTTTGAGTTCCAAATCGGTCAACATAAGAGGAGAATCTTTCAGAAAAACCATAACTGTGATTGCTTGTCTCCCTTCCGGCGCATGTTCCGTATTACGGGGACGGCTTGATAAAATAAATACGAGATTTTGGTCCGTTGCAGGTTTTGTTTCATCCCGAATCACAACTGCATAGCTAGACAACGATTCCGGAAGGCCTCCTGTATGGACTCCAAGATGGAGGCAAAAGGGAAACAGCATGGGGCGGACCGAATCCAGCTTATGCAACAGGCGCCGGAAAATCTTCTGATGCAACAGCAGGAGTTTTAATTTTTCCCATTGAGCGCTCACGATGAGCTTCTTACCTCGGATGGTCAGGGAGTTTCCAGCACTCTCCAAATCGATAATAATATCCGGATTTGTATCGATGCGCATCACGGAACAATCGTTTATCAAAATACCCCCGGCATCGGTGAATTCCTTGCATAGCCAAGTCATCCAGGAAATCCTGCCATAAGGATGGTAAAAACCGCTTTGGGGGAGGGCAATAAGTTGTGCTGCGGAAAGGGGAAAAGGGTAATGACTGCAATCCAAATTTGATAGAAGAGTGTACTGTGCTTCAATGACCTTTGTAAATACTTCGTCATCTGGATTTCCCCGGATGTCCAATGAGGAGCGACCTGCAAAAGCAGAGGGAAGACGAAGCAGTCCGCGGAAGAAGTTCATGAGATCATGCGACTGGGACTTATGATTTTCGCTAATCCAACGTTTGACAAGTATTTCAGACTTAGAAACAGCATGATAGAAGTGCCTGATCTCCTTTTCACGACGAGGGAATTCGCGGACCAAATCGACAATCAGCTGTTCACGGTCATGAAAAAGATTAACCCGATGGTCGGTAAAGATCACCTGTAAGGCTGGATCCAGGACAGGGGGCAGAGGAATAGTATCAGAGGTCAATTGCAGTTCTTTGACAAGACGATCGATAGTCTGACCTTCTCCGAAACCTGAAAGGGGCGTCGGATCGATCGGAAAAACATATCCGGCTTCACGATACTCCGTTTCAAGCTTACCTTCATTGACAAGAATTGTTTTTCGACCATGGCGAGCTGAAGCCAGAGCGGCTATCAACGAACTCAAATCACGGCCGATTACAATGACATCATACATTGCTTGTACCGAATAAGAAATGAATATGATATGAAATCTATCATCCCTTTATGAAGGAAAGAAATAAACTAAAACCGCGTCAGCGGAGGATTATGCAATGCTTTTTCGGCCAACCGATGTGTATTATGAATAAAGACTTTGCAGCCTTGAATCTTGATCCTGCCCTCCGCATAATATTGAATGGCCTGCGGATATATTCGATGTTCCTCCTTCAATATGCGTGCAGCGAGTGTATCGGTGGTATCATCCTCATATACTGGGACCACCGATTGGATGATTATCGGCCCCGTATCGACCCCTTCATCGGCAAAATGGACTGTGCATCCTGCAAATTTTACTCCGTATTCGACTGCTTTTTTCTGAACATGAGTGCCTGGAAACGCGGGGAGCAGAGCCGGATGGATGTTCATGATCCGGCGGGGATACGCCCGAAAGAATTCGGAGGAGAGAATTCGCATAAAACCGGCCATTACCACCAATTCTACACCTGAGGATTCCAGTATTGCGATCATCTGGCGATCATAACTCTCACGGGAATCGAATTGCCGATGATCGACCACCATCGCGCATATTTGATGTTTTTTACATCTGTCGAGGGCAAAGGCATCAGGATTATTGCTGATGACTATTTTGATTTCCGCATCCAAGGTGCCGGATTCGATATGATCGATGATAGACTGAAGATTCGAGCCGCTTCCCGAAACGAGGACACCGATACAAACCTTTTTCAGCATTGAGTGCATTCCATTCTATGTAAACACGACCATGGGCTGATTTTTTTCACGCTTTTCAACAGTCCCGATAGAATAGGCACTTTCACCCAGTTTTTCGAGCCTCTCCAGTATTTCTGCATGGTCCTTTTCAGATACTATGAGGATCATGCCGATACCCATGTTGAACACTCTGAGCATCTCCGTATTGTCAATATTCCCTCTCTTACGGATCAAATCAAAAATCGGCGGGATAGGCCAACTTCCTTTCCGAATGACTGCCCGACAGGGTCCGGGAACGATTCTGGGGATATTATCTAAGAAACCGCCACCGGTGATGTGGACTATTCCGCGAATGCTGAAGTTCTTGATGAGGTTCAGAATCGATTTTACATAAATTCTCGTTGGTTGGAGAAGCTCCATGCCTATCGATTGTTCCAAGCCTTCGATCCGTTCATCGGGATGAAGATTTCCATCCTCAAAAAGCACACGCCTGGCCAAGGAAAAACCGTTACTGTGCATGCCCGATGAGGCAATACCAATGATTCTGTCACCGACACGAATCTCGGAGCCATCGATGAGTTTATCAGCATCAACCATACCAACGCAAAATCCGGCCAAATCATACTCTCCGTCGGGATAGAATCCAGGCATCTCAGCTGTTTCGCCACCGATCAAAGCACAACCTGCCTCTTGGCATCCCCGTACAATTCCCTTCACAATCTGAACACTCGTGTCTACACAAATTTTCCCTGCCGCCATGTAATCCAAAAAGAAAAGCGGCTCCGCTCCCTGAACAACAACGTCATTTACCGACATAGCCACGAGGTCAATTCCTACGGTGTCATGTTTGTCCATCAGTTGGGCGATTTTCAGTTTCGTCCCCACACCGTCGGTTGAGGATACGAGAACAGGATCTTTTATTTTACCAACATCCAGATGAAATAGACCGCCGAAGCCGCCGATACCGCTCATCACCTCACGGCGAGAAGAGGCTTTGATGAGCGGTTTGATCCTTTCAATAAAGGTGTTCGCCCGTTCTATATCGACACCCGCATCTTTGTATGTCACTTTTTTTTGCATATAAACTCCATTATCGGTAAACTTGTCGGAAAAAACAAAAAGGATCTTTTTTGACGTCTACAAAAAACCGATGGATATGTAAAAAAACTTCTATACCCTCTTCAAAATTTTAAGAATCTTTTAATGCAAACCCCCTTCGAAGTCAATTCATTCCTTGCGGAAATTACATATATCTGCTAACTATTAAAACGCTTTCTATATGATATTATTGCATGATTCACAATTATAACCGTTACGGTAGATATGGAATCCTTGAAAATAATAGTAAAAAAAATGGAAGCGCCTCTTCTCTTTGCTGTGGGAAATGCATATGAACGCTTGCCGTTCGTAAAGAATCTGGAGAGGGTTATGACTTTTCTGTTACGACATTTCCGAGAAGAACTACATAACCAACCACAACAGCAGAGCGATGAAATGGATCGTCTTTCTTACGCCTTGCTAAAACTCTTCGCTGGCTATGAAAGCGCACCCCAGGAGCAGAAAAAAAAACGTCTTGCCGAGGCGGTTGGTCATGTATCCTCCCTTAAGGCAATAGCGGGAAATCTAAGTGTGATCCATGAGAAGGACCATTGGTCGCCGATACAAAAAGAAGAGCGTCATACTACACTTTCTCTACCGATTGTGTCTGTTCGGGGTGTTGGTTCCCGGATGGCGGAGCTTCTGGCAAAAAAAAATCTGACTACCATTGAAGACATGCTCTACTTCCTCCCACGGCACTATGAAGACCGGCGCATGGTTTGCCGGATTACGGAAACGGTTCCCGGAATCAAACAGACTATTTCAGGAAAGATTACCTTCGCAGACATCCATTTTTACGGCAGAAGAAAGATCTTCGAGGTCACGGTTGATGATGGTTATGGAACTTTGAAGGCCAAATGGTTCAAGGGGCGGGAGGCCTTCCTGAGAGGCACTTTCAAACCGGAGAAGCGTATTATTCTAACCGGCAAGGTCACCGGATTTCCCTTTGAAAGGGAGATGATCCATCCAGACTTTGAAATCCTTGACGACAGTGAAGATCAGCTCCTCCATTTTAAAAGAATCGTTCCTGTGTATTCGGAAATGGAAGGATTACACCAGAAAACATTGCGCCGGATCATGTGGCATGTAGTAAGAGATTATGCATCTCATCTTGAGAGTCATATTCCGGAAGAGATAATCCGGAAACGCAAGCTCATGTCGATCCGAGACGCCATCTGTCAAGTCCATTTTCCTGCTGCCGATCAAGAGATTGAAGCCTATCAGGAGAACCGCTCGGATGCTCACAGAAGCCTGATCTACGATGAATTCTTTTTTTTCCAACTGGGGATGGCCTTGAGAAAAAGAGGTGAACTACTTGAACGTGGGATCGCATTCAGACCAGGTGGAAAGATGTTGAAACGATTTTATGAAATCCTTCCGTTCAACCTGACCAATGCGCAACAACGGGTGATTTCTGAAATACAACAGGATATGACCTCGATTCGGAGCATGAACCGCCTTCTGCAGGGTGACGTTGGATCCGGAAAAACGATCGTTGCTATGGCGGCAATGATCATCGCTTCTGAGAACGGTTATCAGGCAACAATGATGGCGCCTACAGAAATTCTTGCGGAACAGCATTACCGCAACCTGAAGGTCTGGTCGGAAAAAATCGGCCTAAGGATTGAACTTTTGACTGGCGGTCTGAAGACTGCTGAAAAAATAAACATCCAGGCAAAGCTAATGACAGGTGAGATCGATATTGCCATCGGTACACACGCCCTCATTCAGGGCGAGGTCTCTTTCCGGAACTTGGGTATGGTAATCGTCGACGAACAGCATCGTTTCGGAGTCCTCCAGAGATCGATGCTGCGAAAAAAAGGAATAGTCCCGGATATACTGGTCATGACTGCGACTCCCATACCGAGAACACTGGCAATGACAGTGTACGGAGATCTTGATATCTCGGTCATTGACGAACTACCGCCCGGCAAAAAAGAGATCATGACAAAAATATTTTCCGAAACACAGAGGAACCGTGTCTACGATATCATCCGTCGTGAAGTACAGAAGGGAAACCAAATCTTTATCGTCTATCCGCTTGTTGCAGAGTCGGAAGGCCTAGATCTCAGAGATGCCACGCAGATGTCGGAGCATCTGCAGAAAGACATTTTCCCGGAATGCCGTATCGGACTTATTCATGGACGTATGAGAGGTTGCGAGAAAGATCAGGTCATGGAGGCGTTTACCGGAAAGAAGATTCAAATTCTTGTGTCAACGACCGTTATTGAAGTTGGAATCGATGTTCCGAAGGCATCGCTGATCGTCATCGAACATGCGGAACGTTTTGGCCTATCTCAGCTTCATCAACTCAGGGGCCGTGTCGGACGAAGCGATATCCCTTCTTTTTGCATTCTTCTGGCGCACCACAGCAGGTCCGATGACGCACGTAACCGTTTGCGGATAATGGAGGAAACCAACGATGGCTTTAGGATCGCCGAAGAGGATTTGATGATACGTGGCCCAGGAGAATTTATGGGAACGAGACAAGCAGGACTGCCGGATTTTCGGGTGGCCAATATCATTCGCGATGCTCGTATCCTGAGTCACGCCAAGAACGACGCCTTCTCCCTCGTGGAGGATGATCCACGGTTAGAGAAAACGGGTCATCTTTCACTTTTGGAGACACTGTCGAAAAGATGGGCAGGTAGACTGGATTTGGCAAAGACCGGATGAAGGTGGAATTCTTTTGACAAAACATGACCAATTGGTATAGAAACTGTCAGCATTTTCGAGATTGATAATTAACAAGTGATATTCGTCATCAGGTACATTGATTATGAAAAAAATCGCCGTAGGACTTATCGGTTTCGGTACCATAGGAACTGGAGTCGTCAAACTACTTCAAAAAAATAGAGATCTCATTTCGGAACGGGTTGGTGCAGAGATCTATCTCAAGAGGATTGCCGATCTCGATATCGTAAAATCTAGAGGGATAGCGGTTGAAAAAGATATACTAACCACTGATGTAAATAACATTCTAGGTGATGAGGAAATTCGTATCGTCATTGAACTCATGGGTGGATATGAACCGGCAAATACTTTTATTCTCGATGCCATGCACCGGAAAAAACATGTTGTTACGGCCAACAAGGCCCTGCTTGCAACGAACGGGGACAAGATCTTTCAGGCTGCGCTCCGGCATGGGGTCAACATCGGCTTTGAAGCCAGTGTTGGAGGTACCATCCCGGTTATCAAAACGATCAAAGAAAGCCTGATTGCCAACAGAATCCAATCAATCTATGCTATCTTAAATGGGACGTCCAATTACATCCTCAGCAAGATGGCGGATGAAGGTAAATCATTCACTGTGGTCCTTGAAGAGGCGCAAGCGCTTGGTTTCGCCGAAGCCAATCCTTCTTATGACATAGAGGGGATCGATGCAGCCCACAAGCTGGCAATCCTTCTATCACTGGCCTATGGGAAAAAGGTTCGTCTTGATGATATATATCGCGAAGGTATCTCGAATATCAGCGAACAGGATATCGAGTTTGCGAGGGAACTCGGATATCGTATCAAGCTCTTGGCCATTGCAATCGAAAGAGGAAATGATATCGAAGTGCGGCTTCACCCGACCATGATCCCGTTCAATCACCTTCTTGCCAATGTCAATGGTAACTTTAATGCATTTCACATTATCGGTGACGCGGCCGATTCGATATTTCTCTATGGTCAGGGCGCGGGAATGATGCCAACTGCCAGCGCCGTAATTAGCGATGTTGTCGATATATCACGAGATATCTTGAAAGGAATTGCCGGTCGTGTTCCTTCACGCGTGCACGATGAAGATTCCATCAAACCGATCCGAAATGAGATC
>JAMDBG010000030.1 GCA_023487865.1 Deltaproteobacteria bacterium | reverse complement strand
GGGCACGGATACAGGCATCCTTGATACATTCCGGTGTGTCGAAATCGGGCTCTCCCACTTCAAGGTGGATGATGTCTTTCCCCTCTCGTTCCATCTCCTGGGCGGTTTCCAGGACGTCCATGACGATGAAGGGGGGGATCTCTGCGGCTCTTTTTGTACACATCAGCTGCATTCGGTTCCTACTCGACTGAAAGGGGTTCCTCCATTTTCCCGTGAGGTCACCAATCCCAGGATGTCCTGGGGTCGCCGGCAGAGCGACAGAGGCATCACGGAGGACATATGGCGCAGATTGAACGAAAGACCTCCGTGGAAAGGTAGCGATCGCCCCTGTCGGGGAAGATCACCACAACGGTGGAGCCGCGCGGGAGGTCTTTGGCCGTCTGAAGGGCGCCCCACATTGCCGCGCCTGAACTCATTCCGCAGAATAACCCTTCGTGGATGGAAAGGTCCCGCGTGGTGTCAAAGGCGTCATCATCGGTGCAACGGACAATACGGTCCAACCGCCCGGGGTCATAGATGTTCGGGACGATCGCCTCCTGCATATTCTTCAGGCCCTGGATGCGATGGTTCAGCGTCGGCTCAATACCGATAATCTTTATCGAGGATTTATTTTCCTTGAAAAACATGGAACAACCCATAAGGGTCCCTGTCGTCCCCATCCCGGCGACAAAGACGTCGATCTGGCCCCCTGTTTGCTGCCAGATCTCCGGTCCGGTCGTGTGGTAATGGGCCAGATAGTTCTGGGGATTGTCGAACTGGTTGGGCATGAAGTACCCGTCACCCTCATGTTCCATGATGTGGTGCGCCCGGCGGATGGCGCCATCGGTACGATCGCTGCCCGGGGTCAGCTCCAATTCCGCTCCGAGGGCCTGCAAAACGGAGCGCCGTTCCGCGCTCACACAGGCGGGCATGGTGAGCTTTATTTTGAATCCCATTGCCGCCGCCACCATGGCCATCCCTATGCCCGTGTTGCCGGAAGTGGGCTCGAGGATCTTCTTGCCCGGGGTGAGTTTCCCCATGGCGACGGCCTCCTTGATCATGAAGTAAGCAGGGCGGTCTTTGACAGAACCTCCCGGATTGGAACCCTCCAGCTTTGCCATGATCCGCACCCCGGTCTTTGCCGAATCCCAGAGATTGGTGATCTCCACCAAAGGTGTGTTCCCGATGGCATCCAGTACGCTCATGATCTCTCTCCTTTAATTCCCGCCGGGGACGGGTTCTTCCCACAAAATCTTGTTTTTATGTGCCGTGAGGTTAGGAAAAGCGGCCTTTTATGTCAAGGAGATTTTATCGGAATCTATCATATCAGATGCAAGCGGGTTTCAGCAAATGAGGTTGAATGCCTGATTGGTGGGGAAATCTCCGGGTGAAATCGGGATACTGCTCTCCGACAGGGTCGGCATTTTATTACAGATCGTTCTTGACAGATCGACCCGGAGATATTAATGTGCCCCCGGTTAGAAGTGCATGCCGATTTGCGAGAATGGTGTTGGAGAAAAAAGGGAGCCGAGGGGTTCCTTTTTTTTTCGCCGGAACTCTGGTAGTGAGGAAGGTAACAGGCCGGTCTGGTAATTCGCATACCGGAGTCCGCCTGGAAATCACTAAGGAAGAGGAGAGGGAAGCATTGAACCGGATTATTGAAAAGCAGGATTTGTCGGAGAACGTCGTCCGGATGGTACTTGAGGCCCCGGCCATTGCGCGTAAAAGGCGGGCCGGCCAGTTCATCATCCTGAAAATCGACGAAAAAGGGGAGCGGATCCCCCTAACCATCGTCGATTCGGACGCGGAGAAGGGGACCATTACGATCATCTTTCAGGTCGTGGGAAAGACAACCACGGTCCTGGCAAAGATGAACGCCGGGGACAGCCTGACCGATGTCCAGGGACCGCTCGGCAACCCGACGGAGATCGAGGATTTCGGCCATGTGGTCTGCATCGGCGGCGGGGTCGGCGTCGGTGTGGTTTATCCTCTGGCTGCGGCCTTGAAGAAGAAGGGAAACCACGTGACATCGATCATCGGAGCGAGGACCAAGTCGCTCCTCATCCTCGAGGAGGAGATGAAAAAGGTCAGCGACCGGCTGATCGTGGCCACCGACGACGGGAGCTACGGATTCCATGGCTTCGTCAGCGCCGTCCTCCAGAACCTGATCGACGCCGGGGAAAAGATCGACCGGGTCTATGCGATCGGACCGGTGCCGATGATGCGCGTCCTGTCCAATCTGACGAAGCCCTACGGGATAAAGACGATCGTTTCGCTCAATCCGATCATGGTGGACGCGACCGGGATGTGCGGCGCCTGCCGCGTATCGGTGGGGGGAAAGACGAAATTTACCTGCGTGGACGGTCCCGAATTCGACGGCCACGAGGTGGATTTCAATCTCCTGTCGAACCGGCTCCGGATGTACTCGGAGCAGGAAAAACAAACACTTGAAGCTCACGGGTGCCAATGCCATGGAAAATAAAGACGCAAAATCGAAGAAGGAAAAAGTTCCCCGCCACAAGATGCCCGAGCAGGAGCCGAAGGAGCGGATCCAGAATTTCGACGAGGTCCCCCTCGGCTATACCGAGGAGCTGGCGATTGCCGAGGCCGAGCGCTGCATCCAGTGCAAGAAGCCCAGTTGCATGGCAGGCTGTCCCGTCGATGTGGATATTCCGGGGTTTGTCAAGCTGATCGCCGAAGGGAGGTTCATCGAGGCGGCCCTCAAGCTGAAGGAGACAAACGCCCTCCCCGCCGTCTGCGGACGGGTCTGCCCGCAGGAGGACCAGTGCGAGAAGGTCTGCATCCTCGCCAAGAAGGGTGAACCGGTCGCCATCGGCCGCCTGGAACGTTTTGCCGCCGACTACGAACGGAACGCGGGAAAGGTTGCCGTACCCCCGCTGGCCAAGCGCAACGGGAAACGCGTCGCCATCGTCGGGGCGGGCCCTTCGGGACTGACCATCGCCCGGGACCTGGTCGGCTACGGGTACGACGTGACGATCTTCGAGGCCCTCCACAAGCCGGGAGGGGTGCTCGTCTACGGCATCCCGGAGTTCCGTCTCCCCAAGGCGATCGTGGAGGCGGAGGTGG
>JAMDBG010000136.1 GCA_023487865.1 Deltaproteobacteria bacterium | reverse complement strand
AGATTCAAGATACGACAGGGGGCAACGATGTCTATGTCTGCCGGGGAAACGCGAAGGAGATCCTGCTGCCCGCCATCGACGACGTCATACGGAAGATCGATATGGATCAAAGAATGATGGTAGTACGGCTGCTGAAGGGGCTTGCGGACTCATGATCCGGTTTGACATCCTGACTGTGTTCCCGGAGATGTTCACGTCTTTTTGCGGATGCAGTCTCCTGAAGAAGGCGCTGGACAAAGGATTGATCTCCATTGAGCTGCATGATATCCGAAACTATGCCGGGGACAAGCACCGCATGACTGACGATGCCCCTTATGGTGGCGGGGGCGGAATGGTCATGAAAGTAGAACCGATCGATAAGGCTCTCCAGTCGATACCGATGGTGGCGGATGAGGTACCGATCGTCCTGTTGACGCCTCAGGGTGAGCGTTTCTGCCAGAAAATAGCGGAAGAAATGGCCCTCTGCCCGCAACTGCTGCTTGTTTGCGGGCATTATGAAGGGGTGGATGAGCGGGTGAGGACAAAACTGGTCAGCCGCGAGGTCTCCATCGGCGATTATATCCTGACGGGGGGGCGGGCTATCGGCCATGGTATTGGTGGATGCCGTTTCCCGGCTGGTTCCGGGGGTATTGGGTAATAGTGATTCTGCCGGGGCGGACTCTTTTTCCATGGGACTCCTGGAATATCCCCACTACACGCGGCCCGCGGAATATCGGGGCTGGAAGGTCCCCGCAGTGCTCCTCTCAGGAAATCACCGGGAAATCGAGTTATGGCGCAGACGGGAATCTCTGCAACGGACGCTCAAAAGGAGGCCCGACCTCCTGACGGGAAGGGAATTGACGCGGCAAGAGAAAAAGTGGCTGACCGGGGAATTTGAATAACCATTACAAATAAATAGAAAATATATCATTCGGGAATACAAAGGAGTTTAGGAATATGAATGTCATGGAAATGCTGGAAAAGGAACAGATGCGGGGAGATATCCCCGATTTCAGAACGGGTGACACCATCAAGGTCTTCGTCCGGATTGTGGAAGGTCAGAAGCAGCGGATTCAAGCCTTTGAAGGTATTGTTATCCGCCGGAGAAGCGGTGATGTCCGGGCCAATTTCACCGTTCGAAAGATCTCCTATGGGGTTGGTGTGGAAAGGACGTTTCCACTCCATTCTCCGGCCATCGATCGGATCGAAGTGGTCACCCGCGGGAAGGTCAGACGCTCCCGACTGTACTATCTGCGCAATCTCAGAGGCAAACAGGCCAGGATCAAAGAGGCGGGAAAGTAGAGACTTTCCTGTAGGATTTGTAGCGGCGACAACCGCGACAAGCAGGCGAGCCAGGGGGCAGCGATGAATGCAGCCCAGGAAATGAGCGCTTTTGAACGCGCTGCCCGCGGGCGGGGCTGTCGGTTTATCGCCGGGATAGATGAGGCGGGCCGCGGACCACTTGCGGGCCCCGTCATTGCCGCTGCGGTGATCCTCCCACCGGATTATGAATATCCCGGGATCAATGACTCGAAGAGACTTTCCTCGCGGCAGAGGGAGAGACTCTATGATATTATTGAACGGGATGCGGTCGCAATCGGCATCGGCGTCGTTGAGGCGCCGGTGATCGATGCAGTGAACATCCTGCAGGCGACACTCACCGCCATGAAGGAGGCGGTTCTCAACCTCTCTCCCCCTCCCGATTATCTTCTCATCGACGGTCTAAATCGGATATCGGTTGCCATCCCACAGGAACCGATTGTTCGCGGCGATGGACGGAGCATCTCCGTGGCGTCGGCATCTATCGTGGCGAAGGTTTCCAGAGACAGGATCATGGAGATGTATCACCGGCAGTTTCCTCAGTACAATTTTCTAAGCAACAAGGGTTACGGAACACAGGAGCATCGGGACGCAATCCTCAAATACGGGCGGTGCAAGCTTCACCGGAGTTCCTTCCGGCTGGCCGAAATCGATGCTCCGCAGACCAATGTTCCATTAGGATTTTGAGGGGCCATGACTCCTCATATCAAAAGGCCATGTCGCTGACGGGAAAACGCACGGGGGAAAAAGGAGAGGATCTGGCTGCGGCTTATCTTGCTGAAACCGGCTACCGCATCATCGAGCGTAATTACCGATGCTTCTTCGGTGAGATCGATATCGTTGCCTGGGAGGGTGAAACTTTGGTCTTCGCCGAGGTCAAGAGCCGGCGTACAGAAGCGTATGGGGCCCCGCAGCTCGCCGTGGGGCGTGAAAAGCAGGATAAAATCTCCAGAATAGCACTCCATTATCTTTCCGAAAGACAACTGCGCAGCCATCCCGCCCGATTTGATGTGGTGGCGGTAATGCTTTTGCCGGCTGGGACTAGGATCGAGCTCATCCGTAACGCTTTCGAACTCTCGTGCCGGTGAATGGAAAAAGATATCCATGACGGGCTGCCGGGTTTCCGGCAGTCCTTTCTTTTTGGGGAGCGGGAAGGTTTCGCTCCTTAGAAGTGAGTCAGGGGCGGCTTTCCGACCGGGTAAACGTTAAAGCCGATGGTATAACAGCGGCGGTGGTCCAGGATGTTTCTGCCGTCAAAGATAAAGGCGGGTTGCATCATGGTCTGGTAAATCTTCCGGAAGTCGAGATTCCGGTAAATGTCCCACTCGGTGAGGACCGCGATGGCGTGGCAGTCCTTCGCGGCGAGGGTGGGATCTTCGACATAACTGATGTGACCCTCAAGACCGGAAAGGTCCTTTCGTGCGTTCTTCAGTGCCTGCGGGTCGGAGATGACGATCTCGGCCCGTTCCTCGAGGAGCCGGCGGGCGATGAAGATTGCAGGACTCTCCCTGGTGTCGCCCGTGTTCGCCTTGAAGGCGAAACCCCACAGGCAGATCTTCTTTCCCGCGAGCGTGTTGAACATCGCTCCGAGCATGGATCGAATAAAGCGCTCCTGCTGATAGTGGTTGATCTTGACGACACTCTCCCAATAATCGGCGATTTCCTCCAAACCGTAATGCCGGCAAAGATAGACAAGATTCATGATGTCCTTCTGGAAGCAAGAGCCTCCAAAACCGATACTGGCGTTAAGGAAGCGGGCGCCGATCCGGCTGTCCATTCCGACGGCG
>JAMDBG010000062.1 GCA_023487865.1 Deltaproteobacteria bacterium | reverse complement strand
AGAGCAACAGTGAAGCCGAAGTAGATTAAGCTGAGACTCCAACCGGTATCGACTCCGATTGGAACTGCCAAGACGCCGAGGCAGTAGTAGCTGGTTCCCCATGCCGTTATCTGGTGAATACCGAGCGAACCAACCGCCACGAAGAAAGGGTCTGTCAGCCGTGCATACAAGTGTTTCGCTGTTTGCTGTTCGTTTGGTAAACTCATGCCCTTTATCACGAAACGGCTGGAAGGCCGTCTGTTATTTGCATTCTAAAAAGATGCCAGATCAGGTAAGAATCTTGTTCCCGCAGATGCTAACCATTCACATTCATCGATTTAAACCCTGATGGCCGAGACCAGCATTGCATCGACAGTCCGAATATCGAAGTCATTGTGTTGAACTCAAAGCGACCCCCTTTCGATTATCGACCTTTATCTCAAGCAAGTAATGCAGGCGCTCTTATCACCATTTTCAACTGAAATCCAGTACGTGAATGTAATTAATCAAGTCACCGAGTACAGGAAGGAGAGGATGCCCCCGACATTCCCCCAAAATGCTGCCTTTCAATGAGAATGCAGTAATCTGCCCGGATAACCCGAAACCCAACTTGTATTTGAACGGAATGATTGCATTTGATTAAAAATAATGATGTCAGCTGCCCTGACATCACCGCCGCAAACGTTGCCTTCGTCTTGAATGCCCGATCCCGATAAACAAAATGCAGCTTGAAAAATAACGTGGTATATGAAATACGCCATTGCGTTGCAGCAAGAGACCCAAAGGCAAACAGAGTAAACAAAAATAAACCCGTACGATAGGAAAGGAACATGTACAGAGAACCTACGAAAGCCCCCTGCAAGGAAGCGTGTCCGGCGGGAGTGGACGTGCCGCGCTATCTCCGCCTCATTGTCGCCGGCAAATATCCCGAAGCGCTGGCCGTCATCCGCGAGAGCATCCCCTTTCCGGCTGTCTGCGGCTACGTGTGTCCCGGCCCCTGCGAGGTAAAGTGCCAGCTGGCGCAAGTCACCGATGCCCCCGAGGCGATCAGGGTGCTCAAACGCTTTGTCGCCGACCACGCTTCCGGCAAGCGGCAGGATCATCGTCCGGCGCCAGCGACCGGGAAGAAGGTTGCCATTGTGGGTTCGGGACCGGCCGGTCTGACGGCCGCCTATTATCTGGCCATGCAGGGGCACAGGCCCACCGTTTTTGAGGCCCTCCCCGAGCCTGGGGGAATGATGCGCGCGGGAATACCGGCCTACCGGCTTCCACGGGCCGTCCTCGATGCGGAAATCGAAGGGATAATAAAAGCGGGTATCGATGTAAAAACAGGGACCCGGATCGAATCGCCGGACAACCTTCTGGCGCAGGGCTACGATGCCGCTTTCCTTGCCGTCGGCGCCCACCGCGGAGTCCGGATGGGAATAGCCGGGGAAGACTCTCCGGGAGTGATCGACGCCCTCTCCTTTTTGCGCGCGGTCAATCTGGGTAAAAATCCAACACTGGGCAAGAGCGTAGCCGTCGTGGGCGGCGGCAATTCGGCCGTGGATGCCTCACGGACGGCCTTGCGGCTGGGGGCCAAAGAGGTAACGGTCGTCTACCGCCGGACCAGGGCGGAAATGCGGGCTTATCCGGAGGAGATAAATGAAGCCATACGCGAAGGGGTGAAGATCGTCTTTATGGCCACCCCCGGCCGGATAAGCGCCGCAGACGGCCGCCTCCGGATGGAGTGTCTGCGGACAAGGCCGAGCGGTAAAGACGCCTCCGTTCCTCCCCAGCCGATCAAGGGCAGCGAGTTTGCCGTGGAGGCGGAGACGGTGATTGTGGCCGTCGGCCAGGAGCCGGAGATTCCCCAGGGGTTTTCCGTGTCGCTGAAGGGCAAGGCGATCCAGGTTGTTCCCGACAGCATGGCGACGTCGAAGACCGGGATCTTTGCCGGCGCCGACTGTGTCACCGGACCCCGGTCCGTTATCGAAGCGATCGCCGCCGGAAAGCAGGCCGCGACCGCCATCGACCGGTACCTGGGGGGCCGAGGGGTGATTGAAGAAAGACCGGCGCCGCATGACGAAGCGATGCCGCCGGCAGGGACGGGTTATCCTCCCCCGACGGCCATCAGGAATGAGATACCGCTCTTGTCCGTCGCCGAACGGTTCAGCGGCTTTCCTCTGGTGGAACTGCCGCTGTCTGCGGAAACCGCCGCCCGGGAGGCGGACCGCTGCCTGAAATGCGACCTTCCCATTGTGGCCGAGGCGGCGAAATGCCGCTCCTGTTTCATCTGCCAGCTGGTCTGCTCGCTGCGATTCGAAGGCGCCTTCGATACATCGAAGGCCGCCATCAGTCTCCTGCCGGTCAAGTCCGTCGGCGAGGGGGAGATCCGGATCTCCTTTGCTGATCAATGCGACGGCTGCGGCCTGTGCGTTCGATATTGTCCCTTCGGCGCTTTGACGCGGGGAGCTTCAGGCCGGTGCAAAGAGCGATAACCGGGCGGGAAAGACGAAGCTTCACGCCCGACAACATAATAAAGAGGCGGAGCCAGAAAGGAGGCATTTGCCGTGTCAGCAAACGCGATTTGCGGCTATGCCGGTAAGATACTCAGGGTGGATCTCACCAACGAGCGGATCGCCGAGGAATTGTGGGATGAGGCCACTCTCAGAAAGTGGGTGGGCGGGGTCGGCTTTGGGGCCAAGGTCCTCTATGAGGAGGTCCCTCCGGGAGTCCGGTGGAACGACCCGGCCAACCGCCTCATCGTCGCCAGCGGACCCTTCGGAGGCACGATGGTGGGGGGCTCGGCCAACATCTCCTTCAGCACGAAGGGCTGCCTGACCAACGGCGCCACGTCGACCCAGGCGAACGGTTTCATGGGGGCCTTCATGAAATCCTCCGGGGCGGATGCGGTCATCTTCGAGGGGATAGCCGGCCGGTGGGTTTATCTCCACATTCACGACGGCACCGCCGAACTGAGGGATGCCCGACATCTGCTCGGCAAGAACACATGGGAAACCGAGGATGAGATCAAGGCCGAGCTGGGGTATGCCGATCGGCAGATGAGTGTCTTCTGCATCGGTCCGGCCGGAGAGAACCTGGTGAAATACGCCGGTATTTTTGGCGACAAGGACCACTGCGCCGGCCACAACGGGATCGGCGCCGTGATGGGGGTGAAAAAACTCAAGGCCTTCTGCGCCCCGCTGGGTCGGACTCCCGTCAAAGTCGCAGCGCCGAAGAAGCTGTTGCCGTCCATCGAGGCGATTTGGCGTGATGTGCAGAAAGATCCGGGAGGAAAGAGGATTTTCGACTTCGGGACCGCCGGCAGTTATGAGACCGGCGAGCAGCGCGTGGCGGCGGGGACGCTGCCGGTCAAGAACTACCTGACCAATCTGTATCCCGAAGCCCGGCTGATGACCTGCCAATATGTTCGGGAGCGCTGGAGCGCCACGCCGAAGCCATGCTGGGCTTGCGGATCGCACCATTGTCATATGATCACCATCACCGACGGCCCTTACAAAGGATTAAAGGTGGAGGAGCCGGAATATGAGATGTTCGCCGCCTGGGGACCGCTTGTCGGAAATACCGATCCGGCGGAAACCCTGGTGATCTCGAACCTTCTGACGTTGCTGGGGCTGGAAGGGAACGAGGCCGGCTTTATCACCTCCATGGTGATCGAACTTTACGAGAAGGGCGTTCTTACGAAAGAGGATACGGGGGGGCTGGAGCTCAAATGGGGCAACATCGGGGCGATGCGGACCTTGCTGGAGCGGATCACCCGCCGCGAGGGCGCCTTTGCCGACATGCTGGCCGAGGGGATCAGGCATGCCGCGGAGACCCTGGGAGAAGAGGCCAAAAATTGCGCCGTTTACACGATGAAGGGGCATGCCCCGCGAGGGCATGACCACCGGGCTTTCTGGCGTGAGATGTTCGACACGGCGACTTCCGATGTCGGGACCTACTCCTCGAGTTACCTGGGACCCCCGGATCCCGACACGCACAGCTTAAAGGACCGGTTTTCCCCCGAGGAGGTGTCCACCCACATCGCCAAGACCAAGGGCAGACGCCAGTTTGAGGACGCGCTGGGCGTATGTTCCTTCTGCGTTCGGGCGCCTATGCGCTTCCTGCTGGAGGCATTCAACTCCATCACCGGATGGGATTTCACGGTCAAGGAGGCTCAGGATGTCGGCCTCAGAGTGGCCAACCTGATGCGTGCCTTCAATCTTCGGCACGGTGTGGGCGCGGATCTCGAGACGCCCTCCCCGCGCTGGGGCTCCACCCCCGTCGACGGTCCGGCGAAGGGCATCAGCATCGCGCCACACTGGGACACAATGCTGGACAACTACTATCGCCTGATGGGTTGGGACAGGCAAACCGGGAAGCCGCTTCCAGAAACGCTGAGGGCCCTGGAACTGGATTCCGTCGTCGCCGACCTCTGGAGAGATACCAAGGTGTAACCGGTTCCGACCCCCATTCAACGCTTCATGAGGCGCGTCGTGCTGGCCGCGACGCCATCACTCCGCACTGTATCTCTGGATCCGCGCCTCGTCAGGATCTTTATCCGTCGTAATCAATGACCTTTCGCTGTTTTAATGCGCCGGCGGATGAGACGGACGACAAACCCGATCAGGACGATCCCCACAATATGGAGGAGAATGAGGATCCCGATCGCCCCGTAGGTGATCCCGTTTCCGCCGGCGATGAGCCGGATCGGATTCCAGGAGGGGGACGGGGAAAAGCGCCCCTCGGGTTGCCGGTACTTTGCCGGGATATCCGGTATCCCGTTTCCATCCGTGTCGGGAAAACTCTTCATGTACGCTGCCAGGGCCACCCACTCCTTGATTTCCTGAACACCCGGGACGAGCGCGTCGGCGTCGATGATCCCCTGCCTCGTGTCGGCGACGGGGCGCCCCTCGCGGTCCCTGGGTGTGACCGAAAGCAGGCCGTAGGAGGCATTGCGGACGTAGTTGACCATCTGGGCGGTGTAGTAATTCATGCAGATCCGGTAGAGCTTCTCCGGGACGACCGGTTCATAGACGCCTTTGGCGTTTCTGACCTGGATCGATGTCACGCGGTCGAAGGGGACCCGGTGGGGGTTGAACGAGAAATTGACGCCGGAGAACTGGAGATGGGCGTCGTTTTTCAGGTTTCCTATGGTGGTCTCCACCTCCAGGAGATCCTTGAGTTCCTTGCCGGTGGTGTAATATGCGACCAGCGGATAACCGGGGGAGCCGTCCGTCCCGAGGCCGAGGGAGAGGGTGCGGAAGAGGTCGGCGACGGTGATCGGCCCCTTCAGAAATGAATCCCGGATATTACCGAGCGGCTGCAGGGCGATGTCGATATGTTCGTAACGAGCCCCCTCGGCCTTCTCGACGGCATACCGGAAGGCGTCCGTGATCAGATCCCCGATCCCCGTCTCGCCGGGATGGGCGTGGGCGTAATCCAGGGTCTCCATATCGAACGCGCTTTCGGCGACGACCTGGTCGAGCCGGCTGTTGTAAGCGGCGAGATATTCCTTGTCCACATCCTTTTCGTACCTGGCGATCTGGCGCGCGAGATCGGGATCGTCCGGGATTTTACTGGTCACGGGTTTCAGCTCATAGCCGGCGAGCGTCACCCCTGCCCCTTTTTCATAATCCACCGCCAGACGGCCGAGATAGGCGCCGTAAGAGCCTGCCGAGACGATGAGGGTCTTTCCGATGACGATCGGATTGGAAAGGGTGGTATGGGTGTGGCCGCTGATGATCACATCGATTTCGGGGACCGCGCGGGCGAGGGCTTCGTCTTCGGAATGCTTCTTCACCTTCGCTGTGCCGGTGTGGGAGAGGCAGACGATCAAATCCGTTTTTTCTTTATTCTTGAGCAGATCGACCATTTGCTTGCTCGTTTCGACGGGATCGCTGAAGGTGACCGGTTTGGCGAAGGGGGTGTCGATCTGGGCGTCCTTTCCCAGGATGCCGAACAGGCCGATCCTGACGCCCCGGCGCTCGATGACCGCATAGGGGACGACAGGGTACTCCCGGAAGGCCTCTTTCAGATTGCCGTCTCCCTTGCCGTCCGGGCTGAAGACCACGTTGGAGGCGACCATGACGGGGAGTTTCTTTTCCGCGGCGCGGGCCTTGCGAAGCGCCTTCGCCAGGCCGTCGGTATGGAAGTCGAAATCGTGATTCCCGAGGGTCATCACGTCGTAACCCATCGCCGCCATGAGGCGGAGCTCCGCCGCTTCCGTCATGAAGGTCGTGTGGAAGAGGGTCCCCATGCTGAAGTCGCCGGCATCGACCAGGAGCGTCCTGTCGCCCTCCCGGTTCTCCCGGATGAGCGACAGAAGCTTCGCATATCCGCCCCGCTCCACAGGGGGGCCGTCCGGGACGGCGACGCGCTGGGGGAGAAAATAGGAGTGCAGGTCGTGGGTGAACAAAATGACGAGCCGCTCGCGGGCCGCCGGCCCTCCGGTTGCGACATCCATCCGGGGAAAGCCGATCGCAACCAGGAGCAGGGCGACCATCACCGGGACCATCTTCCGCAAAAAGAAATGGCGTCTCATGTCATACCTCCTTCTTTATAAGACCTATCCGCACGACCGCCCATTTACGGGCAGGGCATTTTCCATTTTGTCACTCTTCCGCCTCCCGGATCTTCAGGCCGGGGATGAGAAAGGCGCTCAGCAGGATAAGGCCCCCGACAATGGCGAAAGCGAGGCCGAACGCCCCCGCATCCCCGAAGACGCCCAACGCGGTCGGAACAAGACCGCCGCCGATCAGGTAGGCGATCAGCACCGTCAGGGAGATGGAGAGATTACGGGTGCTCTTCGGGACGATCCGGGAAAGGACCATAAACCCCGCCGGAAAGAAGCAGATCGTCAGCATCGGCTGGAGAAAGAGCATCAGGATCGCCCACCTGTCGGGCAGGAGACCCAGAAGGATCGTCATCAGGCCGCTGAACAGCAGGGCGGCGGCCAGTGTCGGTTTCGTCCCGAAACGGTCCGTCACCCACCCGGCGAGGGGGGCGATGGCCAGGACGGGAAGCCGGGAGAGACTGATCAGTGTGTTTGCCAGGCCCCGGTCGATCCCCCGTTCGGCCACCAGGTAGAGGGTCATCATGTTATATACACCCATGCTGGAGGAGATGGCCAGGCTGAACAGGGCGACCATGATCCAGAAAGCCGGTTTGCCGATCAGCAGACGGACGTTCCCCGGCGTGGGCGCTTCTCCCCGGAAGTCACCCCCCTGTCCGAGGCGGAGAAAAGAAATCCCCAGGATGAGGGAGACGCCGCCGATCAAAGCCAGAACCCCCTGCCATGGAAAAAACACGAGAAACCCTTCGACGATCAGCGGCGCGGCGATATAAGCCAGGGAGGGGGCGAGTTCGTGGATGGAGATCGCCTTTCCCCAGTTGGCGGGGCTGACCGAGGCGGTAATCGTCGTGATTCCCGTGGGGAGATAGATCCCGGCAGGGATGCCGGTGAGAAAAATTCCGATGCGGATCGCCCAGAGGGTGCGGCTCGCAGCGACGAGGAAAAAGGCGCAGCCGATGGCAACGGCGGCCAGGGCGATCGTCTGGCGGAAGGTGAGCCTTGACGAGAGGTATCCCGATGCAAAAAGACCCACCGCGTAACCGATCGCCATCAACATAAAGAAACTCCCGACGCCGGCGTGGCCGATGCCGAGGTCATTTTCGATGACCGGCAGGAGCGGCGCCAGGGCGATCCGGGCGAGGAAATTGACAAAAAAGATCGCGGTTAAAAGGCCAAGGAGGAGGAGCTGGGATTTTCGTGTGAGGGGGACAGCCGTCATGGATTGCCCTCTCCGGTCATTGTCCGCGGGCGGTTGATCGCCATCTGCTTCCGGCCTTCCCGGAAGAGGACCTCCATACTGTCCGCGGTGACCTTTTCCACGAAACCGCGGCCGAACTGCGGGTGGGCGACCACATCGCCTTTTTCGTAGTTTTCCGTCCATTGGTAATCCCAAACGACGGCATCCGCGTCGGTCGAAGCATTTCTCTGTTCCCACAGCCGCGCATCGACGGGACGGACCGGCCGCTGCATCCGGGAGGATTCCTTCCCCGGCCGGCGTTCCGCCGGGACTTCCCTTCTCTTTTCCGGCCTCGGTCCGTGGTAGCGGTGCTCGCACCCGCAGGTCTTGCACTTGACCCTGTGAACCGCACCACCCACTTCATACAGGACGATATGGGCCAGTTCGAGCCGGCAGCGCGAACAGAAGGCGTCGATGTTTTTTCCTACCAGTGACAAATGAAATACTCCCTTCACTTCCGGGTCACTGTATTAAAAGTGACTTCCTGTTAAAGCCCCGCGGAGGGGGTCGATCGCCGTTGCCGGGGGGCTGCCTTTATCATGCCCTTGTCCATTTGGAAACAAGCTTTTTCCACCTCACATCATTTCGTACTTCCGGAGCTTCTGGTGGAGTGTCCGGCGGGTGATCCCCAGGCGGCGGGCGGCCTCGCTCTTGTTGCCGCGGGCGGTGTCCAGGGCCTTCAGTATCGTTTCCCGCTCGACGATTTCGAGGGAATGGCCTTCGGAGCCGGGTAGGGACGGCGCCGCCGTTCCCGGAGGTGCAGGGGCGGCTCCCGGCAGGAGGAGGGAAAGCTCCGCCCCGTCGAGATACTCGCCGCGCGACAGGACGACGGCCCGCTCCACGGAGTTCATCAGCTCCCGAACGTTCCCGGGCCAGGGGTGCCGGAGGAGCCGGTCCATCGCCTGCGGTGTGAAGCCCTTGATCGTCTTGCGGTTTTTCGCGGCGAACTGGACGAGAAACTCCTGGGCCAAAAGCGGGATGTCTTCCGGTCTTTCTCTGAGCGGGGGGACGTGAAGCATGACGACGTTCAGCCGGTAAAAGAGGTCCTCCCGGAATCGCCCGGCCCCGACTTCCTTCAGCAGGTCCCGGTTGGTCGCGGCGATCAGCCGGACGTCGACCCGGAGCACCTCTTCGCCGCCCACACGGGTCAGTTCGCGCTCCTGGAGGACGCGCAGGAGTTTGACCTGCATCCCCACCGACATCTCGCTCACCTCGTCGAGAAAGAGGCTCCCCCCGTCGGCCTGACGGAACTTGCCCTCTTTGCGCCGGTCGGCGCCGGTAAAGGCCCCCTTCTCGTGGCCGAAGAGTTCCGATTCGAGGAGGGTTTCAGCGATCGCCGCGCAGTTGAAACGGATGAAGGGGCCGTCCTTCCGGAGGCTGTTATAGTGGATGAGTCCCGCGATCATCTCCTTCCCCGTTCCCGACTCGCCGGTGATCAGGACCGTCGCCTCGGTGGGGGCCACCTGGGAGACGGTTTCGATCAGGCGGGTCATGGCGACGGAGCGGCCGATCAGGCTCCGCCGGTCGAACCGCTCCCCGAGGCTTTCCTTCAGGAGGCGGTTCTCCTCCCGGAGGTGGCTGTGGTCCATCGCCCTTTCCAGGGTGAGGCGCAGCTCGTCGAAATCCAAAGGCTTGGTCAGGTAATCGTAGGCCCCTTTTTTCAGCGCCTGGACGGCCGTTTCGACGGAGGCGTAAGCGGTCATGATGACGACGGGGATCGCCGGATTGTAAGCCTTGATCTCGGTCAGGGCTTCCAGGCCCGAAACCCGGATCATCCGGATGTCCATGAGGATGAGATCGAAGGGCTGACGGCGGACGGCTTCCATGGCGCTGCTGCCGTCGTCGGCCTCCGTGATCGCGTATCCCCAGCCCGAAAGGAGCGTCCGGAGCATTGTCCGGTGGGCAAGGTCGTCGTCCGCCACAAGGATCGTTTTTTTTGGTTTCATCCGTTGTTCGTCCTTTCACTCATGACTGCGCCGGCAACAGGACCGTCGCCGTCGTTCCCCGTCCCGGCTCGCTCGTCAGCAAAATCTCCCCGCCGTGCGCCTCGACGATCTTCTGGACGATGGGGAGTCCGAGACCGGTCCCCGACGGTTTCGTCGTGAAGTAGGGATCAAAGACCCGGGGAAGGTCCTCCTTCCGGATGCCGGCGCCCGTATCGGAAACCGAGATCCGGATCATCCGTTCGTCCTGCCGGGCAACCGACACGCGGAGGGTTCCGCCCGTTTCCATGGCCGCGAAGGCGTTCAGGAAAAGGTTCATGAAGACCTGACTGATCCGGTCGGCGTCCAGGGGGATCTCTCCAATCTCGGGCGGGAGTACGGTTTCGATGCCGATCTGTTTTTCCTTTCCCTGGCCTTCGACCATTTTCAGAGAGTGGCGGATGACCGCTGGAAGCGAAGTCGGGACCAGCGTCATCGCCATCGGCCGGGCGAATTCCAGAAGCTGGCCGATGACGCGGTTCAACCGATCCACCTCGGCGATCATCACCTCGGCGGTTTCCCGGTCGGGAGGGTTGTCCCGATAGCGCTCCCGGAAATAGGTGGCGAACCCCTTGAGCGAACTGAGCGGGTTCCGGATCTCGTGGGCGACGCCGGCGGCGAGGCTCCCCAGGGAGGCGAGGCGCCGGCTCCGGGCGATCTCCTGCTGGAGGCGGCGCACCTCCGTCATGTCCCGAAAGAGGATGACATAACCGAGAAAGGCGCCGTCATCCTCCGCGAGCGTGGTCGCGATCACCTCCAGCGGAAGCGACCGGTCCTCGGCGATAGGGCATTCGATCTCCCGTTCGATGATCCGCCGCTGGACGGTGAGCTCAAGGAAGATCTCCCGAAGGCTCCCGGGGAGGACATCGCCGGCCGCTTTTCCCAGGACCTCTCCTGCCTTCCGGTTGAAGAGGGTTTCCGCCGTCTGGTTGAAGGCGGTCAGAGTCCCCGAACCGTCGAAGGCGGCCAGACCGATGGGCATATTCTCCACCAGGCTGTCGGAAAAGGCCTTGATCCGTGAGAGAGAGCTCCGTGCGGCGCGGTAGCCCTGGGCCAAAAGGAGGGATACGATCCCCGCAAAACCGATGAGGAGGAAAACGACGGCCATCCAGATCGTGCGGCGCTTGTCCTCCTCATGGGCGGCCAGAATCGGCCCCATATCCAGTCCGACGAAGATGACGAAACCCGGGTTTCCCGTATCCGGTGGACCGGGCGCCATGAGCATCGGATCGGGAAACCCGGGAAGGGGGCCGCCCGTCGGTGCGAACCGCCGGTAAATTTCAAACGTGTCGGCCCCCTCGCTGTTCGGAACCCGGCGCCAAGCGAGCGTTTCCGTTTGGGCGATCTTCGGCAGATCGAGATCAAGACCGTAACCCATGCCGAGCCGTGAGGGGTCGCTGTCGGCAAGGATCGTCCCCTGGACGTCCGTGACGATCAGGTAATCGATGTCCGGCTCCCGGGCCGTCTCCATGAGGAGCTTCTGAAGCTGGAAGCCGCCCCAATGAAGGCCGATTCCTGTCCGGGCGCCTGCCTCGAAGGAGCGGATCAGGGCCGCCCCCTTCTCCACGAGGAGGCGGGTCGTCTGCTCCTCCTGCCGGCTTATGTTCTCCAGCGTCATGAAGAGGAAGAGCGGCACGAGGATCACGACCGCGCCGATGATCAGCCAGGGCGGGATCACCGCCCAGAGCTGCTCGCTTCTCCTGTTTTTTCTCCTCATTGTCGTCTCTTCCGGCATCCTGACTTTTCGACGGCCTCTGCCTGACCGAATGGGCATCCCGAAGTTTCCCGAACGTGTCGGGGAGTATTACAATATCCGTTCCGGAGTGAAACGGCTCATCGCCAGTGACAAGAATCCATTCCCTTTTTCTCTGTCTTTTGCACTGCTGCCCCACTTATCTTTCCGGATACATTTTGATCAACTGGATACCACATGTGGATACTAATTATCCATCTGTTTTTCTGCAGAGAGGTGAAACAGTACAGCCATGGGAATGGGCAAGTATAAGTATACGTCATTTTATAGGCAGTTATAAAAAAGCCTAGATGATGAATTGTGAATCCTCATTCGTCCCGGCGATGGATAAAAGAGCAATGATCCCAAAGGATTTTCGTCTCTTCCCTCTGGTCCTTTATAGTTTGACAGCACCGGCTGGATTCCTTTGCCGACTTTTTTATCGGCATCTTTTCAAAGGGATAAAAGCCGTGCAGCCATCCTGGCACAACTGTTGCTCTATGAGACAGCCAAACGGGAAGATACATTCTCAAAAACCACAGAAGGAGAACAGATCATGAAGAAAGTAACGGTAACAATAATGGCACTCCTCGTTACGGCAGTCATCGCGACCGCCGCCCTGGCCTTCGGCCCGGGGAGGGGGCCCGGTTATGGACCCTGCGGGCGGGGGGATTTCGGAGGACTCGGAGAATTGAATCTGACGGCGGATCAGAAGACCAAGCTAAGTGAGCTGCGGGATTCCCATTTCAAGGATGTCAAGCCGCTCCGGGAACAGATGTTCACCAAAAGGGATGAACTGAAGAAACTCTGGCTGGAGCCGAATCCGGATCAGGGAAAGATCACGGCGGCCCAGAAGGAGATGAGGTCGGTGCGGGATCAGATGCAGGATAAGATGACGGCATTTCGTCTCGAGTCATTGAAGGTTCTGACGCCGGAGCAGAAGGAACAGGCGAAGTCATTCGCTGCCGGCTTCAAGGCCGGTCGCGGATACGGACCGAGGCACGGGGGCGGTATGATGAGCGGTTTCGGGCCCGGCGCCTGCGGAGGATACGGCCAGCAGGGCGGCGGTCCCGGGGCCATGGGCCGGGGAAGATGGTAATCCGTTAAATACAACAGGGGGGTCATCCGGGAGGTCCAGGCGCCCTCCTCCCCTTCCGGATGATGCCCCCTTTTCCGTTTTGCCTCTGCTTTTTTTCAAATAAGTACTGCAAAAAAGGCTTGACAGGATCGGTGAATTGATTTAGTAATGCAACCCTTCCGGCGGGACCGGAGATGAGGGGGAGGGGTTTTTAAATGACAGCGGCTGCACCCAGAGCGAACATCGTCGATTTTCTTTTGCTGTCCAATCTTTTGGGCCTCGCTCTTCTTTGCCTGTCAAACAGGACGTGCCGCCCGTCGTTTGTAGGATTTCCGTAACAACCGATCATAAGATCAAAATCTGAAGGCCATGGGTGACAAACCCATGGCCTTTTTTTATCATGAAAGGAGTCAGCCATGGAGGCAACGGGAGAGAGGGTTTTTATCTTTGACACGACACTGCGGGACGGCGAACAATCGCCAGGGGCGAGCATGAACCCGGACGAAAAGCTGCGGATCGCCCGCCAGCTCGAAAAAATGGGTGTGGATATCATCGAGGCCGGGTTTCCGGTGGCCTCGGACGGCGACTTTGCATCCGTGCAACAGATCGCCCGGGAGATCCGGGGCTGTCAGATCGCGGCGCTTGCCCGGGCAAATGCGGTCGACATCGAACGCGCCTGGGAGGCCATCGCCTCCGCGGCAGCGCCCAGGATCCACACCTTCATCTCGTCGTCGGACATCCACCTTAAATACCAGCTTAGGAAGACACGCGCCGAAGTCCTCAAGGAGGCCGTTGCGGCAGTCGCCCATGCCTGCGGCTATACGAAGAATGTAGAGTTCTCCCCGATGGACGCGACCCGGAGCGACAGGGGGTATCTCTGCGAGATGGTCGAGGCGGTCATTGCCGTGGGTGCGACAACGGTCAACATCCCGGACACGGTGGGTTATGCCATTCCGGAGGAGTTCGGCGACCTCATCGCGACGCTCTTCTCGCGGGTGCCGAACATCCGCCAAGCGGTCATCTCGGTCCACTGCCATAACGATCTGGGTCTGGCCACGGCCAACGCGCTGGCCGCCGTGAAGAACGGGGCGCGCCAGGTGGAATGCACCATCAACGGGATCGGGGAGAGAGCGGGGAACAGCGCGATGGAGGAGGTCGTCATGGCCGTCAAGACCCGCAAAGACCTCTTCGGTCTCCATACGGGGATCAAGACCGAGTATATCCATCAGGCATCGCGCCTCCTGACACAGATCACGGGCATCACCGTCCAGCCGAACAAGGCGATCGTCGGCGCCAACGCCTTTGCCCACGAGTCGGGCATCCACCAGGACGGCCTGATCAAGGAGAAGATCACGTATGAAATCATGACCCCCCAGTCCGTCGGCATCTCGGATACGCACATCGTCCTTGGGAAACATTCGGGGCGCCATGCCATCGCCAACCGGCTGAAGGAGATGGGATATGCCCTGACCGATGCGGAGATCAACAAGATCTTTGTCCGTTTCAAGGAACTGGCCGACATAAAGAAGGAGGTCTTCGACGAGGATCTCGAGGCGATCGTCTATGAAGAGTCTTCCCGGCACGAGGAAAAGTACCGCTTCCTCTATCTCAATGTGGTGAGCGGGAATGCCGCAGTGCCGACGGCGACGATGCAGATGGAGGTGGACGGGCAGATGGTCCAGGAGGCCGGTTTCGGCGTCGGGCCGGTCGACGCCACCTTTGCGGCGATCCGGAAGATCACGAAGACCAACTATCCGCTTCTGAAATTTGCCGTCAACGCCATTACCGGCGGGACCGATGCGCAGGGGGAGGTAACGGTCCAGCTCAAGTTCGACGGCCGTTCCGCCGTCGGGCGGGGGGCCCATCCCGACATCCTGGTCGCGTCGGCCAAGGCGTACATCAACGCCCTGAACCGCCTGGAGTGGCTGAGCAAGGATATCAAAAAGGTCAAGGTTGCATAAATGGGAAAGTTTCGGTAAGGAAGGGCAAACGCCTTGCGTTACCGAGATTTTTGAATGAATGAAGGAGAAGGAAGACATGGGAATGACCATAACGGAAAAGATACTCAGCCGGCATGCGAGGCTCGACGAGGTCCGACCCGGGATGCTGCTCAACGCGCGGGCGGACATCGCCCTGGGTAACGACATCACGGCCCCCATCGCCATCGATGCGTTCCGGAAGGCGGGCGGCGGCAAGGTGTTCGACCGGGAAAAGGTCGTCCTCGTCGCAGACCACTTTGCCCCGAATAAGGATATCGATTCGGCCGAGCAGTGCAAGCTCATGCGGGACTTTGCCCTCGAGCAGAAAATCACCCATTACTACGACGTCGGCGAGGCGGGGGTTGAGCATGCCCTCCTTCCGGAGAAGGGGATCGTGGTTCCCGGGGACCTTGTTGCCGGTGCCGACAGCCACACGTGCACCTACGGGGCGGTGGGGGCCTTCGCCACCGGCGTCGGGAGCACCGATCTGGCCGCGGCGATGATGACGGGCGAGCTCTGGTTCAAGGTGCCCGAGACGATGAAATTCGTCTATCACGGCAAAAGGCGCCCCTGGGTTTCGGGAAAGGACCTGATCCTCCATACGATCGGCAGGATTGGCGTCGACGGCGCCCTCTACCGGGCGATGGAGTTCACCGGCGAAACCGTCCGCGGGCTGACCATGGCCGACCGCCTGACGATGGCGAACATGGCGGTCGAAGCGGGCGCGAAAAACGGGATCTTCATCCCCGACGCGGTGACCGAGGCCTACGTCAAGGGGAGGGCCGAGCGCAAATATGCATTTTACACCTCCGATCCCGACGCCGTTTACCATTCGGTCATCGACATCGATGTGGCGAAGCTCGAGCCCCAGGTCTCCTTCCCCCATCTCCCCTCCAACGCGAGGGGGATCAGCGAGGTCGGGGACGTCCGGATCGATCAGTCAATCATCGGCTCCTGCACGAACGGCCGGATCGAGGATCTGCGTGTGGCGGCGGAGGTCCTAAAGGGGCGGCACATCGCTCCCAACTACCGTCTCATCGTCATCCCCGCGACACCGGCGATCTACCGTCAGGCGCTGCGGGAGGGGCTCTTCGATATCTTCCTCGACGCGGGCGGGGTGATCAGCCTGCCGACCTGCGGCCCCTGCCTGGGAGGCTACATGGGGATCCTCGCGAAGGGGGAGCGGTCGGTCGCGACGACGAACCGGAATTTCGTCGGGCGGATGGGGCATCCGGGGAGCGAAGTCTATCTCGCGGGTCCGGCAGTAGCAGCGGCGACGGCCGTTGCCGGCCGTCTTGCCGGGCCGGAGCAGTTGTAAAGGGTGCGGTGCGATTCGGGAGTGCGAGGCGCGGCGAGGCTATGGGGTTTCACCGGGGCCCAGGATCTTTTTCCGACCCTGATCATCATCGCTCCGCTGCCGGATGGATATACTCGGTCTTGATCCCCGTATGGAGACCGAAGAGGTCTTTGCGGGT
>JAMDBG010000153.1 GCA_023487865.1 Deltaproteobacteria bacterium | reverse complement strand
TGCGAATAGCCCTCTTTACCCTGTTTGCTGCCTCGATCATCCCTTCACTTTCAGATATTTCATGATCGTCTTGAACTGGCTCTTCCCGGCGAGCCCCGCCTCGGCCAGCACCATGTGCGCCTGGCCGCTCCCCAGGAAATGCCCCTTGAGATAAGGATGGAGCGTCATCTCCCGCCCCTTGTCGGAACGGATCCAGCGGTACATCGTCGGCAGGGTGAAGCCGGTGATGCCCATCGCCCGCCGGGCATGCTCCTCGGGGAAGGTCTTCTCCTGCATGCGCTTCGGAAGGAGGTCGAAGAGCTCCACGCTGGCCACGTAGTAGACGAACAGATCGACGCCCTTCTTATCCAGGAGGGGCAGCGCCTCTTCCACAAAGGCGTATGCCACGTCGCTGCCCTGGAGGACCACGACGCCGGCGTTCTTCTTCCTGGCCCCGCGGAGGAGGTAGACGCCGGAGGTTGCGCTGTGTGCCGGCGCAAGCCCCAGGGCCTTGCGATCGAGCACCTTTTCGGTCGGACGCGTGACGAAGGGGGCGATGACGGCAGGACGCCTGTTCAGGGCCGCCGCCATCAGGGGCCAGAGTTCCTGCGGATCCCACGGGGTGAGGGTGATCATCGTCCCCCGGGGGAAGTTCTCCTGGAGGATCTGAAGCGGTTGCGGGTCCGCATGGGTCGGTCCATCCTCCCCGGTCTTCAGTCCCGCATGGGCGCAGACGAGGATGATGGGGCGATAGGGCCCCTTCTCCAGCGCTTGACGGGCCTGATTCCCGATGGCGTGGAGGCGGGCCGCAATGTGCCCGAGCGGAGCCAGAAAGGCCCCATAGGAAGACCCCGCCCCGCTGTGGCGCCCGAAGGTGGCAAGGCCGGAGAGGATCGCCGTCATCGCGTCCTCGCATATTCCTCCCGTCGCCAGAAGCCGCGAACCGGGATTGGCGGCGGCGTTGTAATAGCCGCCCGCAAATCCCTCGCCCACGGTGCCGAGGCTTGTCGAACCGAGGAGGTCGGCAGCCGCGGCAAACAGGGCCCCGTTGCTCTTTTTGTTGTAATAGTTCAGAACGCGGCCGAGCTCGGCGCGCAGCGTCGTGGCGGCGCCGGGGGTCAGCACAAGCTCCTTCGGGGTCTTCCCGGCGGATTGGGAGGCGATTTCGTATATGGTATCGATCTTCGGTCCGTTGCGCCGGGGTTTGCGCCGACTGCGGTCGAGCCTCTCTTTCGCCCCCGCGATTCTTTCAACGATCATCCCGACCAGGGCCCGGTTCCCCTCCAGCGCCTTGCGCACGGCCTGCAGGGATTCCCAGAAGCACCCCTCCAGAATTTCTGCATCTTTGCCGCTCCGGCACTTCTGGCCGGAGGTTTCGCACCGCGGGAGCGGGCCCTGCGAGGTGTCGGTAAACGGCCTCAGGGTATCGAAGAATCCTTCGGCGCAGAGCTTGTGCCCCGCCCCGTGGGAGCCCTTCCCCTCGATGCCGTATCTCCACCCTTTGATCGTCCGGTAGACGATCGCCGTGGGCTGGCTGTTGTTCATCTCCAGGGCCTTCTTCTGGGCGGTGAAGATCTGCTGCCAGTCCTTGCCGTCGGGCACAAAGATCACGTTCCAGTCATGGAGGTAGGCCAGTTCCGCCGGCGTCCATTGGACATAATCCCCGGGGACGCCGTTCTCCCGGCAGACGTGGCTGCTGTCGATCGAGGCCTGATTCCAGTCGACATGGAGAACCACATTCTTCAAAGAAGCGGTGCCCGCGGCGGCCAGGGCCTCGCTGACGCGGCCGGGAGTCAGCCCCCCCTCCCCTTCGACGATATGGACCCGCGGCGCGTTTCCCCCATAGGTGTCCAGCGCACCCAGGGCGAGACCGATCGAGCTGCCGATGCCGACGCCCGAAGCGCCGGTCGAAAGGCGGACAAAGGGGGTCGCCGGAGTCGGATGGCCGTCGAGAACCTTCGCCTTGAGCTTTTTCAGAAGGGGCGTCTGGGTGATCGGGTTCCGCCGGAAGCCGAGGAGGTCTTCCAGGCGGACCCGGAGGCGCTCTTCCCTGGGGAGAAGCCTGGGTGCCGCGATCCGCAGGGCCTCGGTCCGCATCGCCCAGAGCGAGTAAAGCCCCATCGTCTTGTGCCCCGCGCCAAGGGAGATCACGTCCGCGTCCTCTCTCCCGGGCCGGGAGATGTCATAGTCCATACAACCGAGAATCAGACCCGCCATGAACCTCCCGGCCGATATCGATCCGCCCGGATGGCCCGAGGCCGGTACATAATTGAAAAGCAGCGTGCACAAGGTGCGGTAGATCAGATCGAACTCATCGAGGAGCCGGATCTGCTGCGCAGAGACCGGAGGTTTCCCTCTCTTCAGCTCATCCGTCACATCACAATACGTTCCCCTTCTTGTCGCGAGTGTCAATGCCATCGTCTGCTCCTTATTGATGATTTATGGAAACCGATTTTGTAAGGCGGCTATCATTATCCGATAAGAAAAACCTGTCAAGGGATAAAACATGAGGCAGGCCGGGATACACACGACGATCACACGCCCGAACTCCAGGACGGCAAAACCGGCACAGGCAGGCTGTCCGATCCATCAGGCGGCAACGGTCAAGGATCGTTGCTTCAGAGAAATCCCTTGGGCTTCCCGGTCGCCGGCTGGTCGGCGGGAAGGCCGTTATCGCCCTTTTCCCGTTTCGGCGCCTGCTTCTCCTCCCCGACCTGGAATCCCGACTCCTCGATCACGAACTTGTCGTCGCCGGGATCGGGCGTGAAATCCAGGTTGAGCTTCTTGGCCTCGGCGATGTAGGATCCTTCTCTCATCCGGATTTCCCCATCCGTTACCACGACGATGGCGGATTCACCCTTGACGGGGCAGCGCTGCTCGCAGTACCCGCAACCGTTGCAGCGGGAGGCGACGACCACCGGCCGCCGGTATCCCTCCACCGGTCGAAACACAATGGCGTTGTACGGACAGATCTCGTCGCAGATCAGGCACATCTTGTTCTGCGCCCAGACCAGGCACGACTCCTTGCGCAGGACGGCCGTTCCGACCTTGGCATAGGTCTTCTCCTCCAGGGGCAGGGACCGGATCGCCTGGGTCGGGCAGTCCCTGC
>JAMDBG010000021.1 GCA_023487865.1 Deltaproteobacteria bacterium | reverse complement strand
ATCCTTCAGGTAGGCGGCGACGGAGCGGTGATTCCACCGGCGCTGCCGGCCGTCGAAGGAATGGGCGGCGGGACCGAGGCCGAGATAGGGGGTGTGATCCCAGTACTTGCGGTTGTGGCGGGAATGGAAGCGTTCCCCGCGCGCGAAATTGGAGACCTCATAATGCTGGTAACCTGCCTCTTCCAGGATCTCGGAGGTCTGGAAGAAATATCGGGCCTGAAGGTCACGGTCGGGGAGGTCAACTTCTCCTTTGCGGCAAAGCTCTGCGATGGGGGTGTCCGCTTCGATGGTAAGCTGATAACAGGAAAGGTGCTCCGGATGGAAGGCAAGGGCCGTCTGCAATGTGTCGAGCCATACCGCAAAGGCATCCCCGGGTGGCCCGGGAAGGGCGTAGATGAGGTCGATCCCGAGATTCTCGAAACCGGCGTCACGGGCCATCCGTATCGATTCTGCCGCCTGCCGGGTCTCATGGCGGCGGCCCAGCAGGACGAGCGCATCATCGTCGAAGGACTGGCAGCCGATGTTCAGACGGTTCACGCCGGCGCGGCGAAGCGCTGCGAGCAGCCCTGTGTCAATGTCGCCGGGATTGGCCTCGAGCGTGATCTCCGCACCGGGAGTGATTGTGAAGGCGGTCCGTATATCGCCGATCAACCGCTCGAGATCTGCTGCGGCGAGAACGGAAGGCGTTCCGCCGCCGATATACACCGTATCAAACTCTCTGCCCTCATTATGATTCAGATCCATTTCACGGCGGAGGGCCGCTATGAAATGAGGGATCAGTGTCAGGTCGGTCAGGGAGTAGAAGCCGCAATAGGCACATTTCCTGATGCAGAAAGGAATGTGGATATACAGACCCGTCCGGGTGATCATTTTACTCCGTATCCGATTTCAGGACGGCGAGAAAGGCGCTCTGCGGGATGGAGACGTTGCCGATCATCTTCATCCGCTTTTTCCCCTTCTTCTGTTTTTCCAGGAGCTTCCGCTTCCTGGTGATGTCGCCGCCGTAACACTTGGCGATGACGTCCTTACGGAAGGCGGAGATGGTCGTCCGGGAGACGATCTCGCCGCCGATCGCTCCCTGGATGGCGATCTTGAACATCTCCCGAGGGACGATCTGCGAGAGGGCGTCGACCTTCTCGCCGTTCACGAGGATGTCCAGCAGGACAAGAGGGCTTTCCCGATAGTCGATCAGGTCGTAGTCGAAAGAGCCGTATCCCTGCGTCACGGACTTGAAGCGGTCATAGAAGTCGAAGATCACCTCGGCCAGCGGCATCTCGTAGGTCAGCTCCGCCCTGCCGGGATTCGGGTAGTTGAGCGTCGAGTTGACGCCCCGCTTCTCCATGCAGAGCTTCATGACGGCGCCGAGATAGCGCTCGGGGAGCATCATCGCCGCCCGGATATAGGGTTCCTCGGAGGCGATGATCGACATCGGCTCGGGGTAGTGGGCCGGATTGTCCACGTGGATCACCGTCCCATCCCTCAACGTGAAGCGGTAGCGGACGCTGGGGACGGAAAGGATGATCGAGAGGTCATACTCCCTCTCCAGCCGCTCCTGGACGATGTCGAGGTGGAGGAGCCCCAGAAACCCGCAGCGGAAGCCCTGTCCCAGGGCGGCAGAGGAGTCTTTTTCATAGATGAAGGAGGCGTCGTTGAGTTTGTATTTCTCTAGGGAGACGGCCAGGTCCTCATAGTCGTCCGAGGCGATGGGATAGATCGAGGCGAAGACGACCGGCTTCACCTCCTTGAACCCCGGCAAGGGACCGGCGCAGGGGCGGTTCTCCAGCGTGATCGTGTCGCCTGTCCGGACGTCGGAGACGGTCTTCACTCCGGCGATGATGTAACCGACTTCACCTGCGGCGAGACTCTCCCGCTTCTCCCGCCTCAAAATGAAACGGCCGACCTCCTCCACCCGGTATGTGGCGTTGTTGTACATCAGGCGGATAATGTCTCCCGCCTTGACCCGCCCGTCGAAGATCCGACAGTGGATGACCGTTCCCCGGAAGGCGTCGTACTTGGCATCGAAGATCAGCGCGGCGAGAGGCGCTTCCGTATCCCCTTTGGGGGAGGGGATCCTGGCGACGATTGCCTCGAGGATCTCTTCGATCCCGGTTCCCTCCTTGGCCGAGCACTTCAGGTGGGTGTCGGAATCCAGACCCAGTTCCGTTTCAATCTGCTCGATGACCCGCTCCACATCCGCCGAGGGGAGGTCGATCTTGTTGATGACGGGAATGATCGTGAGGTCATGCTCCATCGCCAGGTAGAGGTTGGCCAGCGTCTGGGCCTGGACGCCCTGGGCGGCGTCGATCAGCAGCAGGACCCCTTCGCAGGAGGCGAGCGATCGCGACACCTCGTAGGTGAAGTCGACGTGGCCCGGCGTATCGATCAGGTTCAGGGCGTAGGTCCGGCCGTCCTTTGCCCGGTAGGGAAGCGAGATGGCCTGGCTCTTGATCGTGATTCCCCGCTCCCGCTCGATGTCCATGTTGTCGAGGATCTGGTCCTGGAAATCCCGGTCGTTCACGACGCCGGTGTACTGGATCAGCCGGTCGGCAAGAGTCGATTTTCCATGATCGATATGGGCTATGATACTGAAGTTCCTGATAGTATCCATTATGAAAGTTTTGCCAGAAGGGCCGAGGAGACCTCCTTCACGCCGGGGGTCCCGTCGATCTCCAGGACCCGGGCGCGGTCCTTGAAGTAGCGGACGGCGGCGAGGGTTCCCGTATCCGTGTCGTAATAGATGCCGTGGCGCTTGTCGATCGCCGCCTCGTCCTGGTCGTCGGCCCGGGCGGTCAACTGATCACAGCCGCAGACCCGGCAGATCAGCTTCCCGTCCTTTTCTATCGGTTTGATGGCCTCGATAAAGATGTTGTTGGGATGATTGTTGTCATTGGCGCAGAGCCGCCGACCCATGATCCTTTTCTTGGCGGTTTCCCGATCAAGAACGATCTCGATGACAGAATCGAGTTTCATTCCTGCCTCCTCAAGGGCCTTCCAGAGCGCCTCCGCCGCGCTGATCTTCGATGCCAAGTACGACGCCTTCCGGGGAACGGTCATCCACTGTCGGATCTTCGACGGGCGGGTCAAGGCGGGAGACA
>JAMDBG010000111.1 GCA_023487865.1 Deltaproteobacteria bacterium | reverse complement strand
CTCCGTGACCTCCTCGACCGATTCTTGCAGAGAAAGGACCGAACATGCACGACGACTTATTTGAAGGATCCAGACGCAAAAGGCCGACCGATCATTGTGGCCATGATCGTCACCACGCCGGGTATGGTGGTGAAAAGCATGGTTATTATAATCCGCTGTTGAACCTGGCACAGAAGGTCCTCCGCAACAAAGCGCTTCTTGCCGGCATTGTGTTGACGCTCCTGGTCATCGGTGCACTGGGAATATGGCTCCTTGTCACCCTTCTATTATATTTCGTCCCGGCCCTTTCCACTGTCGGAACGGTGCTGGAACAGAAGGGGATCAAGGGCATCCTGGAGACGCTTACGCCTTTACTACAGAAAATATGGGAAGGCGCAGGCAAGTAGTGCGAGAGATGACTCCATTATCACCAGACAGAACCGCGCGATTCTGCGTGGCGGACCAAGCCGTTGCCGTCGGCATCTGGATCAACGCCGGGCTGATGGTCATGAAGCTGCTGGCCGGTTGTTTCGGCCGTTCCGAGGCGGTCTTTGCTGACGGGTTGGAAAGCGCGTGCGATTTAGCGGCAATGCTCTCCACAATGATCGCTCTCAAGATCGGGCGGAAGCCCTTCGACCAAAAGCACCCCTATGGTCACGGAAAAGCCGAGAGCATTGCCGCCATTATGGTTTCCTTGGTCATCCTCGCCACAGGCGGAGGGATACTCTACCGGTCGATCATGACCATAATGGAAGGAAGTTCCGTCGAACCGCGGTTGATTGCGGTTCTCGCCGCCTTGGCCACCATCGTCGTCAAGGAGACGCTCTACCGCTATACCCGGTCCGTGGCCGGGAGGCTGGAAAGCCCGGCAGTGGATGCCGTCGCCAAGGATCACCGCAAGGATGCCCTCACCTCCGTCGCCACGCTGATCGGCGTCGGGGGCGCGTTCTTCGGAGCGACGCTGATGGATCCCCTGGCAGCGGTCCTGACCGCCATCTTCATCTTCTACATCGGCGGGAAGATCCTTCTCGGCGCGACCCACGACCTGATGGACGGGCAACCGCCCCGGGATTGGATCGTCGCGGTCGGAACCATGGCGGAGAGGGTGCCCGGCATCGACCACGTTCACGAGATCCGGTGCCGGCGATCCGGGCAATACCTGATCATCGATCTGAAGCTGGACATGGATCCGGCAATGACGGTGAAAGAGTCCCATGCCGTTTCCGTCGCGGTCAAACGGACTCTGTTCGAGCACTTTCCGAATGTCGGAGACGTAATGATCCACATCAACCCCCACGAAGAGGCACATGAGGATCTCATCAGGCTTTGAATATTATGTCATTTTAAATCATCATGTTACGTGCTTTTTTCACATCAAAACAAAAAAATGCTTGACTCTATAGTTGGTACAGGGTGTTTAGTGCCCGAACCGTCAAGGCATCACGTCGGAAATTTTGTGAGGAGGGAATCATGGGTTACGGAACACGCAAGAAAATGTCGTTTGCGATTGCAGTCGTCTTGATCGTCCTGCTGGGGGTGGTCCCGGCGCTGGTTTTGGCCCAGCCGGAGGCGGATAAAAAGGACAACCGGCCGGAGCGGGGTATTGCCCTTTATACGGACTATTCGGGCGTCGCGGTCGCAAGAGGGGAGACCGTTCAAATGGACCTGACCCTGGAGAACAAGGGGCGCACCGATGAGAACATCGATGTACGGATCACCTCGGTGGCGAAGGACTGGAAGGCGACGCTGAAGGGCGCCCGTTACCGGGTGACCGGCATGTACGTCCCTAACGGCAAAGCCAAGACGCTGTCGCTGACCTTGGAACCCGCCAAGGGAATAGGACCGGGAAAATACGCTTTCCAGTTCGAGGCGAAGACCGCGGACGGTAAACTGACCTCCAACCATGCCCTGTCCGTGGATGTCCAGGAGCGGACGGTGGGTGCCGACAACATCCAGATCAACGCCGCGTATCCGGTACTCAGAGGCCAGACGGATTCCAAGTTTGAGTTCTCGCTCGAAGTGATGAACAAAAGCGAAATGGAACGCACGTTCAACCTGGCTGCGGTCGGACCGGAGAAGTGGGAGATTAATTTCAAACCGGCCTACGAGCAGAAGCAGATCTCCAGCATCCGGGTGAAGGAGGGTGCAAACCAGACGGTCGCCGTGGAAGTGACCCCCGTGCAGAACGCAGCCTCCGGGGAGTACCCAATCCTCGTTCGGATAAGCTCGGGCGACAGCAAGGCCGAGGTGAAGCTTACGGTAAACCTCACGGGGACTTACAGGCTTGACGCCGGGACGCCGAACGGGATCCTTTCCCTGGAGGCGTTCGCCGGAAAGCCGGTCACTTTCTCGCTTTTTGTGAGAAACAACGGTTCTGCGGTGAACCGGAACATCTCCTTTTCCTCTTTCAAGCCGGAGAACTGGGAGACCACCTTCAAGCCGGAGAAGATCGAATCCCTCGCGCCCGGCGCGATGAAGCAGGTGGAGGTCACGGTGACGCCGGGACGCCAGTCCCTCGTCGGTGACTACTCTGTCGGCATCATGACAACCGGGGAAAAGTCGGACAAGACCGTGGAGATGCGGGTGACGGTGAAGGCCTCTTCGGCCTGGGGGTGGATCGGGATCGGGATCATCCTCCTGGTGATCGCCGGACTGAGCTTCCTTTTCATCAAGATGGGGAGACGATAGAGGTGGAAAAAGAGATAGTCATCCATATGGAAGGATTGACCAAACGCTATGGGGCGCAGACCGTGGTGGATCGCCTGAGTCTCGATGTGGCGGAAGGGGAGATCTTCGGGTTCCTGGGGCCGAACGGTGCCGGCAAGACGACGACGATGCTGATGCTCCTGGGTCTCACCGAGCCGACCGCCGGGACGGTCAGGGTCTGCGGATTCGACCCGGCCCGCGACCCGCTCAAGGTCAAGGAAATCATCGGCTACCTGCCGGAGAATGTCGGTTTCTACGAGGATATGGATGCCCGGCAGAACCTTCGTTACATCGCCCGCCTCAATCGAATCCCGGATCAGGTTTCCACTGTCCGGATCGACCGGCTCCTCGATGAGGTCGACCTGGCCAAGGAAGCGCACAAACCAGTGGGTTCCTATTCGAAGGGGATGAAGCAGCGTCTCGGGATCGCCGAGGTCCTGATCAAGGAGCCGCGGGTGGTCTTTCTCGACGAGCCGACGATCGGTCTCGATCCCGACGGGACAAACAAGATGCTCGACATGATCTGTGCACTGAGCCGCGAGCGGCAGATGACGATCTTCTTCTCCTCGCACCTCCTCGATCAGGTTCAGCGGATCTCGGATCGGATCGGGATCATGATCAAGGGAAAACTCGTGGCAGCCGGACCGCTTGCCGAGCTCGCGCAGCGGGGACTTGGGTTGGAAGAGGGCGAGGCATACACCCTCGATCAGATCTACATGAAATATTTCAAGGAGGGATGACGTTGCACGGGATCTTTACCATATACCGGAAGGAAATGGAGGACCACTTCGGCAGCATTAGGTTTCTCCTCATCGCGGCGCTGATCGTCATGGTCGGGGTCATTATCGCGTCGATGGTCGGCATGTCCATGCAGGATGAGCTCAAGGGGGTTGCCAAACCGAACTTTGTCTTCCTGCTCCTGTTCACCTCAACGGGGAAGCTTTTCTCGTTTACGCAATTCATCGGCTTTTTGGGACCGCTTATCGGGATCATCCTCGGCTTCGACGCGGTCAACCGGGAGAGGACCGGCCGGACCCTGAGCAAGCTGGTCTCACAGCCGATCTACCGGGATGCGATCATCAATGCCAAATTCCTGGCCGGCGTGACGATGATTGCGATCGTTATGGCATCGCTCGTCCTGATCATCTCGGGTCTCGGAATCCGTCTAATCGGTGTGGTTCCGGGAGCGGATGAGGTGTGGCGGCTCCTGATTTACCTCGTCCTCAGCATTCTTTATATCTCGTTCTGGCTGGGGGCGGCGATCCTCTTTTCAGTCGTGTTCAGGAGCACGGCCACCTCGGCGCTGGCGTCGCTCGCCGCCTGGATCTTTCTTTCCTTCTTCGTCGGTCTCGGTGGGAGCTTCCTCGCGGACGCGGTTGCACCGATGCAACAGACGGCCGACGTGGCACAGGCGACCGAGGCCTTCATCAACAATGACAGGGTCCAGCGGATCGTTTCCTTCCTCGCCCCGGCGACGCTTTACGGGGATGCGACTTCGACAATTCTCGATCCGCTCCGGAAGACACCGCGCTCCTTTATACTGATGGGGCCGCTGGAGAGGCTTTCGCTCTCCCGTTTCCAGAATCCGCTCCCGCTCGTACAGAGCATAGTGATCGTAGCACCCTTTATGATATCGCTTATTGCCATCACCTTCATCTGTTTTGGGATCTGCTATATGGTATTCATGCGCCAGGAGATCCGGTCGACGTGACCGGCAAGCTTCCCCTTCCGCAGGCTTTACCCCCGCTTGCGGGAGGGGGGCTTTAGATCCGCTTCCAATAAAAAATCCGAACCGCCCATGAAGCGGATGAGACGCCCGCTCGCCTCGAAAGGCCTCGCCATTCATGAGCCCCTGATGAAAGGTAACCAGCGCTGAACGTTTACCAACGACATATGCCGATTCTGGTTCTTCCGGTCCTGTCCGGCATTCTGGCCTGGGCGTCTTTCCCGACGATGAACCGGGGCTATCTGGCCTGGGCGGCCCTCCTGCCTCTCATCCTTTACATGATTCGGGTAAAGACGGCGGGTAGGGCATTTCTCGGCGGCTGGGTCGCAGGGACCTTTCAATTCCTCGGTCTGCTCTATTGGGTTCCACAGGTTTTGTCGCACTACGGAGGTCTGCCGGTCTACGGGGCGTGGGGCCTCTTCGTGCTCCTGGCGGCGGCCCTCGGCTGCTTTCCAGCGGCGGCCTGCGCCCTGACCCGGCATTGCATGAATCGCGGAGGGAGCCGGTTTCTCTTCGTCTTCCCGCCGGCCTGGGTCGCCCTGGAGTACCTGCGCGGCCTGATCCCATTTGGTGGCTTTCCTTGGCTCCTCTTTGGCTATTCCCAGACCGATTTTCCGCCCCTCGTCCAGATTGCCGACCTGATTGGGGTCTACGGCGTCTCATTCCTGATCGTCTGGATCAATGTGGTGCTGGCCTGGTTCCTGTTCAGTGGTGAACAAAGATGGCGGCGCTCGGCGCCCCTAGCGCTCGGCGGCCTGCTCTTGGCCGCCTCTCTGATTTATGGAACGGCGGCGCTGAACCGATGGAATCAAATTCAGCCGCAACACCGCGTTGCGCTGCTGCAAAGCAATCTCACCATCGACGATCCGCAGGAAATGCTCTCCCGGAAGTACCGGCAGGGCTATCTCGAAATGGCCGACCGGCTGCCGAGCAAAGACGTAGACCTTCTTGTCCTGCCCGAGTCCCCCTCGCCCTTGTTCTATCACCAGGATGGAGATTACCGGGAGACCATGAAGGGACTCGCGCGACGATTCCCCCTGGGGTTGATCTTCAATAATGTGCGCTTCCGCGATATGGCCGGCGCGCCAGTCTATTTCAACAGCGCCTTTTTTCTCGATGGGAACGGAAAGGAACTCGGGATTTACGACAAAATGCATCTCGTTCCCTTCGGCGAATACATCCCCTGGCCGAAGATCTTCTTTTTCAGCGAAACGATTTCCAGGGACGTGGGGAATTTCCATCCTGGAGAAGACCATCTGACGGTGCCGCTGGCCGGCCGACCGGCGAACGTGCTCATCTGCTTCGAAGCGATTTTTCCGGATCTCTCCCGCGCCTTCGTCCGCAAGGGGAGCGAGTTGATCATCAATCTGACCAATGACGCCTGGTACGGCGACACCTCGGCCCCCTATCAGCACCTGGCCATGGCGCGCTGGCGGGCCGTCGAGAGCCGGCGCTACCTCCTGCGGGCGGCCAATTCGGGAATCTCCGCCATCATCGCCCCGAGCGGCAAGATCGAGGTGGAGACCGGACTCCTGCGGGAGGATGCGGCCGTCGGCGGCTTTTCATTCCTGCGGGGAATGACTTTCTACGTGCGCTACGGCTGGATTTTCCCGATCCTCTGCGTTGTGATCAGCCTGCTTGTTTTGTTCCGGAGCCGGATGGGCAAGGCGAAGCCGGCGGAGATTCATCAATGAGATTTTACAGGAGACACGATATGACGAGACGACGGATTATTCTCTCTATCGGGCACGGCGTTTTTTTTGCTTCCCTGATCCTTTGCGGCAATCTTCAGGCAAAGGAAACGTATCGGATCCGGCAGGGGGACACCCTTTTCGCCATCGCCGCGAAGACCGGCGTGGCCCCCGCAGCGCTCAAGACGGCCAACAACCTAAGGGGCAGCCGCATCAAAGCGAGTCAGCTCCTCATCCTCCCTAGCCGGAATCAAACCGAAGCGCAATTAGACAATCCCCTCCGCAGGGCGGAGGCACGGGTAGGAAATACGAAAAGCGAAGCTCCGCCGGAATCGGGAAAAGAGCTGAATGATGCCGATCAGGGACGGGAAGAGACCTGGGCGGAAACCGGGAAGCCCCGGGAGGACAACGCGGACCACAGCGACAGCGGCAAATGGTGCAATCCCGAAGAACCGAAGCTGCTCGTCAAGGCCGCCCTGGGCTTCCTCGGCACCCCCTATCGCTGGGGAGGCTTCTCGATCAAGGGGATCGACTGTTCGGGATTGGTGAAGAAGATCTACCAATTCTTCGACATCGATCTCCCCAGGACGGCCTTCGAGCAGTCCCGGGTCGGAATGCGCGTCGCGCGAAGCGAACTCGTCGAAGGGGATCTCCTCTTCTTCAACACGAGAAAGCCACCGATCGGCCACGTCGGGATCTACATCGGCAACAACCAATTCATCCATGCCCCCTCGCGGAACAAGAGGGTGCGCGTGGACAGCCTCAGCAAGCCTTATTACGACAAGCGGTTCGTCCGGGCTGTCCGCCCCCTGGTTCGGGACGATGCTCTATAGTCTCCGGGGAAAAAATTGATGGAAACCACCAAGTCTGACGGGAGACAGAGGGACTGTCGCTAAGAATAGAGCGGCAGGACCGACCCCTCGAAAAAAAGGGCAAAGGCGGCAATCCCGGCCAGAAAGGCGTTGCGGGACGAGTAAAAGCCACATCGCCCAGGAAAACCTCTGCGGTCCGAATGCCGTTCTCCGGACGACCGCAGCGCTGTGAAGAGGAATAAGCAAGGCGAAAAGAAGAAACAAAAGCATTATGGAGTGGGTGTCGTTATGAAACCGCGCCGGCCGGGTTTAGAACAAGGGAATGTTGCCACGTGCACAGATAAAATTTTTTACATTCTGCCCAGTCGTCTGTTAACCATTACACCGAGCGCTGGTACGTCTTTTCGAGGGAGTTGGTGTAGAACTCCTTGATATTTTCACCGAAGCGTTGAATTCGAGGGAATGGACGGGACTGTCCATGCTGTTTCCTTGCACTGTGTTGGTTCCTCTATCTGAACGTATCAAGAAAGGTGTCAAGATCATGTTGTCGCAGCGGTTGAATCTCAGTTCGACAATTGGTCAAAGAGAAGTGAGGATCCGCGGCAGTTATGTGGTACTGAAGAGTGAATATTTCGGCAAGTTATGATGTCGCCAAGTATAGCTATTGTACTGCGTCACAAATCCCTTTACATATGGTTACCCTATATTGACAAGGAGTTACACTGAATTTGATGCTCATCATAAGTAAAGATCCGTTGGACGCATTACACTATAATAGAGGACGAGCCCCTGTTCTACAGTATCAAAGGAGGAACGATGAAGAAAATCGAGGATGTCCGGTTACCGGAGGAGCTTCGTTACAGCCCAGATCATGAATGGGTGGCGCAGGAAGACGAACTGGCGCGGGTGGGAATAACCGATTACGCCCAGGATCAACTCGGGGACGTCGTTTATGTGGAGCTACCGTCCGTCGGGGCGCACATCGCGCAAAGGGCGGTCTTTGCCACGGTGGAATCCGTGAAGTCGGTATCCGATTGCTACATGCCGATCTCCGGGGAGGTCGTCGCCGTGAACTCCCCCCTGGTCGACAATCCTGCCCTCCTGAACCGGAGCCCCTATGGCGACGGGTGGATGATTCTGGTGAAACCGGATGATCCTGCGACGGTCTCGCAACTCTTGACTGCCGAGGCCTACCGAACCCGCTTGAAAGCCGGCGCGTAGATGCGGTACCTGCCCAACATCTTTGAGGATATCAACGCCATGAAGACGAGGCAGATCGAGACGATCGCCAGAAAGCCCCTTTGGCTCCGGCGGGGGATTCCCGCTGCGCCGGTTCATCCCCGATTGAGGTCCTTTCTGGACGACGGACGCTTGCATACCGTTTGCCGGGAGGCCCGCTGTCCTAACCGTGAGGAGTGCTTTGCGCAGGGGACGGCAACCTTTCTGATTCTCGGCAACTCTTGCACCCGCCGCTGCCGCTTCTGCGCTGTGCACCAGGGCGAACCGCGTCCACCTGATCCCGATGAACCCTGCCGAGTGGCAGAGGCCGCTGTGCGGATGTCTCTTGATTATGTCGTGGTGACCTCAGTGACCCGCGACGATCTGCATGATGGCGGCGCCGGGGCCTTCGCGGAGACGATCCGCGCCATTCGGGTCAGGCGTCCCGGGATCCGCGTCGAGATTCTCATACCTGATTTCCGTGGGGATGAAGACGCTCTGCAGATCGTTCTCGCTGCCCGCCCTGATGTCATCAACCACAATCTGGAGACCGTGAACCGCCTCTATCCGGAGGTTCGGCCTGGGGCCGTCTACACCCGATCCCTCGAACTTCTCGGACGTGTAGGACGCTGTGCGCCGGATGTGGCCGCCAAATCCGGTCTCATGCTCGGCTTGGGAGAGAGACCGGAAGAGCTGGAAGCGGCCCTGAAGGACCTCCTCGTCAACGGCTGCAGGATCCTCACGCTCGGGCAGTACCTCCAGCCCCGGAAGGGGTGTCTGCCGGTGTCCCGTTTTGTCCCCCCTGAGGAGTTCGATACCTGGCGAAGGACCGCCCTCACCATGGGCTTTCACAGAGTGGTCGCCGGTCCCCTGGTGCGAAGCTCCTACCATGCGGAAGCGCTCGACGCGCAGCGATAAGAATCAGGGGCTCACATGAAAAACTGGTCGCTCATCATCGACAAAGCTCCACTCCGGGGGTCACTGAACATGGCGGTGGACGAGTTTCTGTTCAACAGCGTACGAGAGAGGAAACGGACATTTCTCCGCTTCTACCACTGGGAGAAACCGACGGTTTCTTTGGGCTGCGGGCAGGAAGCTGGCCGGGCGGTGGACCTCGCCTTCTGCCGCACACACGGCATTGATGTCGTGCGGCGTATGACCGGCGGAAAGGTCGTCCTGCACCTCAAGGAACTGACCTATTCTCTTGCCTCATCCGACACGGAGATGTTCACTTCCACCCTTCAAGAGTCCTATGAACTGATCTCGCAGGCTCTTATCGAAGGTCTTTCTTTCATGGGTCTTTCCGCCCGTCTCGCCTCGGCCTCTTCTTCCACCTATGTCAGGGCAACCATACCCTGTTTCACTCTTCCCGCCAGGGGCGAAGTCGTGATCGGCGGCCGAAAGATCATCGGCAGCGCCCAGAAGAGGGCCGGCGCCACTTTCATCCAGCACGGGTCCGTCCCTCTCGACAAGGAGGAGGCTCTCCTCAAAGCCGTGGCTAGGTTCGATACGAAGGACACTGGGGTCAACATGGCCTCCCTTACTGAGGCCTTTGGTCGGCCTATAGCCTTCGACTGGGCGACATCGCGGTTCGCCCTTGGATTCTCCGAGTTCTTCGGGATTAAAATGAAACCTCTGACCTTTGACGAGAAGACTTGGCAACAGATCTCTGATATCGAGACCGTACGTTACGGCAATGCCGCCTGGACGCTTAAGCGTTAGGTTAACGCTAATGTATTTGTCTTTCATGAGGCTTTCGCGTCGATAAATCGGAATCCTTCATGAATGACATAGATTGGCGACGAAAATAGGCAGGAACTTCAAGTGGGGATCCCTTTTGCCTCATGAGAAAACGATCCAAGGAGAATGGCAGGCTATGAAAGAATTCGATGTGGTAATTGTCGGCGGTGGCTCGGGTGGGTATGTGGCCGCTGTTCGGGCAAGTCAGCTGGGCCTCAAAGTGGCCCTGGTGGAAAAAGAGCATGTGGGGGGGACCTGCCTGAACTGGGGATGTGTCCCGACCAAGTCGTTGCTGTGCAATGCCGAAGTGATTCACCTCTTGTCCAAGGGAAGAGTCTTCGGCTTCAAGTTCGATAATCTTTCCATGGATTACAGTGAGGCATATCGACGCAGCCGGAACGTGGTGACGCGTCAGACCAGACGGATCACCCTTCTAATGAAAAACAGCAATATCGAGGTTTATGACGGCACGGGCAAACTCGGAAACGCAGGGGAGATTGAACTCGAGCCTTTAGGAGAAACGCTCAGGGCAAAAGACATCATTCTTGCCACAGGGGCGATACCGCGGGCGTTCCCGGGGATTCCCTTCGACAGCGAACGGGTGATCAACTGTAGGAGAGCGCTGGAATTGACGGACATACCCTCTTCGGTCGTTATTGTCGGTGCGGGACCAATCGGGATGGAATTTGCCACTATCTGGAGCCGTTATGGAACCAAAGTCACCGTAGTCGAGATGATGCCCCATGTCCTTCCTTTGGAAGACGAAGAGATCTGTGTTGAGGCGGAGAGGCAGTTCAGGCGGGTGGGGATAACGGTCAAGACGGGTCTAAGGGTGGAGGAGATCCTGCGTCGAGAGAACGGCGTGGATGTGGTCGTGACAACCCAGGGCCAGAGGGAAGTTCTTGCGGCGGAGAAGGTGCTGGTGTCCATCGGATTTATCCCTAACAGCAGGGATCTGGGATTGGAGAGGACGGGGATTGCGACCACCCGCGGCTATATCGACATCGATCAGCAGATGCGCACGTGCGCACCCCACGTGTATGCGATTGGTGATGTCACGGGGAAACTGGGACTCGCCCATGTGGCCTCAGCACAGGGTCTCATTGCCGCAGAGGTCATTGCGGGGATAAAAACAGAACCTCTGGATTACAGCAAGATCCCGCACTGCACCTATGCGTACCCTGAAGTGGCATCGGTTGGCATGACGGAGGCCCAGGCGCGTGAGCAGGGGCGCGACGTGATCACGGCCCAGTGTCCCTTCGTGGCCAATGGGAGGGCGCTGGCCATAGATGAGAATTTCGGGTTTGCCAAGATCGTCGGCGAGTCGAAGACAAAGAAGATCCTGGGGGTTCACCTGATCGGCGCCCATGTGACGGAGCTGATCGCAGGACCTGCCGCCTTGATCCGGCAAGGCGGCACAGCGGAGGATCTGGGCTGCACGGTTCATCCCCATCCGACCATGAGTGAAAGCCTGATGGAAGCAGCGCATGCACTTCTGGGCCACTCCATCCATGGATGACGAAAAGGTAGCAGGTGCAGGCCGGCAGTGTCCCTGATCGACCATGCGCAAGAATCTACCAAGGCAGCCGTAAAACAGTTCGATTGTCAAAGAACAGGAGACACAAAGCAAATTTCAAAATGAAGTCACAGATTCAGGAATACGCAGCAATATGAGCGGCTTCCCCCGATGGACGCCGATATAGAGCATAATGTGACCCACATTCCCTGAAACACCCGGCCAACGAATCTTCTACCGCCCGTCTGCCCTGTGGAGCTTTTCGGCATCGCCCGCAATACCTTTCCTGCACCGTAAGCGACAACCGGATTGAGGAACTTTCTCAATCCAACGGTTCCCGAAATCGACCCGCTTTCGCTTTTTCGAGCCTTCCGACACCCCATGCAAGCAGTAAGGATGCCCCAACGGCGCCAACAAGGATGGCCGCAGACGCGGCGATATTGTTCATCACCGAGGGATCCACCATCAGGACGACGCCCAGGACGGACATCATCGCGCCGGAAACGAGCTTCAGCACGCGACCCTGCCATTCGGTCAGTTTCCATTTCCCCGCCGTAAAGGCAAAAAACAAAGTGATGACGGCCATGGGAATCACATAGATCAGGTTGTAGAGGCCCAGGTACAGGTAATAGCCTGCCGGGGAAAGGCCGTTGAGCGTCAGTATCCGCGTATAGACCATGGGAAAACCGGCTGTGCAGAGCAGCTCGTACGAATTGGCGGCAACGGCCAGCACCGCGGTGCCAACTAATACCGACGGGAGCGACGGGGCGCGGACAAGCCGGCGCATCCGGTCGAACAGCTTCGGTTTCGCGCGGTCCGGTATGGAAAGAGAAATGCCCTGCCTGAACGCGAAAAATTCCTTGATGTTGGCGGCGCCGATCAGAATGGACACGATGCCCGCCGTCAGCGTGATGGAGGAGATTTTTTCGATGACGAGAAAAAGGTTCAGCCAGGCCGCCATGAACAGAAAGTAGATCCCCCCCGAGAACAGAAGGAAGGTCCCGCCGACCAGCAACATCTTCTTTCTCGATCTGGCGTATGCCAGGATTCCGAGCAACGACAGGAGTACGAAAAAGGCACAAGGATTGAAACTGTCCAATAACGCGATGACCACGGTCACGAAGGGTAGGGAGTAGGCGGCCAGATCGACCTTACCCACCAGGGGAATGTCCACGACGCCGCTGTTTGGAATGAGTTTCCGCGGCGCTTCTGCCGAAGCGGGGTCTGGACAGGCAGAGGACGTGCAGGAGGCGATTTTTCTTTCGATCTCCTCGGCAATCTGTGGGGAAAAACCGTAGAAAATCCGGTTCCCGACGAGCGTCACGGGAATTCCTTTGGCTTCTACTCCTCGCGATTTCAGCAGATCGCGCATCATGGCCGCGTTGCCGGCATGGCGCCACACTTCATAGGCCCGTATCTTCACCGCTGGAATCCTTTTGACCAGGGCCTCCAGAAACTTTTCCTCCTCCGCGCACTTGGGGCAGCCCTCGCCCTTGAAGAAGTAAACCACGGGATTAGACGCTGCGCGTGTACCGATCACGCTGTAGGATGTGTCGGTCTTGGGGACGTTATTATCCGTATTATCATCGCCGTATCCGACAAGGATCCCTTCACAGGCATCGGCTTCCGACTGTTCACAGGGCTTTGAGGATTGCACTTCCTTGTTGGCCGGTACCGAACAATACACGGAATAAGCCATGCCGAAGATGCAGACCAATAACACAATTAAAAAGAAGAACCGGAGAATCGCCTGCCCCTTGCGATACGTCTTCATCTCCACTCCTAAACACATCTCAGCTCAATGCAAAGATGACTGCTCATCATCGCTACTTCCCCACCTCGGCTGCGGTTTTCGATCGACGGGGCCATCATTTGCGCGGCTCGTAGAAGAGCGGCAGATTGAATTCATCGCTGTCCATGATCAGCCTCTCCCCTTCCAACTCGGGATGGTCGTCATAACGCTCCAGGACCATCCGATAAACTTTGCCCATCTCCCGGATTGCGTCCTTGAGGACCTGGCCCTCTTCGATCACCCAGTGGGCGGCCATGATCTTCTTCCGGCCATAGGAGCCGGAGATCACCCGGATGACTTCATAGCCGTTTACCAGAAGCGCACGCCGATAGGGGGCGACGTCCTGAGGTGTGGGAATGACCGAAAGATCCGTCAATCGGGCTTCGACTACCAGTGGCTCCTTGGTCTTTCGCGCGATAGGCTTTCCGGGCGCGACGGAGGCCGATCCGGTCTTCGCCGTTTTTGAAGAAAGACCATTGATGGTTTTTTCCTTACTTGTTTTTTTTATCCCTGATATTTTCCCCGTTTTTTGCTTCACCACTTCAGCGGGCGCCACCCAGACATCGGGGAAGAAGTCTCCCCGGTCGTTCCGGGTTGCCTGCCACCAGGCTTCAATCGCCGTAAAATCGGCGTTGAAGCGACCGACATAGATCTCCACCTCCCGGCCTCCTCCGCCGATACGGTTCCCTCCAAAACCTACCTTGTAGGGCCCCGTCATGGCCATAATTTGCGGATTATTGCTCCATCGGGGATGGTAAACCTCGTACCCGTGTATGCCGGGAGCGCCGCTGATATTGACCTGCCACTTTTTTGCGTTTTCCGGATTGACGAGAATCAGGTTCCGGTGAGCGCCGTCAAAAATCCAATAAATGGGTTTCTTATTGACCGTTGCGAGTGCCGTCCAACATCCCTTGGTATGGAGTTTCATCGACCCGTTCGGCAGCTGGGCGACGCCGCCTTCCGGCCAGGGGAAATTGCCCCCGGCCAGCCGGCCGTCCGCCGACACCTGAAAACTGTCCACGCTCACCGGCGTCCTGTTCCAGATCAGTTCCCCCGGAGCGGGACTGTCCAGCAGCGTCCGATAAACCGCCGGACAATGCTCCTCCTTCGTCTCCTCCAAACCATAATAGACCCACTCCCTGCCGTCCCGAGGATCACGCCAGACGGCCAATCCAAACCCATCGAAGAGCTCCCGCGGGCCTGAACCGTCCCAGTTCACCACATAAACCTTCTTGCGTATCCGGTCCGTATAGACCACCCGGTCCCCCCGAGGCGTGATCAATGGTTTGGCATAGTTCCCCACGGTCCCGAAGATCGCCCGCTCTCCCTGTTCATCCCCGGTATCCAGACCCATCAAACGTAAGTTACCCCCCTTTGCAAAAGGGTCCCTTCCGTCACCCATCTCTTGAACCCAGGCAATGCGGAGGCGGAAACCATTATTGACAATGCCTTTGTCGGCCGCCGGAGTCGTCCCGTCCGTTCCTGCGGTTTGCGCCCAGGCTTGCAACGACAGCATCACCCCGACGATCGCCAGGACGGACAAGCACAACCATTTAATATGAATGCCAAAGGGGAATTTTCCGTGAGCCCCCTCGGACGCTTTCGGCGGTTTCAACATTTCAATATTCATAATGATCTATCTGACCAATATTTCGACCTTTGCCCTTTTATCCAGTTCCGCCAGCCAAGCATCCTCGGATAAGCCCTTTTCTTTTGTGCCTTTGGCAATTAGTTTCTCGATCAATAGATCCTTTTCAATCCGCTTTTCGAAGTGGGCTAATGCCATGTCGTGCTTTTGTAAAAAAGTATCAAAATCCTTGTCGGAATAATTGAGGTTTTTCTTGACGACGCCGATTCTGTCGGCGATCTCCTGCGGCGTCACGCCGATTCCTTCCTTGATCGCCTCAGTCACGTGTATTTTCTCCTGAATCATGGTTTGCAGGATCCGCATCCTCGCTTCGGCCGCGGCCACTTTGCCCGCAGGGCTGGATGAATCCTTCTGACCGCTTTTTCCGGACATCTTCTGATAGACTTCAAATTTCCGGTCCACCTCCGCCAAGGATATCTTTTCTCCATTAACGATGGCTGCCGTGGAAGTGCCCTTTATGGGGTTGGGCAGCAGGTCGGTAAAGATCAGCAGGACCACCCCTCCCGCCGCCGCCAGAAAAACTGCAAGAATCGCAGGGATATTTTTGCTGCGGGAATTCTTCGCCGGGGGAGCGGAGGCAGTTTCAACGACGTTCACTTCTTTGCCGCATTCTCTGCAGACCGCCGCCTCATTTACCAGGGCGCTGCCGCAGTTGGGACATTCCAAACTTGCCATTTTGACACCTCATTGATTTCTTGAAAAATCTGCATTCAGCCGCTGCCCAATGCAGATTTGAGTTCATATACGCGACCGGCACCGTTCCGGCCTGAACCGCCGCCTCCCCGGCGGCAGGCCTGGCATGGCTTTTTTTATCACGAGGCGCCACCATAGCTGTGGAGCCCGGAAAGTATCAGATTCACTCCGAGGTAGCAGAAGACCGTAGCAGCGAAACCGACAATGGACAGGATGGCCGCCTTCCTTCCCCGCCAGCCGCGGGTGATCCTTGCGTGCAGGTAAGCCGCATAGATGAGCCAGACGATCAGTGACCACGTTTCTTTCGGATCCCAGCTCCAGTACGTCCCCCACGCCACGTTGGCCCAGAAGGCGCCCGTTACAATACCAATGGTCAACAGCGGGAATCCGATGGCGATGGTCTTGTAGCCGATCTCGTCGAGCACGGAAGAGGCGGGAAGAACGCCACCGGAATCCCCCGACGACTTGGGGAAGCGTCGCTCCGATCCGGCCTTGAATAGATAGAGAATGCTTACGGTAAATGAGACGGCAAAGAAGT
>JAMDBG010000060.1:15974-16288 GCA_023487865.1 Deltaproteobacteria bacterium | reverse complement strand
TCGGGCTTACTGATGGAAAATGAAATCGTGTTGACTGTTCATTTAAAATGTGCTAACCTACCAAGTTCAAAATACATTTTAAAATGGTGGCAAAATGTTTAAAGTGGGCGATTTGGCGGTTTATCCGGCACAGGGTGTAGGGGTCATTGAGGCCATCGAAAACCGGGATGTCGGAGGGAGCAAGCAACGGTTCTATATCATGAAGATCATGGGCAACGGCATGAAAATCATGATTCCCATGGAGAGTGCAAAATCAGTGGGTTTGCGTGAAGTGATCATGGAAACCGAGATCCCCAAGGTCTATGCGATCCTCA
>JAMDBG010000060.1:3509-15964 GCA_023487865.1 Deltaproteobacteria bacterium | reverse complement strand
AAGATCAAGACGGGATCGGTTTTCGAAATTGCACGGGTACTTCGCGATCTTTTTATCCTGAAAAGCGATAAAAACCTCTCCTTCGGAGAGAGGAAGATGATGGATACCGCAAAGAATTTGCTCATCAAGGAGATTTCGGTGGCGACCAACGCCGAAGAGACCAAGGTGGAGGAAGATCTGAAGATGATCTTTACCGTGCAATGAAACGGGAGTGACGTCTTCCTTGTCGGAGCCCTGTTCTTTGAAAAAGATTGGATCGTAAACCAAAAAAGCCAAGATGAATGCTGTCATAAAAAGGCGATAAAGCCGCTCACCCGGGGCAGAGCCGCCGATATACATCTGCCGATTCCATGATCCACCCTTTCTGCGGTCGGGTTGCAGATGAGGAAGCGAGGCAGGAATCCTATCCTGGAATGGAAGGAGGTGAACAAGTGTGATTGTGAAAATACTCTTGATTATGGCATGTTCCGCAAGTGGTTATTCTATTGCCTACCATAGTTATGATCAATGGTGGAAATGGGTGATCGGATTATGTTTGGGTTTATTGATTGCTCTATTTGTCATACAGATAGAACAGGCCATCAGGAAGGTATCCTTGCGGGTCATCCTGGGCGGTGTCGTAGGGATGATCATCGGTCTGTTGATTGCTTTCTTATTTGCCTATGGTTTGAGTTTTGTCAGCAATATCATGGAAAAGCGGCAGGTTGTCCCCTGGATCTATGCGCTTTTAACCGGCATCATGGGTTACCTGGGACTTGTCTTGGGATCGAAAAAAGTGGAGGAACTCAGCCTCTTCGGCTGGGGCCCGGCAAAAGAGATCAGTGATTATCGTATCCTGGACACCAGCGTCATCATCGACGGCAGAATTGCGGATATCTGCGACACCGGTTTCATGGAGGGCAATCTCATCGTTCCCCGCTTTGTTCTTGACGAGCTGCAGTACATCGCCGATTCCTCGGATTCAATGAAGCGGGCCCGGGGGCGGAGGGGACTCGATATCCTCAACCGGATGCAGCGCAGCACCGGCATCTATATCGATGTGGTCGACCATGATTTTCCCAAGATCAAGGGGGTGGATGCCAAACTCATCGCTCTGGCAAAGAAGACCAACGGAAAGATCATCACGAATGATTTCAACCTGAACAAGGTGGCCGAGTTGCAGGGGATCAAGATCCTCAATGTCAACGAGCTGGCCAATGCCCTCAAACCTGTGGTGCTGCCGGGCGAATTGATGACGGTCAAGATCATCAAGGACGGCAAGGAGCCGGGGCAGGGGGTTGCCTATCTGGACGACGGGACGATGATTATCGTCGACAACGCCCAGAAATACCAGGGGATGAACGTTGAGGCGCTGGTGACCAGCGTTTTGCAGACGACCGCCGGCAGGATGATCTTTTCGGAAATGAAAGCGGTGATGTCAGACAAGAAGCCCTACGGGGCAAATGCGAAGCAATAATCGATACCAGGCCCGGTGATGCACTATCGCCGGGCTTTTTTTATTTCGGGATGTTGTCATGAAGACGGTTGCGATCATTCCCGCCGGGGGAGCGGGGAGACGGATGGGAAACGGGACCCCAAAACAGTACCTCCCGCTGGCGGGCATCCCGATAATCGTCCATACCCTGCAGGCGTTCCAGCGATCGCCGGTTGTCGATGAGATCTTCCTCGTTGTTCCCGAAGGGGATATTCCGGAAGTTCGACAGGAGATCGTCGACAGATACAGCCTTGCCAAGGTCAGTCTTGTCCTTCCCGGAGGGAAAGAGAGGCAGGATTCGGTCCGCAATGCCTTGCAGCAGGTAAGCGACGAGCATGGGATTGTCATCGTTCATGACGGGGTCCGGCCTTTCGTCTCCGGGGACATCATCAATCGGGCGGTTGAAGCGGTACGGGAGTTCGGCGCCGTAACCGTCGGAGTGCCGGTAAAGGATACCGTAAAGGAAGTGACCGCCGAGGGATGGGTGAAAAGAACGGTCATCCGGGAAGGGTTGTGGCTCACACAGACACCGCAGGCCTTTCGCAGGCCGATCCTCATCGCCGCATACCAGAAGGCCGGGGCCGATCGATTTTACGGCACCGACGACGCCTCGCTGGTGGAAAGAATGGGGATCGCCGTGAGGATGATCCCCGGTGACTGCAACAATATCAAAGTGACGACGCCGGAGGATCTCCTCTGGGGCGATCTCGTCATCCGCCGCTCTTCAAATGAAACGGGCGGTTGAATCGCTTCAGGTTCTATTCCCTGCGGCTTGCCGTGGGTCGGACGGCGGAACCCTCAGATTAATGCCCCGCTGCTTGCGGCGGGGACGGTTTATCGGACAATCGGACCTGTGAAGTCGGCCGGGTCTCTTTTCCCTGTTTAAGGAGAGTTCGATGCGCATCGGTTTCGGGTATGACAGTCACCGTCTTGTGGCAGGCAGAAAGCTTATCCTCGGCGGGAAAGGGGTCCCTTTTGAGCGGGGACTCCTCGGCCATTCCGATGCAGACGTACTGATCCACGCCATATGTGACGCGATACTGGGCGCTGTCGGCGCCGGTGACATCGGCCGGCAGTTCCCCGATACGGATGCCGCCTATAAAGATATTTCCAGCATTCTGCTCCTGGAGCGGGTCTCGGTGCTCGCGGCCGGGAAGGGGTATCATGTCCACAACGTGGACTCGACTGTTGTTCTGGAGAGCCCGAAACTTTCGCCCTATCTCGATGAGATGGCGGCAAATATCGCCGGAGTCCTCGGGATTGCTCCCACGCAGGTCAGCGTGAAGGCCAAGACCAACGAGGGGATGGGGCTCATAGGGGCTGGGGAGGGCGCGGCTGCATTTGCCGTCGTCATCCTTGCCGGGGGAGAGACCGCATGAGCACGCCAGGCATCCGGGTGCGGTTTGCCCCCTCGCCGACAGGGGAGCTCCACGTCGGCAACGCGCGGACGGCTCTCTTCAACTGGCTTTTCGCGCGGCGCCACGGCGGCGCCTTCATCCTGCGCGTCGAGGATACGGACCAGAGCCCGACGACCACGGCCGTCGAGACGAAGCCCCTGGAGGTGCCCGGGTGGCTGGGGATCGACTGGGACGAGGGACCGGGAGTGGGAGGCGCTCACGGCCCATACCACCAGACCGAACGCCTCGATATCTATCGTGGCTGCCTCGATCGCCTGATTGCCGAGGGGAAGGTCTACCCCTGCTACTGCACCGAAGCAGAGCTGGAAGCAGAGCGGGCATCGCTCGTCGCGAGCCGGTTGATGCCGCGCTACCTGGGAAAGTGCCGCGAGCTCTCGGAGGCCCAGCAAAAACAGCTCTACGCCGAGGGACGACAGCCAGTCTGGCGTTTCCACGTTGAGCCAGGACCGATCGCCTTCGAGGATCTGATCCGCGGGCCGATGGTCTTTCAGGGTGAGGCGATCGGAGATTTCATCATCGTCCGTTCGAACGGTATCCCCGCTTACAACTTCGCCGTCGTCGCCGACGACCACGCGATGGAGATCAGCCACGTCATCCGCGGGGAGGACCACCTCTCCAACACCGCCGCACAGGTGCTTCTCTACAGGGCGCTGGGGTTTTCACCGCCGGTCTTTGCCCACCATGGTCTGGTCCTCGGCAAGGACCACACGAAGCTCAGCAAGCGCCACGGCGCCACCTCCGTCGGGGCGTTCCGCCGCAGGGGGGTCCTGCCGGAGGCGTTGCTCAATTACCTCGCCCTGATGGGAAGCTCCTTCGAAGGGGGGCGGGAGGTCGTCTCGGCAAAGGAGATCAGCGAAGGTTTTTCCTTAGAACGCACCGGGAAGGGCGGCGCCGTCTTTGACGAAGAGAAACTCCTGTGGTTGAATGGCATCTACATCCGGCGCTTCGACCCCGCTGTTCTGGCGGAGCGGCTCACCCCCTTCATCCGAGAGGCCGGGTACGACGAGGATTCCTTCGGACAGGAGAGGTTCGAAGGGATCGTTGCCGCCGTCCAGGACAGCCTCCCGACACTGGCCGATATCGGAGGGTTCCTCGATATCTTTTCCGACGATCGCTTCCAATTGGACGAGGAGGCGGCGTCGCTCCTCAGGAGTGACGATGCAAAGCGAGTCCTTGCGGCGCTGTGGGGACACATCGAAGGGGAGGCCATCCTGGGAGGTGGAGTCATGCCGGTAAAAGACGCGCCCGCCATCGTCCCCGCAAACGGGGAGGGAACGCCTCTTCTTTTTGCCGTCCTGATAAAGCAAATCGGCGAGCAGACCGACCTGAAGGGAAAGAAACTCTACCTGCCGATCCGGGCCGCCCTGACCGGCCGCCTGCACGGGCCGGAGATGGATCGGGTCTTTGCCCTCCTCAACCCGGCCTCACTGTGCAAACGGGTCGAACAGGCCCTCACCCTTACCTGAAATGAATTCATTTTTTTACGGTTTATAATTTCTGAAAAGAGGTGATTCGCTCCGGACCATTCCGATTCACATCATACCCTCTAATTAATTTTTGGGATCATCTTAAGACCCGTCAGCAGAAAAGACCAGACGCTGAGAGAAAAAAAAATAAGACCGAACGGAGGAATGATCCGCGAGCGGAAGGAAACCGGAAGCCTGGCAAAACCTACCAGGAATATCGGTAGAATCACAAAGAGATATCGTCCCTGGGGCTGAAAGTCATTGGTCCAGGAATGGTAAACCGATTGGCCGACCGCCAAGCCTGCGAAAAGGCATACGAACAAGAAAAAAACCACGTCCCGGAAGGGAAGAGTGAATGCAACATAAAAGAAAACCACCAGAAAGAAAGCACCCAGTGCATAGGTGAGAGCCCGATAATAGTCCCTGTCTGAAAAAAGATCCATGTAACCGTAGACGCCAAAAAAGCTCTTGAAGGACATATCACGCCAGTCTGTCTTTTGCAGGAAGAGTTCCTGAAAAGAGATCCCTTTGTCCCTCAGGCGCAGTCCTGTATAGGAGGAAGAGAGATCATTCCGTATGGTGCTCAGCTTGAATCGAGTCTCGGCGTAACGTTCCATAACGCCCATTGCCTTTTCGGTTTTATTGAAATCATTGACGTATTGATCGTATACAAAAATGGGCAGATAGACCAGCGTTGCCAGGATACCGACAAAGATCCATTTTTTCAGTTGGAGGTGTCTCTCCGACGCTGATGTCTCAAACAGGAGCTTCCATATGACGGCAAAGATCAGAAAAGCGACGAAGAGTCTATAGTTCAATTTCGAAGAAATGAGCAATCCCAACAGAATCCCTGCCAGGACGCCGCCACCGATATGACGACGCATGGCTGGGGCGGAGAGGAATCGGTTCAACGAGGATTCCGGATCGACGACCTGCATCGCCACAAGCATGGCAATAAACCAAGGGAAGGCATCATTGTTGAAGTAGGAAAATACATACCAGAGCTGCGGTGTGACAACGAGGAAAAGAACCACCCACTTTGACCGTTTGATCTGCGCAAAGATAACAAGCACCAATGAGAGAAATAAAAAGGCATTGAACAAACGCAACTTCAGGTAGAAATCGGATACGATGCCGGACAACAGATGGGTGGCCTTTGCGGCAAAAAAATAGATCGGTTCAATATGCCAGAGGTTGCTGATACCGTATGAGGATATGCTGTTCACGATCCGGGGGTCGTCCACCGCCGCAGGAAGCCAGTGATCAATATAGTAAGCGGCGGCCTTCATGTGGGCGCCCCACTCATCCGGGTGAACATCGAGCCCGCTGATAAAACCCATGGCCAATATCAGACCCGAGGCGGTTCCCATATAAATGAGAGGCAGTTTCTCCTGAACAAAAGGGCTGTCCAACCCGCCAAGAAACAAGCGGTCCCATTTTCCCCAGACCTGGATAAGAACGAAGGCACACAAGGCAAAAAAAACCAGCTCCGTCATCACCGCCAGGAGCCATCTCAGCATTGGAAACGGAAGCTTGCCTTCAAAATTCAAACTGCCTTCCAGAGGCAGGACTAATTGCGGATCATCGAAGCCTTCCGCGACGGACACTTCCAATCCATCAGTGAAATAATCGATGGCGCTTATCTGATTTTTTGGTTTGATTTGCCTCACATCGATCTCGCGCAAAATCCTGCTGAAGGCATCGGTTATCTTGATTTCTCCGATTCGCACTTTTCCGCCCGCGGTCAGGGGATCGAAGCGAATTTCGTAAATCAGTTTGTTGGGTATCTTGAATCGATAGCGCCTGAAGCCATCCCCGCCCGTTGTTCGCATCGAGAGGGATTGCTTTTCACTCATCCCCGAGCCTTTCAGATCGTAATAGACCTGAGCCATGCTGTCGATGGAGGAACGCATGTTCACCTGAACAAACAACGAAACGGCGTCATTATAAAGTGTCCAGCAACGAAAACCGAAAATCACCAGAGAAACCAAGATGATTGTTGTGACAGCCTTGTTCCGCCCGCGGAGCCAAAGATAGGCCAGCAGGCAGGTGACAAGGAAAAAACCCGTAAATTCGAGAAGGGCCCCCCCGAGGAATTTGAACAGGGGATAGACTCTGTTCGCATTGAAGGGGGATTCGAGGCGGATTTTCACCTGAGGATCATTCGCACCTTCCTGAACGCGGAGCTCCGCCTTTTCGTCGGATACTTCCAAAGCCTGGATTTGATACAAGGGTTCCAGTTGACGAAGGTCCAGATGTTTCAACACGTTGTGGGAACCATCCAGGATCTCGATCTTTCGGATGGAGATGGGATCGTACGTCGCAGGCGGCGGATCCCATCGCAGGTTGTAGAGCGTCTTATTCGGTATCTTGAAAAGATAGTTACAGACCTGACCATTCCCCCTGATGAAAGCAGTGTGGACGTCACCGGCGTTATAACCCTTTCCCACATCATAGTAGAGGGCAGCAATACCCTCCGTGGGTGATTTCAGTGAAAAGGATAGATAGATGGAAGTGGCATCGTCATAGGATATCAGTGCTTTCAAGACGGAAAGGGAAGAGATGACGATCAGTGCCAAGAGACAGGCCCTGAAAAACTGTTTTCGGAAAGGGAGGGCCATCAATGATATTTTGATTTTAGTGATATTCCCCGGGGCCTGCCAGGGGATATTCCGCAAAGAGTTTTGATAATGTTTTATACTACGAAACATAAAAAAACCCGCTCTCTTATGGAGACAAGGAATTTATGCCGTTCGTCCATAGCCCCTCAAGATTTAGGTTAGGGACTCAAAAGACGATTACTATCATTATCAAATGTGTTTATGCATACGCCGATCAATCTCCAATGTAAAGACCATTCGTATGAATTTTGATAATCACCGGCGGAATAGTGCAGATATCAGCGGGAACCGCGATTGTGGTTTTCAGGAAGAAAGGCAAGTCTCGCAGTAAGTCAAAAAACCGGTTAACCAAAGAAGAGCGCCCGCCGTGGGTCCCATGATCGCTGTGATCTGGGGGATGTAGCCCGAGGGCTCCCGACCAATTACGGCTTGACCTGTACCGTTTTTATCGGGTATAAGCCCTCCATTGGCCTCAAGGCCTTATTTTCAACTGATTTCATCATCACCCGCCGCGGAAGCAGAAGGGAGGAAGCATGAAGTTTATAGACGATATAGACATCCGGGGAAAGAAGGTTTTATTCCGCTTCGATTTCAACGTCCCCCTTGACAGCTCCCTTAATATCACGGATGACACAAGAATCAAGGCAGTTCTCCCTTCCGTCAATTATGCCCTGGACGAGGGCGCCCGGGTGATTATCATGTCCCATCTGGGTCGGCCGAAGGGAAAACCTGTACCGGAGATGAGCCTTGCGCCGGTAGCAAAGCGGCTCACCCGTCTACTCGGGAAAGAGGTCCGGATGGCCCCGGATTGTATAGGAAGCGAAGTCCGGAAATTAGTCGATGACCTGAAGCCCGGAGGCATCCTCCTGCTGGAGAACCTCCGGTTCCACGGCGAAGAAGAGAAGAATGATGACCGTTTTGCCGCTGAACTGGCCGGATTGGCGGATGTGTATATCGATGATGCCTTCGGCAACGCCCATCGCAAGCATGCCTCGAACGTGGGGATAACCAAATTCATCAAACGGTGCGGTGCCGGTTTCCTTATCAAAAGCGAACTGAGCTACTTCGAGAAGGCCCTGGACAAACCGGCGCGGCCTTTCGTGGCGATTGTCGGCGGTTCAAAAGTCTCCGGCAAGTTGCAGGCCGTCGGCCACCTGATCCGAAAGGTGGACAAGATGATCATCGGCGGCGGGATAGCCTTCACTTTCCTCAAAGCGCAGGGATTCGACGTAGGGAAATCCCTGGTCGAGGAAGGCCTGATGGGAGAAGCACTGGAGGTCATCAAAGCCGCCAGAGAACTGGGTGTCATACTCTATCTCCCCGTCGACTGCGTCATCGCCGCGGACAAGAGCCCCGGTGCCGAGACAAGGATCGTTCCCATTCAGGAAATGGATCCGAACTGGATGGGGCTCGATATCGGTCCCGCGACTATCACCCTTTTCTCGGAGGCCCTTGGCAATGCCAAGACAATCATTTGGAACGGCCCCATGGGACTTTTCGAAATGGATGCCTTCGGCAGAGGCACAACCGCGATCGCACACAGTGTAGCGAACTCCTACGCCCTGACCATCGTCGGCGGCGGGGATACGGATGTGGCGATCCATAAGGCGGGGGAAAGCGACAAGATCACTTACATCTCCACGGGCGGCGGGGCTTCTCTGGAGCTTCTGGAAGGGAAGGTGTTACCGGCGGTGGCCGCCCTTGAACACTGTGGCGATGCAGTCCGTGGATGATCAAACGGGACCAGGATTGACGGATCAAAGGGGGAGGGGGGCTTCCCCCTTTTTTTCTATCCGGATGGAGCGGAAACAGAGCAAACGATGAGGAATATCAAGCTGATCATTGAGTATGACGGCGGTGCCTATTGCGGATGGCAGCGTCAGATCAACGGCCTCTCCATCCAGCAGGTCATCGAGGAATCAATCCGCAGGATGACAGGCGAGGAGATCCGCGTGATGGGTTCCGGACGGACCGACGCGGGGGTGCACGCCCTCCATCAGGTCGCGAATTTTCATACTGCCTCCCGTCTCGACGAAAGGTCTCTCCTGATGGGGATCAACAGCCTCCTCCCGGCGGATATCGTCGTAAGGGAGGTGTGTGAGACTCACCCCGCCTTTCACGCCTGCTTCGATGCGGTGAGCAAGGCATACCTTTATCGGATCTATAACAGGCCGGTTCGCCCTGCCCTGGAGAGAAACCACTCCTGGTTCATCTGGAAACCTCTCGATCTGGCGAAAATGGCCGAAGCACTCCCCGTCTTTAAAGGGACACACGATTTCTCCTCCTTCTGCTCCACCCATACCGACAGTGAAAATCACGTCCGGACGATACTGGCAATCAGCGTGGAGAGGGATCCTGCCGGTATGATCAATATTTTGATGGAAGCCGACGGTTTCCTGCGGTATATGGTCAGAACCATCGTCGGCACACTGGTCGACTGCGGCCGGGGCAAATGCGATCGTGAGAAAGCCGCTGCGATTCTGGCGGCGAAGGATCGTCGAATGGCAGGTCTGACGGCGCCGCCGCAGGGACTATTTCTGAAGGACGTGAAATACCCGTGACGGAGTATAAGTAAAGGGTTTACGTGCCGAGTTGCACAGTCTCTGAATTGGGAAGAATAGGCACGGCTCGGGGAGGAAGGGGATTGTCAGGAAGAATTGTCATTCTGCCGGAAACGCTGACCAACTGCATTGCCGCGGGTGAAGTGGTAGAGAGGCCGGCGTCCATCGTCAAGGAGCTCCTGGAGAATGCCCTGGATGCCGGAGCCACAGAGATCACGGTGGACCTCGAGAAGGGCGGCTCATCCATCCGCGTCATCGATAACGGAGAGGGGATCGCCCGCGAAGACGTGCCCCTGGCCTTTGCCCGTTATGCGACGAGTAAGATCGGTTCCTTTGAAGATATTTACCGGGTCCGTTCCTTCGGCTTCAGGGGTGAGGCCCTTCCCAGCATCGCCTCGATCTCCCGTGTGGAAATGGCGACACGACAGACCTCGTCCCCGGCGGGCACGCGGGCGGTCGTCGAAGCGGGTGAGATGAAGGAGATCTCTGATGCGGGCTGCCCCGTCGGGACTTCGATCCAGGTCAGCCGGATCTTCGAGCCGGTGCCGGTCCGCCGGAAATTCCTCAAGAGCGATATGACGGAGCAGGGGTACTGCATGGATGTGATTACCCGTCTTTCCCTGATGCACCCTGCGGTTAAGATACGGGTGTCGGTGGGGGGGCGGCCGGTCATGAATATTCCGGCGGTGCCGGACCTCTCGGAGAGAATCGCCCTCACCCTGGGTCAGGATTTCCGCGGTCAGCTGATCCCGGTCGCTGGAGAACGCGAGGGTGTAAGACTGAAAGGATTCATCTCCCGGCCGGAGTTTACCCGTTCCGGCGCCACCCAGATGTACCTCTATGTGAACCGGAGGTTCGTGAAAGATTACCTGCTGAACCATGCGGTCATGACGGCCTACCGCCGCCTGATTGAGGCGCGGCGTTATCCGGCGGTTGTTCTCGGTTTGGAAATTGCGCCGGGGGATGTCGATGTGAATGTCCATCCGGCAAAAATGGAAGTCCGCTTCCGGAATCCCCGGGGAATCTATGCGCTCATCGCGGATACGCTGAGCAATGCCATCGGCGTGGGCCTCATCCCCGGGGCGGCGGAGGCTGCGGGAGTTACAGGCGTCGGTCCGTCCGGGTATGCCTCCCGTGTCGAAGAGGCGTTGAAACGGTACCGGGTCTCCTCCGGATCGGAAAAACTGTTCTTCGGCGGTCTGTCGATCATAAAAAGGGAAGCTCCGGTGAATCCGCCGGCCGTCTCCCGCGAAGAGATCGGGAAATCAGAGCCGTCGGCCAAACCGTGCTGTTTTTCTGATCTTCTTTACATCGGTCAAACGGCGGGGACGTATCTGATATTTACCGGTGAGGAAGGGGTCGTCCTTATCGATCAGCATGCCGCCCATGAAAGGGTCCTCTTTGAGAAGCTCCGGAAACAGGCGCAGGAGGAGAAGCCGGTCGGCCAGCGCCTCCTCCTGCCGGAAGTGGTGAGCCTTCCTCCCCGGGATATTGCATTCCTCATCGAGGCGGCCCCTGTCCTGGGAGAGGCGGGTATGGAAGTCGAGTCATTCGGAGGCGATTCCATCGTGATAAAGGCCATTCCTGCCTTTCTGTCCCATACCGAGGCGAGGATGCTGCTCCTCGATCTTCTTTCCGAATGTGCGGAAATGGATCGAGGTCTTCCCCTGCAGGAGAAACGCGAAAAGATCTTCACGGCCCTGGCCTGCCGCGGGGCCGTCAAGGCGAACCGCAATATGTCCGGTCCGGAGGTGGCAGGGCTCTGCCGGGAGCTTGACGCCATTCCCCATGCAGCCACCTGTCCGCACGGAAGACCGCTTGCCGTTTCGATCCCCGTCACCGAGCTGGAGAAGATGTTCAGAAGGAGATAGAGAAGCGCCCATGGCGATCTCCGCTGCACCGAAACCATCCGTGATCATTCTGGTCGGACCGACGGGTGTGGGAAAAACCCGGATGGCCCTGAAGATGGCCGGGCTCTTTGGGGGGGAGATTGTCAGTGCCGATTCCCTGCAGGTTTACCGGGGGATGGACATCGGAACCGCGAAGCCGACACCGGAGGAGCGACAGTATGTTCCCCATCACCTGATTGATGTGGCCGATCCGGATCAGCCTTTCGACGTCTCCCGGTATTGTGATCTGGCGCACGGGGTCATCGCTCGTCTACATAAGGAAAAGAAGCCGGTTTTCGTGGTCGGCGGTACAGGTCTCTATGTCAGGGCTCTATTGGGAGGGCTGATTGCAGGGCCGGGTGCAGATGAATCCCTGCGTGAGACCCTCAGGGATGAGATGAAGCGGTTGGGGAAATCCCATCTGTATGAAAAACTCCGGATGCAGGATGACAGGGCGGCAGCCCGGATCAATCCCAATGACGGAGTCAGGATCATCCGCGCCCTGGAGGTCCTGGAACTGACGGGGCGGTCCATCGTCGACCATCAGCAGGAACACCGTTTCCGGGAGCGGCCTTACGAGGTCATCAAGATGGGTCTCATGCTGGATAAAACCGTGTTGAAGTCGAGGATTGAAGACCGAACGGACCGGATGATCGATGTCGGTTTCGTGGATGAGGTGCGACGTCTGCTGGCGATGGGTTACAGCCAATCTCTCAAACCAATGCAATCTCTGGGATACCGGCATATTTGCAGTTTTCTTGCCGGAGAGGGGGATCTGGAGGTAGCCGTCCGGTTGATCAAGCGTGATACGTATCGATATGCCAAGCGGCAGATGACCTGGTTTACCGCCGATCGGGAGATCTCATGGCTGGACCCGGACGATTTCGATGCGGCGGCCGGGAAAATCCGTTTTTTCCTCCCTCGGTAAAGAACCGTCGGCGGACAGCGATCTCGCTTCCCAATACCGGCTGTTTTAAGAGAGTTGTGAGGTTTTTTCTCAGGCGGAAGAGGGAAATTTCTTGAGCG
>JAMDBG010000060.1:0-3499 GCA_023487865.1 Deltaproteobacteria bacterium | reverse complement strand
AAACCAAAAGGGCCGGGTGAAATCGACAAATCTGCTTAAGCTTCTGACAGTGCTGGCTGCAAGCGTCCTTATGATCTCCTGCAGTCTTAAGGCGCAGCAGCGCTTGACCCAGCTCGACACCTCCGAGCAGCACACCTTTGCCGGAGTCGTGCTGCTCAATCAGGAGAAATTCGCCGATGCGGGCCGGGAATTTGAACTCGCCCTGCGGTTGGATCCGCATAATGCGAAAGCCCATGCCGGTGTGGGTCTGGTCAAATCCTACCATGGGGACTTCGCCGGCGGATACGATGCAGTCAAGAAGGCGGAAAAGTTCGCCCGTGGCAATGAGGAAACGATCTTTGCCCTGGTGGGAACCATCCGTGTAAACAACCTGAGTCATGCAACATGCCTGCGAATCGGTACCGAATGTTCTTCCGCTGATCCCTGGCTTAAATCCTCAAAGGCAGCATTCGACAGGGCGGTTCTGATCGACCCCAAGGCCGCATCCGCCTACTATTTCATGGGAGAATCCTATCTGACCGTTCTGGATCTGGAGCCGGCAGGCCGGATGTTCAATCGCATTCTTGATCTCAATGGAGACTATGTTACCGAGGCCGCCGGCAGGTGGAAGCTCGTGCAGAAGATCCAGCGGGCGATGCCGGAGACCATGACAGGGAAGAAGATTGCCCTGATGGAGAGGATCACACGGGCGGATATGGCACTCCTTCTGATGGAGGAAATGAAGATCGAAGCGCTTTACGTCTTACGAACACCGAGAATCGTGGATACACGTCGGAAGGATTTGGGCAAAACGCCGACTAAAACGGCGAAGCCGGCAATGGCGACGGACATTGCCAGCCATCCCCGCAGGACGAATATCGAAAGGATCATCCGGATAGGGATACAGGGGCTCGATCTCTATCCGGACGGCACCTTCCGACCCGACGAACCGTTGGACCGGGTGAGTTGTGCAATGATGATCGAGGATATCCTCATCAGGGTTTCGGGCGACCATTCGCTGGCGACGCGTTTCATCGACACTCCTTCTCCCTTTATCGATCTGCAGACCGATCATGCCTATTTCAATGCGGTGCTGCTGGCGACCTCTAAGGGAATTATGGATGCCAAAGACGTGATGCCGGATACGTTTTCCCCGTTCGGTCCTGTGAAAGGCGTGGATGCCCTCATTGTGATCCGCAAGCTCAGGGATGAATTGCGCCATTAGAAAAAATCGGAGGGCCTCGGAAATTCGGCAACTGGTCTTCAAGGAACGGAGAACAGAGATTACCGAACACAGGCCTCTGCGGAATGTTTTATGGGTAAAGGGCTTGCGGCCGGGACTGAGTGGGCGGAGGCAACGCCGCGGGTCCGACCGGCGGCCCTTTTGGTTTATTTAAGGGAGAGAGTGCATGGGTAAAGAAGCGTTAGCGAAGGTGTTTGAGCCCCGGGCGGCGGAGGCCAAATGGTATCAGTACTGGCTGGACAATGATTTTTTTCATGCAGCGGACAGCAGTTCCCAACAACCGTTTTCCATCGTCATCCCCCCGCCGAACGTGACAGGGATGCTCCATATGGGACATGCCCTGAATAACGTTCTCCAGGACATCTGCGTCCGTTACAAAAGGATGCAGGGGTATAACGCCCTCTGGATGCCGGGGATGGATCATGCGGGGATCGCGACGCAGAATGTGGTCGAGCAGGAGCTGGCAAAAGAAGGGCTCACCAGGCACGATCTCGGTCGGGAGAAGTTTATCGAACGGGTGTGGGAATGGAAGGCCAAGTACGGCGGGGTGATCATCCACCAGCTCAAGCGTCTCGGCTGCTCCTGCGACTGGGCTCGTGAACGCTTCACTATGGATGAAGGCCTTTCCAAAGCCGTCCGGGAGGTGTTCGTCCGTCTTTACAACGACGGCCTCATCTACCAGGGGGATTATATCGTCAACTGGTGCCCCCGTTGCAGAACCGCCATCTCCGATCTGGAAGTGGAATACCATCAGGAGGCCGGCCATCTCTGGAGCATCCGCTACCCCTTCGTCGAAGGCGAGGGGGGGATCGTCGTTGCCACGACGCGGCCGGAAACGATGCTCGGGGATACGGCGGTGGCCGTCAATCCCAATGACGGACGTTACAGGGAACTCATCGGCAGGGAGGTGATTCTCCCCCTGATGAACCGGCGGATTCCCGTAATCGCAGATGACTATGTCACGATGGAGTTCGGATCCGGCGCCGTCAAGATCACGCCGGCCAGCGATCCCAACGACTTCGCCATGGCGGGGCGCCATCAGCTTGAAATTATCCGGATCATGGACGACAATGTAGTGATCAACAAGAACGGCGGAGCCTATGAGGGGCAGGACCGTTATGAATGTCGCAGGAATGTTGTCCGGGACTTGGAGAAAGGCGGCTACCTCGTCGGCACCGAGCCATACGCGCACAATATCGGCCAGTGTTACCGCTGCAAGACGGATATCGAACCGGCCGTTTCCCGGCAGTGGTTCGTCAAGATAGCGCCGCTGGCCAAGGAGGCGACGGCAGCGGTGGTTAAGGGACAGACCCGCATCATCCCGCCCTCGTGGGAGGCAACCTATTTCGAATGGATGAACAACATCCGCGACTGGTGTATCTCCCGGCAGATCTGGTGGGGACACCGAATCCCCGTCTGGAACTGCGAGGGGTGCGGGAAGGTAATCGTCGCCTCTCATGATCCCGATCAGTGTCCGGACTGCGGCGGAACGAAGCTCAGGCAGGAGGAGGATGTCCTGGATACCTGGTTCAGTTCAGGGCTGTGGCCTTTCTCCACCCTCGGTTGGCCCGAGAAGACCGAGGCGCTCAAGACTTTTTATCCGACCTCTCTGCTGGTCACAGGCTTCGATATCCTCTTCTTCTGGGTCGCCCGGATGATGATGATGGGACTCTACGTGATGAAAGACGTCCCTTTCCGCGATGTCTATCTCCACGCCCTGGTCCGGGACGAGAACGGGGAAAAGATGAGCAAGTCCAAGGGGAACAGCATCGATCCCCTGGAGATGATGGACCGCTTCGGGACGGACGCCTTTCGGTTTACACTCGCCGCCTTTACCGCCCAGGGACGTGACGTCCGGATGTCGGAAGAGCGGATCGAGGGGTATAAATATTTCATTAACAAGATCTGGAACGCCACGCGGTTCTCCATGATGAACCTGGAGGAGTATTCGGCCGGTAAAGACGTTCGAAGGGAAGATGAATCGATCGCCGACCGCTGGATCAAGGCGAGGCTCAACCGGACCGTCGCCGAAGTGATCCGGGGTCTGGATGAATATCGGTTCAACGACGCCACGGCGGCGGTTTACCAGTTCGTCTGGCACGAGTTCTGCGACTGGTACCTCGAACTGATCAAACCGGTCCTGTACGGGAAAGAGGATACCGCCGCGAGAAGCGCCGCCCAGAAAACCCTCATGGTCGTCCTGACGACCTCTCTCAAGCTCCTCCATCCCTTCATGCCGTTTTTGACGGAGGAGATCTGGCAGACCCTGGTCGCGGA
>JAMDBG010000169.1 GCA_023487865.1 Deltaproteobacteria bacterium | reverse complement strand
CGGCAAACCGCCATCAGATCGTCCGGCCCTTTGGAACGGCCCTCGACGGCGGGATAGGTGGTGCTCCACCCCATACCGCCGAACAGCAGCGTGTAGCCATCGGGGGCGGCTTTGGCCACCTGTTCGGAACCGATCGCGCCGCCGCCGCCCGGTTTGAGCTGGACGATGATCGGCTGGCCCAGGTAGTTATTGGCCACGCTGGTGACGGCCCGCGCCGTCAGATCGTGGGATCCCCCCGCCCCCACGGGGATGACAAGGGTTACAGGTTTGGTCGGGAATTCGTCCGCGCCGGCGGCGGGCAGCGGAGCCCCCGCAGCGCATAGCAACACGAACAGACCGACCCACAGCGTCGTCAAACAAAAGCGCTTGCTCATCTTCTCTCCTCCTTTGTTGAAGCGACCATAGAAAAACCGTTCCAAAAACCGATTTCACGATTGTCGGGATTCATGCCTGTCGCCGAATCCCGCCACCTACTCTTCATCCCAGCCGGCGGGAGGATACGGATTGTCCGAATCGTCGATGAACACGATTCGCGCCGCTTCCTTGGAGGGCACTCCGCCATAGGCAAAAACAAGGACCACCTCCTCCGTCCTGCTGGCGTTTGCCACCCCATGGATGACCCCCTCCGGCGCAAAGACGAATGTCCCCTCGGGGCACTTCAAGATCTTCGCCTCCGGTCCCAGCAGCAGCACCATTGTCCCCTTTACGACATACATGGCCGCTTCCGCACTGAGGTGGACGTGTCTCTCATTGGCGGTATGGGGCGGGATGACCGTTCTGCCCATGGCGATCCGTTTCGCTCCGCAGACCTGATCGTTGATGCCGAAGTTGATCGCCAACCCTTTTTCATACGCGGTGTCGGTGACGACTTCACTGTAGTGTACCGTCTTCGGCGGAACGACAATCACCCGCGACAGTTCATCCAACTTTACATATTCAGCCATGTACCCCTCCCGGTGATGAAATGGATTCAATGGGCGTTTGCGAGGTCCTCATAAAAAGAGATGATATCGGCGTTGTCCCATTCTCCTCTCCCCTTGGCCACCTCCGACCTCAGGGCCTGGGCGTGCAGACTGCTGAGAATCAGGGGGGCGTTCACCCGGTGTCCCAGATCGAGTATCAATCCCACATCCTTCAGATGGAAAGACAGCTTGCCTTCGGGGGGGAGGAAGTCCTTTTCTATCATTTTCAGACCTTTCTGGTCCATGGCACTGGAATAGGCCGCCGATCCCTTCAGGACTTCCAGTGTCCGGTGCAGGTCCATCCCCGCCTTTCCGGCGAGGCAGAGCCCCTCGGCCAGCGCCATGCGGTTGAGCCCGAGGACCAGATTGACGATGAGTTTCGCCGCCGCCCCGGTGCCGTTCTTCCCCATGTAGAAGGTCTGTCTTCCCAGCGCGGAAAAAACGGGGCCGCACTTCCCGAATGTCTCTTCAGTGCCGCCCACCAGGAGGGTCACATTCCGTTCGGCGCACATCTTACTCGTTCCGCTGACGGCGGCATCCAGCATCTCGATCCCCGCCTCTTTCAGGCCGGCGGCCAGTTCCCCGGACAGGACCGGATCGGCCGTTGTCGTATCGATGAGGATCAGTCCTTTTGCTCCCCTCTCGAACAGTTTCAGGGAATCCTTGACGACTTCATTCACCACGCGCGAGTTCGGCAGTGACAGGATAATGACGTCCGCCAGCGGCGCAATGTCTTCGGGGGAACCGGCCTTTTGAAACCCTTTGCCGGCAAGGACATCCATTTTGCCGGGATCGCTGTCGTATCCGATCACCGGGAACCCCGCCGCGAGGAGGTTCTTCACCATTCCGCTCCCCATCAGGCCGAGTCCGACAAAACCGATTCTCTTTATCTCCATCTGCCTTCCTCTTGCGGGATCGGCCCCGTCAAGACTCCTCCCGGAGTCTCTTGAGCAATGTTTCATCCGGCGCCAGTCGAACGGCACCGTGGGGGCAGGCTTCCATGCAGGCGCTGCAGAGGATGCACTGCTCCGACAACAGTTCCGGCGGGATGCCCGGCTTCAGAGCGTCTACCGGACATGCCTCCACGCATGCCGCACACCCGGGGGGACACTTTTCCCCGGAAAATGCCGGTCGATAGCATACCCGGTCGGCAAAGAAGGCCCTGCTGGTCTTTCCCCCCCCGACGCCGGAGAGGTAACAGTAAGTCGATTCCGGTACGACGACGGGCCGCTTGAACCCCGGTATGGGCGAGCAGTCGCCTTCGATCTCGATGGCTCCGAGATCGGTCTCACCGATCCCCCGTTCCCGGGCAATCCGCAGGTACGGCACTTCGTCGGTCCCAAATCCCATCATACGGGCCATGACGGCATCCAGCGCCACGGCATCGGTGGAGGCCAGCACCCGGTTCACCCGGTGGACCTCCGGGGAGCACGGACCATACCCCTCCATGGCGAGGATCCCGTCCATGATCACCAGATCCGGCAGCCTGAGCCTATACATCTCGATCAGGATCTCGGCGAACAGCTCCGGCCGTTCCGAGTAGTAGTGGTACCAGGACTTCTGCGCGCCCGCCAGGAGCCCGTAGTTGTTCTTCACCGCCCCGCTGAGCATCGTCATGCCGTGGGTCTTCATCTTCGCCAGAGAGATGTAGACATCGGCCTCCAGGATGTCCCGGAGGACGGCGACCCGGCGTTTGAACGGCCGTTCCACATCCGCCATCTTGACGTTGAGCGAAAGGTTGCGATAGTAAGGTCCCGCGGCGGCGGCGAGCCCCGCGGCAGCGAGCACGGCCGACCCGCGCAGCACCGGCACGCGGCCGAAGCGGTCGAGCACCCACACTCCGGCGATGCGGCCGGTCGTCATCGCGACGGCGAAGATGCCGAACGCGAGGGCTCCGGTCGCCTCGTCGACGCCGCGGCCGTCGACGACGGCGAGAGCGAGCCAGTCGTTCGCCGACCCCTCCGCGAAGGCCATGCCGAGCACGATGAGGCCGATGAGCAGGATGCGCGGCTCGCGCCAGATCGACAGGCGCTCCTGCCACGTGGTGCGCTGCGGCCCCGGCCCGTCATCGTCGAGGCCCGGAAGCGCCTCGTCCCGCGGCAGCAGCCGCACGACGAACAGGACGGCGACGATGAGCAGCGCCCCGACGACGCCGGCGTGCCAGTCGACGCCGACGCCGAGGTCGGCGACACCGGCCGCGGCGGCCGCACCGATCACGGTGCCGATGCTCCA
>JAMDBG010000112.1 GCA_023487865.1 Deltaproteobacteria bacterium | reverse complement strand
TGACCATGACTTTCTCCTCGATGAGGATCAGGGCGCCGCTGTCGACGGCCACCTTTTCGACGTGGACGAGTCCGTGACCGAGGCAGGCGCCCCGTTCGGCGACGATCCGGAGCCCCTCTGCAACCATGGGTTCGGCGGTAAAGAGCTCCCGGGAGAGCGCCACCTCCCGCTCCCTCTCGAGATAGAAACGGGGCGTCCCGACTTCGGCGGCGATCGTTCGGGCCAGAGCGACGGCCAGGCTATAGTCCTGATCCGGCAATCGTCTCACCTCCACCCGTAAAAATGTCGGTAGTGGCTGAAAAAACCATCTGCCGTACCGCCCGGCCTTCTCCCTTCGCTGGACGAAAGGCAGATGGCAGGTCTGTCATGTATATATGGCTTGCCGAACCCGGCGTGCCCGGTATTTTACTTCTCCGGAATCCCACAGAGGCGCTTCGCCACCGCCTTCTTTGCTTCCATGTTCACCCCGCGGGCGATCATGATCCGCTGCGCCTGCGGAGATCCCGCCCCATGCATGGATTCCGTCAGGTAGCCGACGGCCGCCGTCCCCATGGTCAGGTTTTCAATGAGCCGCAAAATTCGCATCCGGTGTTCCACCGGAATGCCCGCCTTTCCCCGGCAGTATTTCTCGATCCAGCGACCGGTTTCCGGGGCCTTGAGATCTTTCTCGGAGGGGAGAGTCACGAGCAGCCCCCCGGCGATGTCCTGGGCGATCCTGGCGATCTCATAGGGAAAACGGGTGATGTTCTGTTTATGGACGTTGGCCAGGAGGGTATCCACCATGTAGGTTCCGCCCGCCTCCCGGTGACCCTCTGCCGCACAGGCGATGCAGCCGCAGTAAAGGGTTTCGTTCAAGTGGTTCATCTCGATGATCTTGTCGCGGATATGCGACGCCGTTGCTATCCCGTTGAACTCCGCCGCCGTTTGAGCGGCGCCGATGAGGACGTCTCCGACGCCGACCTTGCAGGCGTAACTCTGCCGGTGGTAGGAGGCGAACTGCTCGACGAGGCCGCCGGTGAATTCATGTTCGCCACACAGGAAGACCCTCTCCTGCGGGACAAAGACATCGTCGAAGACAATGAGGGCCTCATGACCGCCGAAGAAGAGATTTCCCCGGTCGAAGGTCTCCCCTTCCAGCTTCCGGGTATCGCAGGACTGGCGGCCGAGGATGTAAGTGATCCCGGGTGCATCGCTGGGGACCGCGAAGGCGACGGCGTAGTCCCTGTCCTCCTCCCGCATTGCAACGGTCGGCATGACGATGATCTCGTGGGAGTTCACGGCACCTGTCTGGTGGGCCTTCGCCCCGCGGACCACAATCCCGTCCGCACGCCGCTCGACGATACGGAGGTAGGAATCGGGATCCGCCTGGGCATGCGGCGGAAGAGAGCGGTCGCCCTTCGGATCGGTCATCGCGCCATCGCAGGTTGTGAAACCTGTCTGGACATATTCCAGATACTTCAGAAACCGCCGGTTGTATTCGGTTCCGCCGCGTGCATCGAGAGCGCAGGTGGTGATCGACAGGGCGTTCAAGGCGTCCATCCCGACGCAGCGCTGGAAGCAGCAACCGGTCAACGATCCCAGGAGCCGCCCCATTTTGCTCTTTTTCACGAGGTCGTCCGTGCTCTGGTGGATATGGGTGAAGCGGTTGATCCGCCGGCCGGTGAGAGGGGAGGTGACCGTCATGAGCTCCTGGTATTCGGGCCGGTGGGCAAGGCTGTACGTCATTGCCACGGCGTTGAGCGACGGCCGGATCACGGGGTGGTCAACGACGCTGTCGACCTTCTCTCCGAAGAGGTAAACCACCCGGTTCAGTTTCCTCAGACTGTTCGTGTACTGACTTGCCGTCATCAGCATGGCGTTCCTCAAATCTTCCCTCGTTCCTGGGCGAGGCGGATATAGGTCTCCATACCGGTCTCGGGAGGGACATATTGCTGAGCCTCGGGTTTTTTCACGAGATGCATGGCGTCCGTCGGACAGGTGGAAACACACAAACCGCACCCGATGCAGCGTTTCAGATTGATGACGGCTTTTTCCTCGACGATGTCGATGGCCTCCATCTGGCAGCGGTCCAGACAGGTTTCACATCCTGTACACGCATCCGCGTCCACCTGGGCATAGTAATTGCTCTTCACCGCCGCCGCGGGGTTTTCCTGTTTTTTCAGGGAGCGGAGCATCCCGCAGCAATCGCCGCAGCAACTGCACATCCCGCCGGTATGCTGGGCATTGAACGGCTGCATCACGAGGCCGGCGGCTTCATTTTTTCGGGCGATTTCCTTTGCCTCTTCCTTGGTGATGTACCGCCCCATGCCGTTATCCACATAGAAACTGGCGTGGGATCCGAAGAGAAAACAGGCCTCCATCGGCTTATCGCAACCGCGGTCGTCTTTTTTTGCTATGGTTCGGCAGATACAGTTCGCCACTGCAATCTTTTTCTGATCGTCGAAAATCCTCATGACATCCTCGTAGGGTGCGATCGGCCACTCCGTGACGAGCTGCTTGTTGATCGGGATGGTTCTCATCACCGGGGTGCTGAAGGCCGCAAAACTCTTTCCGAGGGCCGCGTGGTAATACTCTTCAACATCTCTGGCAAGCGTCTTATCGACGGAATTGAGCTGAAACTCGAAAATTCCCACCACAAAAGGGACCGCCGCATACCGGGCGACAGCGTCTTTCACCTGACGGAACAGAAGACCCCGCCTGGCCATCGCTTCGAGGTGTCCGGCTGTATCCCCCGCCGGCAGGTTCAGCCGCTCGGCGATGCTCGCCGGCGTCTCCAGCATCGGGGAGAGCAGCAGAAACAGCTTCGCGTCCGCTTCGGTGAATAGCTGTTTGAGTATTTTAATTTCGACGCCGCTGTGCGTCGCAGGAAATCCGGTGCCCATGTCATCGAGTCTTTGCCTGAGCTTCTCATACACGTCGTCCATATCTCCGTTCCCTCCTTATGGTTCCTTAAAAAGAACAAGGGGACAGCCGCAAAGACCGTCCCCTTGTTCCTGTTGGCGCGCCCAGGAGGATTCGAACCTCCGACATTCAGATTCGTAGTCTGACGCTCTATCCAGCTGAGCCATGGGCGCAGATTTTTCTCAAGCAGTGGCGGAGAGAGCGGGATTCGAACCCGCGGTACACCTTTGAAGGGCGTACAATCGCTTAGCAGGCGATCGCTTTCGGCCACTCAGCCATCTCTCCGTAATCATTTT
>JAMDBG010000002.1:2723-3203 GCA_023487865.1 Deltaproteobacteria bacterium | reverse complement strand
CGGTATCCCCGGAAGTGCCTTGGTTCGAGTGGAACGATGCGGCCGGCCTTTCGGATCTGATCGTGGAGAGATATCTCTCCGATAAACGGTGAATCATGGATCTCCGTCGCTCCTGTGTGATCTTTCTTTTGTCAGCCATTTTCAGTGCACTGATCACCTTTACGGGCGTGTCGGTCGTTGACGGCTGCACCTTGTGGGCGGCGGCGGGAAAAAGCGTGGCGCACCGGGGGTGCCTCATCGCCAAGAACCGGGACTGGACTCCCGAACCGTCCGAGATCCAGTTCGTCCGCCCCACAACAGGCCTTCGGTTACTGGGTCTTATGCCCATCCGGGACGGGGCAAAAACGGGCATCGTCGCCGGGGTCAATGAAAAAGGGCTGGTCGTCGTCACCGCAACGGCGGGCGGTATTCCTCAGACGGATCGGGAAAAAGGGGGGAGGCGCCTTGCGCGGCAACTTCTTACCGTTTTTTCCACGGTGG
>JAMDBG010000002.1:1130-2713 GCA_023487865.1 Deltaproteobacteria bacterium | reverse complement strand
TTCCTCACTCGCGCATCCCTCGATCTATCTGATCGCCGATCGCCGCCGGACCGCCTGGATCGAGGTGGCGCCCGAGGGAAAATACGCCTTCCGCGCAACGAATAACGGCGTCCTTGCGCATACGAACCACTATCTGGACGAGAAGCTGAGCGATGCGAACGGGAAGATCGGCCGGGGAAGCCGGACGCGCCTGGGCCGCATCGGTGAGCTTCTGGACCGCCGGACGGCGCCGTTGACCCTGGAAGATTTCATCGCCTTCAGTCAGGACCGCAACGACGGGCCGGATCACAGCCTCTGGCGGACGGGAAGTAAGCCGGAGGGAAAAAGGACCCTGGCAAGCTGGATCGTTTCCCTGCCGCCCAAGGCCCCGCCGGAGCTCTTTCTTAGCCTGGCCAATCCCGGCGAACCGGAACGGACGGTGAGGATAACGCTTGACGAACGATTCTGGAAAGGGAATGAGTAATATCATTTTTTAGGGAGGCTCAATATGGATCAGACCGGGATGAACAAACTCGACCGGGTGGAGATCCTCACTCTCCAGGACAACTACATCGACATGACGGCGACGGACAACAGCGAGATGATCCGCCGCGCCGGTGCGCGCAAGGCCGGGGAGACCAGGAAATCGGTCCTCGCGGAGCATGGGTTTTCGGCGGTGATCCGGACGACCGCGGGTGGCAGGACGCGGACGATGCTCTTCGATTTCGGCTTCTCCGAGATCGGCGCGGCGTTCAACGCCAGGACCCTGGGTGTGCCGATGGGAGAGATCGAGGCCATCGCCCTTTCCCACAGCCACAGCGACCATATGGGAGGCTTCCGGGATCTGGTCGGGATGATCGGTAAACCCGGCATCGAACTGGTTGTCCATCCGGCGGCCTTCAAGGCTCCCCGGTATGTCAAGTTCGACGGGGGAAAGTCCAAATCTCAGCATCCCCCCTTCACGAGGGAGATGACCGAGGCGGCGGGTGTGAAGGTGGTGGCGACGAAGGAACCTTGGCCGATGCTCGGCGGGGATGTCCTCTTCCTGGGTGAGATACCGCGGCGGACGCCGTTCGAAACGGGCCTCCCCGATGCCTATTACGAGGAGGGAGGCGTCGAAAAAAAGGATATCATCGACGACGACACCTCGCTTGTCATGAACCTCAACGGGAAGGGGCTCATCATCCTGTCCGACTGCGCCCATTCGGGGATCATCAACACGGTGGCCCGGGCCTGCGAGATCACAGGGATCAGCGCCGTCCATGTCGTCATGGGGGGATTCCACCTCAACCGTCCGCCCTCCGATCCCCTTGTCGTCCAGACGGTGGAGGCGCTCAGGAAGATCGCCCCCCGGTATATCGTTCCCACGCACTGCACGGGGAGAAAATCGATCCAGCAGATCGAGGCGGTGATGCCCGAGAGCTTTCTCCTCAACATGGCGGGAACGCGGCTGACTTTTGCCGCTTAAGGAAATCCTTTTCAACAATGCATTATATGAGGAGATAAATGATGGATCAAGAACTGCCGGGTTGTGCGCGTTGCCCGTATGAACCGCAGGGGCGCATCTGCCAGAATGAAGAAGGGAAGGCGCCCCCCTTCTGCCC
>JAMDBG010000002.1:0-1120 GCA_023487865.1 Deltaproteobacteria bacterium | reverse complement strand
ACAAGGATGCGGTGATCGCCAGGGCGCTCGAAGAGCTGAAAAAACCGGAAATCCTGGAATTCGCCCTGCAGGCGTCGATCCAGGAGGGGGAAGGGTACACGGACCGGGAACTCGGTTACGACAGGACCAGGCCCCTCAAGCCGCGGATCCTGGAGGTCATCGAGTTTGCCGGGAAGATGAAGTACAAAAAGATCGGGCTCGCCTTCTGCGTCGCCCTGCGCAAGGAGGCCAAGGTCGTGGAGGGCCTTCTGGCGGCGAACGGCTTTACGGTCGTCTCGGGGCTCTGCAAGATGGGCCGGGTGCCGAAGGAGACGCTGGGGGTCCGGGACGATCAGAAGATCCGGATCGGCTGCTTCGAGGCGATGTGCAACCCCATCGCCCAGGCGTTTCTGTTCAACGAGGAGAAGACCGAATTCAACGTCATGATCGGCCTGTGCGTGGGCCACGACTCCCTGTTTCTGAAATATGCCGATGCCCCCTGCACGGTCTTTGCCGTCAAGGACCGCCTCCTGGGGCACAATCCGCTGGCCGCCATTTACAATATCGACAGCTTTTACCGATCGCTCAAGGTCCCGGCGCTGAGGGAGTAACCCGCCGCTTTCGCGGATCGCACCCAGGGATCGGATCTGGACCATGCCGCGCTCACCCGCCGAGGTGTGGCTGCCCCGGCCCCGGTTCACTTTTCCTTGATTTTCTCCGCCAGGATATCCGCTACGTGCCGCATCTGGACACCAGGGAGCTGCTTGTCGAGGCCCCCCTGGATCTGGACCATGCAGCCGGAGCAGGCGCAGGCGGTGATCGTTGCGCCGGTCTCCCGAATGTTCGCGATCTTCTGCTCCAGGATCGGCATGGAGAGCTCGGTATATTTCACTCCGAAGATCCCCGACATTCCGCAGCACTTGTCGGCATCCTTCATCTCGACGATCTCGCAGCCGGCGACTTCCAGGAGCCAGCGCGGTTCATTTTCGATCCCCAGGACCCGCTTCATGTGGCAGGAGTCGTGATAGGTCACCTTCGGTCCGCCTGTGCCCTTCTTCAAACGGCCGCGGTTCGCGTATTCCTCGGCGACGAAGCTGCAGAACTCCCGAACCTTATTCGCCATCGCCTCGGCCTTCGGTCC
>JAMDBG010000142.1 GCA_023487865.1 Deltaproteobacteria bacterium | reverse complement strand
CCGGGTCCTTCGCGGGGAGAATGATGTCGAGATCGAAGGCGGCGACCTGCCGGGGGGAGAGATGACCTTCGATCTGGGCGCCATGCCGGACATGGTTCCGACCCTGGCAGTGCTTTCGGCCCTCCGACCCGGACGGAGCGTCATCCGGAATGTCGCCCATCTCCGTTTCAAGGAGAGCGACCGCCTGGCCGCCTTGGTGAACGAACTCAAGAAGACCGGTGTGGCCGTCGAAGAGATTCCGGACGGCATCGCCGTCACGGGGGGAAGCCCCCGCGGCGCCGCGATTGCGACTTACGACGACCACCGGATCGCGATGAGCTTTGCCATCCTGGGGCTCGCTGTTCCGGGAATGAAGATCGCGGGGGAGGGGTGTGTCGGGAAATCGTTTCCCGGCTTCTGGGAAGCCCTGGAAGGACTCTATTGAAACACTTCCAGGAAGGGGAATTTTCCCGGCCCCACGCGGGGACCGGATAAGAAGGGGAAGGAACGGAAGGGCCGCTATCGATGAACATCATCCTTATGGGGTACCGTTGCACCGGTAAGACGTCTGCCGGCAGGCGTCTGGCAGAGCGTCTGGGGCGACCTTTTTACGATACGGATGCGCTGGTCGAGGGGCAAATGCAACGCACGATCCCGCAGATCGTTGCCGAACGGGGATGGCAGGCCTTCCGCGAGGCGGAGACGGCGGTCATCCGGGATCTCTCCGGCGCCGATCACAGTGTCATCGCCTTGGGCGGCGGCGCCGTCCTCGACGTCCGGAATGTTGAAAGCCTGAAGAGGAACGGTTTTTTCGTGTGGCTCTCCGCCGAGGCGGAGACGATCACCGCCCGAATGGAAAAGGACGCTGACGGTGGCGCCGCAAGACCCTCGCTAACGGGAAAGCCCTGCGTCAGCGAGACCAATGCCGTCATGGCCGAACGGGAGCCGCTCTATCAAAGGTTGGCCGATCTGGTGGTCGACACGACCCGAATCGAGACAGACCGTGTGGCGGAGGCGATCCTTGCCGGCCTGCGGGAACGGCTCGCCCGGGCGGATGAGGCCGGCAAGGGGAAGGAGAAATAACCATGTCCGGAAACACAATCGGTGTCCTTTTCAAGGTCACCACCTGGGGAGAGTCTCACGGTCCGGCGACCGGGGCGATCATCGACGGCTGTCCGCCCCGGATCGACCTCTCCGAAGCGGATATCCAGAAGGAGCTCGACCGGCGCAGGCCCGGAACCCTTTCGTCGTCAAGTCCCCGGCGCGAAGAGGACCATGTCGAGATCCTCTCCGGCATCTTCGAGGGGAAAACAACGGGGACTCCGATATCGCTTTTGATCCGCAATCGCGACATGCACAGTGACGCCTATGAAGGCCTCCGCGACCTTTTCCGCCCCGGTCACGGGGATATCAGCTACCAGGCAAAATATGGAATCCGCGACCACAGGGGCGGGGGACGCGCCTCCGGCCGTGAAACCGCAGCAAGGGTGGCCGCAGGCGCCGTTGCCCGAAAAGTGATCGCTCCAGCGGGGATCACCATTGCGGCATGGACAAAGGAGCTGGGCGGCATCACCGCCCGTCTCCACTCCCTGACCGCGGCGGAGACAAGCCCCCTGCGCTGCCCCGATCCGGAAGCGGAAAAAAGAATGGTGGCGCGGCTGGAAGAGGCGCGGGCCGCGGGTGATACGCTCGGCGGGATCGTGGAAATCATCGTCAGGGGTTGTCCGCCGGGCCTGGGCGAACCGGTCTTCGGAAAGATCGATGCGGATCTGGCCGGCGCCCTCATGGGGATCGGGACCGTCAAGGGGGTGGAGATCGGCGCCGGTTTCGCCGCCGCGCGGATGAGCGGCTCGACATGCAACGACCCCATCGGTCCGGAGGGTTTCCGGACCAACCATGCCGGGGGGATCCTGGCGGGGATCACCAGCGGCGCCGAGATCGTCATCCGGGTCGCGTGCAAGCCCATTCCCTCCATTGCCCACCCCCAGGAGACCATCGATACGCAGGGACGTCCCGCCGTCATTACGGTAGGCGGCAGGCACGACGCATCGGTCATCCCGCGGATCATCCCGGTCTGCGAAGCGATGGTCGCGATTGTCCTTGCGGACCACCTGATGCGGCAAAGGACGCTTTCAATATGAAGGATTTCCAGATCGGCATTATCGGCGGGACAGGAGGGATCGGCAGATGGTTCGCCTCCTTCTTCAGGAGGGAGGGTTATCCCGTCCAGGTGGCGGGAAGGAGCGAAGGGATGACCAGCCCCGAGCTTGCCAAGAACTGCCGCGTCGTCATTGTCGCCGTCCCGATCGCGGCAACCCTTGACGTCATCCGGCGTGTAGGACCGCATCTGCCTCCCGACGCGCTCCTGATGGACTTCACGTCGCTGAAGGAAGAGCCGGTTCGGGAAATGCTGAAAGCCACGACGGCGGAGGTCGTCGGCTGCCACCCTCTCTTCGGCCCGGATTGCCCCTCCCTTGACGGCCAGAATATCGTCCTTTGCCCGGGACGGGGAGAGAGATGGCTCAGGTGGATGGAAGAACTCTTCAAAAAAGGCGGCGCCCGTGTCACGCTGTCGACACCGGCGGAACACGACCGGATGATGGCCTTCGTCCAGGGCCTCACCCATCTCGATACCATCCTCCTGGGGCTGACACTCCGGGATTCCGGGATGAAAGCCTCAGAGCTCGACGCCTTCTCCACGCCCATCTTCCGGACCAAGCGGGCGATCGTTGAGAAGGTCTTCGACGCCAGCCCCCACCTCTACGCCGGGCTCCTCGCGGGAAATCCGGCTATGGAGAAGATCCTCGACCGCTATGAAAAAAACCTTTCCCTCCTGAAGGAGCTCATCCTGAACCGCGATGCGGAAGGCCTCACAACTCTGTTGAAAAAGAGCTAAAGTTTATAAACCAAAATGCCGACTAGAATGCATATCGGTTTTGATACCGGTTGGGTGTAAAGGAAGTCCCCTTTTTAAAGATTCGGGATATCCTTCCGATAGACCGGGGAAATGTCTATCGCAAAAAGGAGGTTTAGATATGATCCAGTGGGACAGCAGTTTAAGTGTGAACGTTGCAGAAATCGACAGCCAACACCAAAGACTGGTGAAGATGATCAACGAGCTCAACGATGCCATGCGTGTGGGAAAATCCAGAGACGTGCTCGGTAAAATTGTGACCGGGCTGATCGCTTACGTGCGCGTTCATTTCTCCACAGAGGAGAAATACTTTAATCAGTTCAAATATCCGGAA
>JAMDBG010000125.1 GCA_023487865.1 Deltaproteobacteria bacterium | reverse complement strand
AAGCTCTTAGCGGATAATAGGTTAAATTGCAAGGGGGCAAAGCCCCTCCGCAACAGGTGGCCCTTCGCCTCAATTGTGGCTGTCGCGTGCCCTTTCCACCTCGAACCGGTCATAGGTGTCAAGCCTGGGCGTATCGATCCTTACCGTTCCATCCTCCTGCATGCGTACGAAGGTGGGGGCCATGAGGATCGAATACCAGACGCCGATCGGCCGGCCCTTGTCATCCAGCATCTCAAAGCCGTATTGAAATAGACGGTATTCGGATGCCTTGGCCTTCATAAACTCGACGATTTCCTTCATCTTCGCCGGGGTCATCGTCACCTCTTTCCAGAGGGTTTGGGGATCGAGACGGTAATCCCGATGCAGACCCATCAGGGCGTTGGGATAAACATCCGAGCCGCTGATGTAGTAACGGAATGACGTATTGACCTGGTGAGCCTCAAAGGCCCGGGTCGCCTCATCGCTGGGAGCGATCCGGCCATAGTTCCGATAAAGCGGGCCGGCGCAGGCCATGGCGCTCAGGCACACCGCCAGCAACAGATAAAAACGGACTTTGCTTTTCCTATTCATAAGGTTTCCTCCCCTCATACATGATTGATCCGCCGAATGCTCATACCAGCTTTTCCAGCGTCAATTTGTCTTTCAGGATCTCGTTGGCCTTCTGCAGGCGCTCTTCCGGTGCGCAGACTGCGACTGCCGACGTGTCCTCGGCCAGTGGAAAATAGCGCCGGGCGGCTTCCTGCAGACGCTCCGGCGTGACACCGAGCACCTCTTTCCGGAAACGGCGCCGGTCGGCATCGGTCAGACCGGATAACTCCCGGATCAGGGCGGTATATCCCCTGCCGGCAGGATCCAGAGGTCTGTCCAAGGCGCCGATTGCACCGATGACGGCCTTTTCCATTTCTTCCCGTGTCACCGGATTCTCCAGGGCGGATGCCACCGCATCGCCGTAGACGGTAAGGGTTTCCGTCAGATGGGGGTCCCGGTAGGAGAGAAAGGCGAACAGGCCGCCGAGCGGTTCATACCGGCAGGAACCGCCGTAGGCCCCACCCTGAACGCGGATATGCCGGTAGAGATAGCCGTTGGAGAGTTGTCTCGCCAGGACGAAGAGGGCGGCGGAAAGCGGGTCGCGGTAGGGCGGCGCGGTCAGGACTTTCGTGACATAACAGACCTGGGCGGGGATGGCGATGCCGATGTGCTCTGCGCGGCGGGTCTGCTCCTGCAGCGTTGTCGGGGGATATCCTGCCGGAAGGGTGTCCACCATCCGGCCTGCCGCCCCGGTCAGGCGCTCCAGTCCCTCCTCATCGGCGGTCAGGTTCAGGTGCAGGCGATTCCTGACGAAGACCATCTCCCGGAGGCGCATCAATTTTTCCCGGAGCTCCGCACGCGTATCGGTCAAGCGGTCGGCCGTCCCGGCGATGAAGCGAAGCTGGGTCCGCCCGTGCCACTGCTCGTTTCGCCTGGCCGACAGGGACAGGGCTGCCGCAGCGGCCATCTGGGCGAAAAGATGCGCCGAGGGGATGACCGAGGCACGCAGGCCGTTCCTCTTTTCGAGAATCAGATCCCGCATCCGGTCGGCATCGGCCAGGTCTCCCACCGTCAGGATATCGCGAACGATTTCGATTGCCTCATTCACGTTCCGGTAGAGGGCCTTCACGGAGAAAAACATCTTCTGCCAGTTTTTCCTGCCGTCTGCGGTCAGGCCGGCGGCAAGATGGGCTCCCAGGCCGCCGGTTCGCAGGGCGATCCGTTTGGACATCGCCTCGTAGGAGAGGCCCGCCGCCCCCATCTGGACGGTGAGTTTGCCCAGGAGCGGCAGGCAGGGCTGCAGCTCCTCGGGGACATCCGAGACGTCGAAAGCCAGATCGAGATAAGCGATACCGTTGGTGAAGAGGTCGTGTTTTAAAACCGGGACGCCGCCGATGGCCGCATGGTCGGTGGGGATCGTTTCGATCTCGCGGGAGATGTCGCCGAGCGAGAGTTTCGGGAGGGAAGCGGCCGCCTCGGGAGGGTCGGGCTCCACCTGAAACCGCTTCATGGCCAGGGTCTCCTCCCGGATCTGCTCCTTTTCCTCAGGAGAGAGGGATTCCTGAAAACGGGCCATGCGGTCGCGGATCACGCGCTCCCCCTCCTCCTGAAAGGTCCGGCTCGGCTCCATAACGGAGAGGAGTCGGTGGGGATTCTCCAGGAACCACTTCCGGACACATTTCTGGAAGAGGGCCGGATCGGCCTCCCACTTCCGGCGGATCGACAGGATGGTGCGGGGGAAATTCATGTCCGTCAGGGGATCCCCGTCATAAAGCCAGGTATGGTAGGCGCGTCCCATCAGAACGATTCCGTAAGGGTAAGCGCCGCGGACCATCTCCCGCCCGTGGAATTCGATCTGGTGGAGGGTGCCTTCGATCAGCTCGCGGTCGAAACCGTTTGCCGTCACATCCTTCAGTGTAGCGAGAATCAGGGCCTCGATCCGCGGGGCCTTGTCCGGTTCGGTACCCCGGAGGCCAACCGCGAAGGCGATCTGCTTGAGGTCCCTCTCCAGTCCTGTGACCGGCGAGAGATCCTCCCCCAGACCGGAATCGATGAGGGCCTTGCGGAGAGGTGCTGCGGCACTGCCGATGAGGAGGTCGGAGGCGATGGTCAGGAACATCGCCGTCTCTCCCTCCGTATTTTCCGCCGTCATCCAGGCCAGATTGACCGTTGTCTTTCCGGTGGTCTTTTCTTCCCGGTCGATGGGATAAAAACCGCGAATGCTCCGTGGTTCCCGCCACGGGTTCTGGTCGAGGATGGAAGAATCCACCACAACGCGGTCAAAGCCGGCGAGCATCTCCGCCAGAAAAGCGATATGCTCTTCCGTCGGGATATTTCCATAGAGGAAGAAGGGGGCGTTGGTCGGCGAATAGAAGATCCTGTGGAATTCGCGGAACTTCTCGTAGGTCAGAGTGGGGATTACGTTCGGATCTCCCCCCGAGTCGAAGGTGTAAGGCGTCTCGGGGTAGAGATTTTCCTGGATGGCTTTATAGATCAGGGTGTCCGGCGAGGAGTAAGCGCCCCTCATCTCGTTGTAAACGATGCCGGATACGCTCATCTCACCGTCGTTTCCGAATTCGAAGTGGCGGCCTTCCTGAAGAAAGGTCTCCTTCAGCAGCCGCGGCCTGAGGACCAGATCGGTATAGACCCGGGCGAGGTTGAAGAAATCGCGCTTCTCCTGACTGGCGACGGCGGAAAATACGGA
>JAMDBG010000150.1 GCA_023487865.1 Deltaproteobacteria bacterium | reverse complement strand
CTTGCCTGTTCTGCTGGTCTTGATGAAGGGGAGGATCTGATCGATTTGGGTACGGGAAGCGGGATCATCGCCCTGATCCTGGCGGCCCGTTACCCCCGCCTAAGGGTTCTCGGGATCGAGATCCAGGAGCAACTGGCGACGATGGCAAGAAGGAGTGCCGCCTTGAACGGCCTCGATCAGCGTGTGGAGGTCCGGCAGGGGGACATCCGTCGTCTTGAGACCCTCTGTGCGCCTCTGTCTTTCGATGTGGCGGTCTTCAATCCCCCCTATCGGCGGCTCCGTTCGGGGCGAATGAATCCCAATCAGGAAAAGGCCGCGGCGCGGCATGAGGTTATGAGTACGGCCACGGATTTTCTCGCCGCCGCAGGATATGCCCTTCGGGAAGGAGGACGCGTCTACACGATCTATCCGGCAACACGGATGGTGGAGATACTCTTGCGGATGAGGGGCTGCCGGATCGAACCAAAACGGCTGAGGATGGTGCACTCCCGTCCCGATGAAGCAGGAAAGTTCAGCCTTGTGGAGGGGGTCAAGGGAGGCCGGGAGGAGTTGGTCGTTCTGCCCCCGCTTTACATTTATGAGGGAATGAAGGGATATTCCAAAGAGATGGCGACTATTTTCCGGGAGCTTTCCGCTTCTCCCGCTGGCGGCGGTGACTGATTTCCTTGGTCATGACCCGTTCCAGGATCTCCCGGAGTTCCGAATCCCGGACAGTCGCGAGGCTCTCCCGCATCACGTTCCGGTCGCGCACCGGCAGTGGAGAAAGAGGGGGCTCTGGGGGCTGTTGTCCTGCAGCAACCGAGGAGGCGGTGGGGAGCTCTCCAATGGTTAGAACCAGACGAGTGATCTCATCCTTGCCCGTGAGCTCATTGATCCTGCCGAGAATTTCTTCCTTCATGAATTGGAGTTGATGCAGCCATACCGGTGCGGAGACCCGGACGAAGAGGGACCCCCGCTTCAGCTTATCAGGGTGGGTCTGGGCCGCAATCTGCGGACCGACGGCCCTTCTCCAGATGTTGAGCAGATATCGATCCGTCGCGGTATGAGGGATATTCCTCTTTTCAAGGATTTTATGGAGGATTTCCCCCAGCATCTCAAGTTTTACCTGTCTGGCCCGTCTGCGCATGGGGTCTTTTCTCACAGTTTGCCCTGAGGGTCAAGAGGGTGGCGGATTGAATCGGCCACTATGATAAATTTATGTAAAAACAGCTATTTGTTTGCCGATACGCTTCGGTCCTCTGCTGGTACTTGTAAAAATAACCTTTTGATGGTAGTTATTTACATCGCATACACACAGAGGTGGATCCAGCGGAGCAAGACCGTCAAGGTCTTGATCAATAAACGGGTGTGAGTCTACCCGGGAGTCATCGGCAGGATGGGAATATGACAGACCGGTTCCAGAAACAGAGAATAAAGATGGTCGATGGTCAGCTCCGTGCCAGGGGGATCGCGGATCGGAGGGTCCTGGCGGCCATGGAAAAGATTCCCCGCCATCTATTCGTCGATGAGGTGTTGGCTGAACAGGCCTATAACGACAATCCCCTTCCCATCGACCGCGAGCAGACCATTTCCCAGCCTTATATCGTAGCGCTGATGTCCGAGGCGATGGAACTGACAGGAGAAGAAGAAGTTCTCGAGATCGGCACCGGTTCCGGGTATCAAACCGCCATCCTTGCCGAGTTGGCAGAGAGGGTCTTTTCAATAGAACGTATCGCTGCTCTCGCGACCCGGGCGCGGAAGATTCTCGATTCGCTCAATTACTACAATGTGGCTATCCGGGTGGGCGATGGAACTTACGGGTGGCGCGAGGAGTCACCCTTTGCGGCCATCATGGTGACCGCCGGTGCGCCGCGGATTCCGAAGCTTCTCATCGAACAGCTCGAGATCGGCGGCAGGCTGGTGATCCCCGTAGGAAACCGCGGTTCTCAGGTTCTGTTGAAACTGACCCGCCTTTCGGAGAATCCGGATGATCTGAAACAGGAGGATCTCGGCGGTTGCCGTTTTGTGGATCTTATCGGGGAGCACGGGTGGGACGATTGATGACCGATAGGTGTTGCTTCTGGGTTTTTTCGCGCTCGATTGTCGTATGGAAACTGCTGAGTTTGCTCCTGGTCGGAGTGACGATTCTCTCCTGCTCGGGTTACCAGGTCAGAAGCGAACGCTCCCGGGGTGTTTATCATCGCGTGAAGAGCGGGGAGACTCTTTATGCTATCGCAAAAGCATACCATATTAAACTTCAAGATCTGGCGGAAATCAATAACATCAGTAAGCCCGAACAGATCGAAGTAGACAGTGTGATCTTCATCCCGGATGCGAGCCAGATCGTGGATGATGTGATGACCGCGGCCAGGGCGCAGGTCCCCCCGGTTCAACTGCCGGTTTTTGATCAGCCGGCCACGGAAACCAAAACGGAAGTGGCGCCTGCCACGCTTCGCAAGGAGCTCCCAAAAAAGGAGACGGTGACTGAACCGGCAAAGCGCCGGGAAAAAGCGCCGGTTGATGCCACGGTGAAGGGGCGCACCACTTTTCCCCGGACGCCGGAGCGGGAGGGGGTCGCCCCCGCGATTCCCGTCAAGCCGGAAAGTACGGAAACACTCGACTTGGCTGTGAAAAAAAAGGAAATTGTTGAGAAACCCGATGAGATACAGTTCGACAAGGATCGTTTCATCTGGCCGGTCAAGGGAAGGGTAATATCCCAGTTCGGCATCCAGGCCAACAAAATGAACTTCAACGGCATTCGAATCGCCGCCGCCGAGGAGGCAGCCGTGCAGGCAGCGGCAGCCGGAACGGTCATTTTCTCAGCCCCTCTGAAGGACTATGGGGAGACGATCATTATCAAGCACGAGGATAACTATGCAACGGTGTATACCCATCTGGGGACGAGAACGGTTCGGGGGGAGGTCCGCGTCAAAAAGGGTGATAGAATTGCCTTCGTCGGTAAAACCGGTGACAGGGGGGAGCCGTACCTGTATTTCGAAATCCGCCATAAGAATAAGGCCAGAAACCCCCTCTTTTTTCTTCCCTGAGTAAGTATTTCCTGCAGTAACAAGATAAAGGCCTTTATTCTGCCCGGTGCGACGATTTGCAGCGGGAAGAAGAATACATCTATCGGACAATAATGGAAAATGAAATCGTGTTGACTGTTCATTTAAAATGTGCTAACCTACCAAGTTCAAAATACATTTTAAAATGGTGGCAAAATGTTTAAAGTGGGCGATTTGGCGGTTTATCCGGCACAGGGTGT
>JAMDBG010000139.1 GCA_023487865.1 Deltaproteobacteria bacterium | reverse complement strand
TTTGGCGGAAGCTCATCGAGCACCTGGCTCTTCAGGCGGCGCAGGACGAATGGACTGATGACCGATTTGAGCCTTTGTTTCGTCTCCTGGTCGTTTCTCCCCTCGATGGCGGCTGCAAAACGACGGGGGAACTCGTCTATCGTCCCGAGCAGGCCGGGATTGATGAACCGAAAGATATTCCACAGCTCCCCAAGGTGATTTTCGACAGGCGTGCCTGTGGTCACGAGCCTGAAATCTGCCTTCAGCTCCATGACCGCCTTTGAGCGCTGGGTCGCCATGTTCTTGATCGCCTGGGCCTCGTCCAGGATGACAGTATGCCACGACCTCCCTGCGAGCAGCTCCAATTCATTGTTGACGAGCCCGTAGGAACAGATGATCACGCCCGCAGGACCTGCACCCGTGATGCACCCGGCGCGGTCGGTCTCCGAAAGCAGAGAGGGTACGAGGGATGGCGCGAACCTGCGGATCTCTTCGACCCAGTTCATGCACACGGATGTGGGCGCGATCACGAGCGCCGCTCCGCCCCGGGCGCGGTGAAGGAGCAGGGCTATAGCCTGGATGGTTTTTCCCAGCCCCATGTCGTCTGCCAGGCAGGCTCCTGCGCCGAGGGCCGCCAACCGGGCCAGCCACACGAATCCGTCTTTCTGATAATCGCGCAAGTCTCCGGTAAACGGGGACGGTTGGGAGGGGACGTCGCTCAGGACCGATTGCATCCGGGCCACGTTCGCCTTCCATTCCTCGCAGAGTGACGCTCCGGGAATATCGTCCGCCAGATCGTGGAGTGCAAAAGCTCCGAGAGGATGAAGCCTGGTTTCACCGCCCCTCGTGCTGCAGAAAGCCCGCAAGCGCTCCAGCCTGCGTTTGAACTCCCGTGTAAGGGCGAGGAACGTGTTCTCGTCAAGGCGGATAAACCTGCCCTGGGCCGTGTCCAGGAGATCGAGCAGTTCCCGGAACAAAATCACCCGATGGTTGTCGATTGCGACCTCGCCGTCCACACCGAACCAATCCCCAGCAGGCCGGATGCGAAACGAAGTTTTTCCGGGTGAAAGCGCGGTCACAGTCATCGGTTTATTTTCCTGCCTGAGCACGATCACACCCGGTTCCGCCTTTTTGAGCTCGTCGAGAACTTCCAGGCACTCCATGGGATCGTCGATGAGTACGGGTTCTGCCGGATTTTCGACATGGGAGGCCATGACCGGGCATTCTTCGATCAGTTTCACAAGAAGGCGCCTTTCCTCCGAAAACTTTCGTTGCGCATGAAAGGTTTTTCCGTCGATCGTTTCGTATACTACCTGTGAGCCGCGGCCCGCTTGATAAAGCCGGCCTTCGGGAACCGGACGTACGGCGAACTCGAGGCGAAGTCCCGAGGCTCGGTCCGACAACCGGACAGCGGGCCTCGAGTCAGGGTCTACGCGCTCGGACGTCGATAGCGAATCGTCGATATCCGTACGGACGCTCAGGTGCGGCGAAATGGCGGTGATCGTATCGAGGAGCATTCCCCGGGCCGAGGCCGGAATCGAGACAGGGGTGTTGCCCAGGATGCGCGCGACCTGCACGTGCTGCGGCTTGATCGCGTATAAGGCGATCCGACCCGGGGCTTCCTTGCGTATGACGTATTTCTCTGACTCGGATACGGCGAAGGCGGGCTCCATCGCGATCCGATACGCACCGCCTTTGGATGACACTGCGAGATGCGGCTCCTGCAGGATGATTTCGACCCGCGTTTCCGGCTCATTACGCCAGAAGACCGCAGGATGGCCGGCTAATTCCGCAAGCGCTTCGATGGCAATATCGTTTTGCCCGGAATACCCCCTGGCGAGAGTCTTGAGAACGAGGCGGTCCTGGTCTGAAAGTGCGTGTTCAAGGCTCGCATTGAGCGACTGGGGATTGATCCGTTTTCCCGTGCTCCATCGCCCGCTCTTGAGGAGCTTACGCTCTTTTGCCTCGATAAACAGCCCGTACCCGTATCTCATGTCTTCAGGCAGATGGATTTCCCAGACCAGACGCACGCTCGCCTCCGTCTTTTTTCCGGAAGGTGCGGTTGCGAGCGTCTTCAGCGCATCGAGGGTGCGCTGCCACGGTTCGGTCTTTCTCACCGCATCTATGAGGCTCGCGGACGTCCAGCCGTTACGTAACGCACGGGCATCGGTCCCGAAGGAATCCTTACCCGTCAGGCGAAAAAGCAGTTCCGCGAGCTCTGAGGCGAGCCATCCATATCCCCGCGTCTGCATGATCTCGTAGGCCTCATTCAGCAGCCCGATATTTTCTGCCGATACATCCGCATTGAGCCAATAGCCGGTCATGATCAAGATCCAGATCCCGAACGGGTCGGAGGGCATATAGGGTTTCGATATCGTGTGCGGGACGTTTGGCCTGCCGAGGAAGAGCCCGCCCTTGTCGAAGAGGTTTGACAACGGACCGAAGCGGCTCGGCCATTCATGTTCCGAAAAATCGGATTCCCTGAGCATCTGTGATAAATAGATCCGGGCACGTTTCAAGGAACCGGCGTTGTTTGTACGGATGAGGGTCATGAAGAAAAGACCGTCCGAAAAATCGTCGAACACCGCGTTGCGCTTCCCGAGCGTCTTTCTCATGATCTTCAGCGCAGACTCGAATATCGAGATCGCCGTCTCGTCATCGCCCTTGATCGACTTTTCCATTGCATGAAGGAGAGGCGGCTTTCCGGAGGAGCTCAAGCCGTCATATTCTTCGAACCGGCCGGCGAGGAGGAGATGCGAGCCGAGCAGATAGGTAAACAATCCCTTCGAATCTTCCCCTGCCTCGATTTTTTCTTCAAAAAAGCGGAGGCTTCGTCCGCGGGTTCGAGCAGGTAATGCGCATCCCGCATGACGTCCTGCATGATCGCAGCCACATATTCCGGTCCTATGCCGGCGAGGTCGGCTTCATTAAAAGGCTGGTTGAACACCTCCGCCAATCGTATGCCGCTCATTTCCATGTAATGGCCGGCTTTACTCAACATGGTGAAAAAACCGCCCGCCTTTCCCGAAACGACTGCGCGCCGGAGGTTTTCCTGCAATCCTCCGAACCTGTACCTGTTGTTCTTCTTTTCATACTTGTCGATCAGCGACATGACGCGATCGAAATTACCCGACTGAAAACAATGCCGCGCACAGATCTCGCGGACGATACGCGCGCACTGGAGCCAGGAATACTGTTCTACTATGAGCTTTTTTTTCATGCTAGGGCGACCCCCGAGATCCACGCTCTCCCCCTCCACGACGCTTTT
>JAMDBG010000101.1 GCA_023487865.1 Deltaproteobacteria bacterium | reverse complement strand
ACTGGATGATTTGTTCGACGGATTTTGCCAGAAAGGCAACCTCCATGGACAGGGAATATCGCGTCTCAGATATCGAAACAAGATAGTACCAAAGGGGTATTGCAATGGCGAACACACATGCCGCAAAGGCGCCCAGAAGGTTCATAAGCCTTGTGATGGGGGCTTTCGATTGCAGACGCTGTGAGCTCAATGGCTTTGCCACCTCACTTTCCGCTCATACGCGGTATGGCCACATGGCCATTTTCCGACAGGATTTTTCGGCCTTCTGCGGAGAAAACAAAATCGATAAACTCCTTCACTGCTCCCTGATACTGATCCCTCCTGCAGACAAGCGACAAGGTCATCGCATAGGGATACCTCACGGCGGAAATATCGGGGCTGATGGAAATATTGGCGAGTGTGGGAGCGGTTCCGTCGACGGAGAGGGCTTTGATCTTTCTTTTCTCCGCCGCTATGAGAGAGGTGCTAGTTGTACCGAATGAACCGGGGGTTTTCTCGATTTGGGCGGTCGCTTCCTGATCGGTCATGCCGATGTAGACGCCGGGAATGGAGCGGGCCCGCTTTGATGCCGATTTCAAGCGGGCATTGATGCTTTCCAGATAGACCGAGAAACCATCGTTTTTCGGACGAAGGATAAGCCGGATGGGTGTTCCGTCAGACCAGGACGTGCGCTTTCTTGCATAGATCTCTTCAATCTCCGTCAACGTCAAACCGTTGGTCGGATTTGACGCCTGAACCCCGAAGACGAAAGCGGTGCGGCCGTAAGGTTCTTCAATGATATCCGAATTCCGCTCATTCGGAGTGAGCGGACGGGAGGTGAATCCGATATCGACCTTCCCCGCTTTTACCGCCTTGATCCCCCCGGTGCTGCCGATGCTCGGGAGTACGCTTACAGTAACAGGGGGGCGCTTCTTTTGAAAAACCTCACCCATCCGCTGCATGGCGCCGATACTCGATCCCGTACCCGTGATGATCAATCTCGCTTTTGGCGTCGTTGAGGGGGAGCCTGCGACAGGGGAGCCCCCCGAAAGAAACATGGCCAGGATACAGATAAGAACACTCGGGTACCGTGTCATGGATCAGCCTCTTTTCCTGCCGTCCTCGCTCGGGTTGCCGGCGTCTTCAGTCGGTGATCTGTAAACGCCGTTTCAGATAGGTCCTCAATTCACCATAGTCGGCTCTCATAAACACCGGGCGCCCCGACCGCTCGTCGATGTCCTTCATGCTCTTGGGAAGTTCCGGATTGATTCCCAGGAGTTCTCTGATCTCATCGGGAAACTTGGCCGGGTGGGCCGTCTCCAGAGAGATGCAGAGGGGAAAGTCGCCGAACAGCTTGAGGTAGACCTCAAGCCCCCGCCAACCGACTGCGCCGTGCGGTTCAAGGAGCACCCTGTATTTATCGTAGACCCTTTTGATCGTCTTTTTCGTTTCCCGGTCGGTGATGCTCACGGAATAGATGTGTTTCTTCATCTGCCCGATGTCCGGGGTGCTGTGGACGACGCCGGTCCGGTCCACGGTGCCGCCGTAGAGGGCAAAGAAGCGGGCGAGATTGCTGGGATGTCCGACGTTCATCGCGTTCGACAGACAGGCCCGCGATGGTGAAAGTTTCTCATAGACGCCGGTTTCCAGAAAACGGGGGAATTCATCGTTTTCGTTGGTCGGCATGACAAGCTTTTCGACGGGGAGGCCCATCCGCCGGGCGTACTCACAGCCGAGAGCGTCGCCGAAGTTGCCCGAGGGGACGGAAAAAACGGCCGCCTCGGTTTCCCGGGCGAGCTGTGCCCAGGTATAGATGTAGTAGATGATCTGCGGGAGGATGCGCCCGAAATTGATGGAGTTTGCCGAGGTCAGGTTAAAGTCTGCAAGGCTCGGATCGGAGAAGGCCTGTTTGACGAGATTCTGGCAGTCGTCGAATTTTCCATCCACGGAGACGGCTCGAACATTCAGGCCGATCGTATCGAGCTGTTTCTTCTGCCGGCCGCTCACCTCGTCCCGCGGATAGAGGATCGTCACGGCGATCCCCTCCACCCCCCGGAAGGCGTCTCCCACGGCGCTGCCCGTGTCCCCCGAAGTGGCGACCAGGACATTCAGGCGCTTCCCCGGTTCGCGGAAGGCGCTCATGAGGCGGGCCATCATCCGGGCGGCGAAATCCTTGAAGGACGCCGTCGGTCCCTGATCGAGGCGCAGGATGTATTTGCGGGCGAAAACATTCTCCAGCGGCACCGGGAAGTCGTAGGCGTCATCGATGATCCGCCGCAGCGAAGCGGCGGGAAGTTCATCCGCAAGAAAGGCCTCCGCCACGAGCATGGCCGCTTCGGTATAGGGCGCCCCTTTGAGGGCTTTGAATCTGTCGACAGGCAGGACCGGGACTTGCTCGGGCATGAACAGCCCCTCGTCCGGCGCCTGACCCATGAGCAGGGCCTCTTTGAAAGAAACCGTCTCCTTGAAGGGGGTGATGCCGGGAACCTGATCCAGGTGACGGTTGGTGCTGTAATATCTCAATCTCTGTGACATGTAAAATACCTCGGAGGTGTCCATAACATAATTGATACGGATAAGCAAACGGGAGTGATCGTCCTGGGCCGTCGGATCGATTGATGGACACCGACAACTCTCTATTTTAGCCTCGCAATCGGCGTCGATCTTTGCTATAGGGGAAAGGTCCGGATGGACGCCCTCCTTAAAGAGAGGGACATTCAAGGGGATCCGCAATGGATGAACAGACAAAAGTGCGTTTGACCGAAACGGTCCAAGGGGCGGGGTGAGCCTGTAAGATAGGTCCGGGCGACCTGCACGAAGCGCTGAAGGATCTGCCGCTCATCACCGATCCGAATCTTATCGTGGGGATGGAGCATGCGGAAGACGCAGGGGTCTATCGACTCCGCGAGGATCTGGCCATCATCCAGACCGTCGATTTCTTCACCCCGATCGTCGACGACCCTTACACGTTCGGCCGGATTGCCGTGACCAATGCGCTCAGCGACATCTATGCGATGGGGGGCAGGCCGGTGACGGCAATGAACATCGTCTGCTTTCCGATCCGGACGATGGATGTAAAAATCCTCCGGGAGATTCTCCGCGGCGGCCTGGACCAGATGCGGGAGGCGGGCGTCCTTTTGATCGGGGGGCACAGTGTGGAGGACAATGAACCGAAGTACGGCCTTTCGGTCACCGGCGTCATCCACCCCGAGAAGATCCTGTTCAACAATGGGGCCAGACCCGGGGATCGCCTGATTCTAACCAAACCG
>JAMDBG010000007.1 GCA_023487865.1 Deltaproteobacteria bacterium | reverse complement strand
CATGTTTTACCTCCTCTTGAATCTTTCCGGTTCAAATTTCCCGCAGCTTGGACTGCGGACCGGATGTAAGGTTCCCTGTCCACCTGCAGGAGATTATATCGGCATGCCGGTCCGCCGTCAATGATCATCGTAGATCGGTATGGCATCGGACCCAAGATCGGGCTTTGCCTGTCTTTAGCGGATCGATTTCGTTAAGAAAGTACGGCGCATGGGGAAGCGAGGCCGTCATTTCATGAACTGAGTAACAAAATCGAATTTGTTCTTGACATATGGTTCACTTTTCACCAATATTCCGCGGAATGAAAATCCGAGCCACGTCATCTCGGTTTTCTGATCAAAATTGCCGTCACGGTTGGTCAAAAAATAGGGATGGGCGAAAGAGATGGAAAAATTAATACTGCTGGAGCGAGAACTGATTTTTCTCGGACTGCTGGATAAAGCCCGGGAAATTTATTCTGACCTGGGTCATCACAGTGCGTTGTCGTATATCAAGTCGAGCTATCATTTGTTGAGCAAGGTGTATCATCCTGATTTGAATCCCGGCAATGAAAAAAAAGCAAAAAGCTTTCAGCAGCGGCTTAACCGCATCAGTGAGCTGATCAACTGCATAGATGATGAAGCATTGATCGGCCTGCTGAAGAAGGGCTTGGTCGAGGAAGCCCACACGAAGAAAAAAATCCTGGTTGTGGAAGATGAGTTCGGTCTCCAGGAAACCTTTCGCGACGTATTTATCATGGAAGGATATGATGTACGAGTGGCGCTGGACGGGGAAGAGGGTCACCAAACCTTTCTCCAATTCAAGCCGGATTTGGTTTTTACCGATGTGATCATGCCCATCATGAGCGGGATAGAACTGGTGAAAAAGATCCGCCGGGACAATCCAAAAATTAAAGTGATCTATATCAGCGGCTTTTTTGGCTTAAAAAAGGTGAAACACGATTTAAACGAAGACGTCCTGAAATACGGCTACCCCTGCCTTTCAAAACCTTTCAAAATCAGCACCATGCTGGAATTGGTGGAACAGTATCTCACGAATCAGATCGGCTGATCCCCTTTACAGCAGATACTCCCGAAGGAGTCACCGGGGAGGTTGGTCGCCACTGACGTCGACGCTGGTATCCGGATCGGCAGCCGATCCCGAGGGCAGGACGGCAGGCGGCCGGACCGCAGGTCTCCGTGGCCAACCGCTGCGGGGCGCTCCTTGTAGATCCCCCGCCATCGTGATACACTGGAAACCATCCCGATATAAGGAGGGCTCTTATGCGAACAATCGTGATCGTCGTAATGATGGTGATCCTATGGGCCGTCCCCTGCCCGGCCGCCGATAGCGGCTTCAAGGAAGGAGCGCGGGAGGTCGGCAAAGGGATCAAGGAGGGGGCAAAGGAAGTCGGACAGGGAGTGAAGGAGGTCGGGCGGGAAATCAGGGAAAAGGGGCGGCAGACCGGCCAGGCCGTCCAGGAAGGGACAAAGGAAGCCGGAAAAAAGATCAAGGAGGAAGCGCGGGAGGTCGGCAAAGGGATCAAGGAGGGGATAACGGAAACCAAGCGGGAGGCACAAAAAAAGGGCCGCACCCTCGGTGAGTGGTTCCGGGATGCCGGTAAAAAGACCGGAGAGGCCTTCCGCCAGATGGGAACGGCTGTCCGGAAGTTCCTGACCGGGCAATAGGATCGGGGCTTTCCGACCGCACGGCCACTGTCTTTTTGCCTGTGGTCGGCTCCCTCACGGCAGGCGGCCCTCCTGGCGGAGCTTGCCCAGGATCTGGTTGATCCGGGGCATGGCTGCCGCGGCCGCCTTTTCCCCTTCGAGGATCGCCTCGTGCCTTCTTTCGAAGTCGCTCGAGTTGATGTGGTTCACCCGGGGGCGGATGACCACATCAGCGTTCCTGATCTGCGTCGCCGAGATCTTGGCATACATGATGTCGATCGACTGGAGGATCGTCTCCAGGGTCCCCTGGGGAAGGGTCCCCGCCACACCGGCGGAGATATCGACGGCAATGACGACATCGGCGCCTGCGTTTCGCGCCGCATTCACCGCGACGGGGCTGACCACCCCCCCGTCCACATAGGTCTTCTCACCGATCCGGACCGGCTGGAAAATCCCGGGGACGGAACAACTCGCCCGGACGGCCTTCCCGGTGTTCCCTGTCACAAAGACGGTCTCCTCGCCGGTCTGGACGTTCGTGGCAACCGCCAGGAAGGGGATCCTCAACCGCTCGAGGGGGGAATGCCGTACCGCCCGGTTGACGAAACTCTCCAGCTTTTCCCCGCGGACGAAACCGTTATCGGGGATGGTCAGGTCCACCACGTCATCCTTCTGGATGGCGAGGGCCATCTGCTGGATCTGGAAGGCATCGTAGCCGTAAGCACAGATGCTCCCCACGAAACTCCCCGAACTGGTCCCGACGATCAGGTGGATAGGAACTTTCTGCGATTCGAGAATCTTGAGGACGCCGACGTGCGCAAATCCCCGCGATGCGCCCGCTCCGAGAACGACGGCAATCTTCGCCGGCCGAGGCGGAGGCGGCAGCGGCGGGGGGATCTCTTTCGGCATGCAGGCAACGACAAGCAGGATGCTCAGGCTGAGGGCCGCCCGGCGGAGGGGGTTCATCCCTTCTCCTCCCCGCCAGCCTCTTCTTCCTCCGGGTTGATCTCCGTGGCAAGCGCCAACTGCGCATCCTCCGGAAGCTCTTCCGGCGTCTCGCCGTTCTCCCGCTCCTCTTCCCGTTCGGCGCGGGCGACCCCGACCAGTTTTTCGTTCTCATCGAGATCGATCAGGCGCACCCCTTGTGTGCTCCGATGGATGACGCGCACCTCCTCGGCGCGCATGCGGACGATCCGGCCCGCGTCGCTGATCAGCATGATGTCTTCATTCCCGGTGACCTGGAGAATGCCGGAGACATCACCCACCTTATCCGTCTTCAGGTTGAGTGTCCCCTTCCCCCCCCGGGACTGGAGGCGGTATTCGGCGATGTCCGTCCTTTTTCCGTACCCCTTTTCGGAGACGGTGAGGATGGTGTTTCCCGCGGTCGGGATTTCCATCCCGACGACGCGGTCATCCGCGGCCATCATGATCCCCCGGACGCCCCGTGCCGTCCGGCCCATGTCGCGGACATCGTCCTCCTTGAAACGGATCGACTTGCCCTTCCGCGTCCCGAGGAAGATGTCCTGGTTCCCGAGGGTGAGCTGGACATCGATCAGATCGTCCCCCTCGTCGACGGAGATGGCGATGATCCCGCCCGCGCGGGGATTGGAGAAGGCCGACAGCTCCTAA